>JBHLRQ010000003.1:0-78503 GCA_048882385.1 Candidatus Thorarchaeota archaeon | reverse complement strand
TTGACTAAGCATCCTCGAAGATAGACTCGTGGTCCTCGATCTTCTCACCCTTCATTATCAAACTACGGAGTTTGAGTGCTACTTTGCGGCTTCCTAATGAGATACCACCAACCAATACATGGTCCTTCAAAACTGCTTTGAAATACTTGCCATTTTCGATATCTACTGACACGTGTGTTTCATAATCAGGTGAATCGGGATGGACAATGCCTATACTCGTAAGGTCAATTCCTACAACCTGTAATTGATTCGACGGAGTGATGCCTTCGAACTTTGCACTACCAAACTCCAACATATTCTGTGCTGCGATTCTTGAAGTTGCAGTAGCCCAAGGAATAATGCCAAACCATTGGTTGTTCCACTCCATACAATCTCCTGCTGCAAAAATACCAGGTGCTGATGTTTGCATATAATCGTCAACAGTAATTCCGTGATGATAATCAATACCTGAATTCTTCGCGATGATTGTATTAGACCTAACTCCAGTAGCAATTACAACTAAGTCGCCTTTGATCTCATCACCTTGCTTTGATACAATCCCTGCAGCATCTTCTTCTCCGGTGATTCCTCTGCACTCGTACCCAAACAGAACCTGTATTCCCTTTTTCTCAATCTGTTTCGTCAGGACCTTACTACCTTGGTCATCTAGTTGAATGGGGAGAAGGCGATCAGCATAGTCTACCACAATAGGATCCCCGCCAACTTCCTTCATTGCTGCTGCGAGTTCGATTCCAAGGATCCCTCCGCCAATTATGATTTCTCTACCAGCACCTTTCACGGCTTCTCGAATATCCAGTGCATCATCCAGTGTTCGAATCACATGAACATTGTTTTTGTGAAGTCCTTCGAAGGGAGGAATAAAGGGCCGACATCCTATCGCGATGAGGATCGAGTCGTAATCGCCATAGTCTTCGGATGTGGATATGACTCTTTTTTTCTCGGTGTCGATTTGAAATACTGGAGTAGAGAGGAAGAGGTCCACATCATTCTCTTCATACCAATCTAAATCATAACGAATTGTTTCTTTGACTGTTCGACGGTTTGCTACAAGATCAATCAGATTTGGTCGAGGATAGTACGTGTGACGTTCATCAGTGAAGACATCTATCTCGACCTGCTGGTCCTTATTTCGGATTTCACGAACAGCAGTTGTAGCAGCCACGCCATTTCCGATTATTCCCAAACGCATCGCTTGTACTCCATCAAATTTGAAAATACGATGCCCTATTGAGTATGTCGCATTCCTCTCAACACACTCTTTTTTAGTATCTCAGCAGTTCAACACATATGGGAGAAAATAGACAAAGATTGAGTATGGTCAAGGCGATTCTTCTTGATCTCCATGAAACCATCACTTATGAAAATGAAGGGATTCTGTTTTTAACAAGAAAAGTATCCAAGGAGGCTGGATTCGATCTAGGCAAATTTACTGATGATGAGATAAATGAAGCACTAGAGAGGGTCGTTGAATGGTTCAATCCGTATCAGATTGATAACAATGTACACATTCATTTTGGTAGTGAGGTGGAACATTGGATCGGAGCGAATCGTGTGATGTATGAGGTTTTGGGTTTTGATAGCATCTCTGATGAATCTCTGATTTTCGTTGAAAAGCTTTGGAAAAGAGAGCTGAGTAATTGGGAGTCCCTCAGACCAAATGCGATCTCCACTCTCTCAGAGCTAAGAAACAGGGGTTATCAATTGGGAATCTGTACGAGACGTCAAGATGACCCCACAGAGCTCCTGAGGAAATGGGAGATCTTGGATTTCATCTCTACTGTTCAATGGAGTTCAGTTCCTGGTTATTCTAAACCATATCCCTATACACTCATTCTCGCAGCGGATGAAATTGGAGTCAATCCATTACGCTGTGCATTTGTTGGCAATAGGGTTGATGCAGACATTCTTGCAGCTAAGAGAGCGGGTATGATTCCTGTACTCACAACCTGGGCCGATCCTGAGGAGGCAAAGAAAGCTCCTGAAGACACTCACATTGTGGGAGAATTATGGGAGCTAGTTGACCTCTTTAAAGAAGCACCAAAATGATCAATCTTCTACAGTTTCTTCATCACTGGGCTTACTTTCAGCAAGAGTCGATGCTCGACGTTTCTGCAGTGGGAGTAGAAATGTTCTATCGATGAATCTCAGCATAGTGTTCTTAAATGCGGAATATAGCCTGAGCGGGAGTATCAAAGAGCTAAGAAAGATTCTCATGATTTTATCTTTCATTGTTGCCCGTTCAGGATAGCCAATATAGGCCAGCGTATGTTCACGAAGGATGTCTTCAAGAGCAACAACAAAGGCATCCCTTGCGAGGGTAGACAAATCGAAACCTTTGAAAACATCACTTCTACTGAAATCCTTCTTCTCAATGACACTCTTCCATTTCAGATACTTGGCTTTCTCTGTTACATCGACGAGAGCATAAGCAACTTCTCCAATGTATGGTCTAAGGGTTCGTTGAACATCAGTTGGTGTTGGTTCTGTTGCTAGCTCGTCATGCATCTTTTGAATTGCACGCAGTTGCTCAACCGGAGGCTTAAACCACAACACGTGCAGAAGCCCCTCAATCTTCCTGAGTGTTATTTTGTTTCTTGCTTCAATGTGGTCTGGAATTTTATCCAATACCTTCTCTTTGGCTTTGTCAAGAGTTCCTTCTGTAAGCTCTCTCCAAATCTTGTCAAGTTCAACTACTGAATTTGCATATCTATAGAACTTGAAATCCAGCGAATTTTCAATATCGTTGTCAGTAAGTACATCAATCGCCTTGACTGTGAAATCCATATTCCCTCCAGCAATTTCCCAGAGCCTTTTAATCATGAAATTCAAAATTCCTGAAGACTCCGGGACCTCTATCCTGAGTGCATGATCTCCAGGTTGAGCAACAAGATTGCAGGTTTCTAATGCTTTCTCAAGAGTGTCAAATGCTGACAAATCGGAGGAGAACATATCTATTGCGCCATGACCAGTAGTGCTCCATGCAGAGAGTTTTCCTGACTTCTTATCTCGTTCTACAATTATCCGCTCTTTATCGCCCAAATGATCAAAGCTTTGAGTGAAACCTTTTGAGTAAGCCATTATTGCATAGAGGACAAATCGTTCCTTGGTAGGCTCTATTCCAGGTAGTCTAAGAATTAAACCTACTGCGTCAAGTGGTTCACCACTGCCGAGCCAAGCTCCGGTTACTTGGTCGAACTCCCATCGATCACCAAGTTGATAGAAGACTTCTCGTAATCCGCTAAGGTCAGTAGCTTCTTGAGCTTTTTTTAGAGTTTCACGCTCCCAGGCTTCGTATTCCTGCCGCATCTTGGACATACTCTTACGTTCCAGTTCAAGCCATTGTTTTTCAATTTTGAGCTTGACTTTCATGAAAGCAGTCCTCGTTTAATGTGTTTACGGGTAGCGTCTTAGAGCTTATGGTATAGAATGACTCGTTTAGTAATAGATTCCACTTATGAGTTCAATGATTCTAAGATGCAAACTTCAACACATTGGAAAAGATGGTTTCCACAATTATTGAGGATTCATCTATGATTGAGGGGCTTTTGATGTATGATACTCTATTCAATAGAGAGAAATCCGATGACTGATTTAGTATCCGAACAATTGGACCGGATAAAGTCATTATTCGTTCAATAACCCATCCATTTTCAACAAAAGCCGGCATTTCTTTTGTTCTATTGTATATTCGATTCAAAACTGCATCCTCAGCCTTAACTAAGATACGCTCTTTCTCTGTTGATGACAAGCCCATGTGGTATTCTATGGCATTATTACCTCCTAATGAGATCTCTATACTGAAGTCGGTTAGAACAAATTTCCTCCTTTTCTTCACCATTTGAATGTAGATCCGTGAACCTTTCCTAGGCAAGTGCTCATCCAAGTCTTTGTAGCGTTTCTCAACGTAATACTGAAGATGATTCAAATCATCCTCAAAAGACTGGTTTCTCTGTTTCCAATAACCACTCAAATAACTCGCAGTACAGGTCAAAACTAGAACTAACGAACCACCAATGCAGATGGGATAGCCGCCGATATTGAGAAAGAAAAGTGATGATGAGAGTGCCGACCAAACAAAGATACCAAACCACGCCAAATCATTAAGGTCATCGAAGCTTCCCTTGTCGTATTTATTGACCTTGAGCTGCATTTTCTCAAACAATAAAGCCAGGTCTCCCAGATGAATGTCTATTTCAAGTTGCTTCCCTTTTCCGTTCATTTTCGCTGGATCTAGAAAATGTAGTTTCTCTTTATTGGAAATCCCCCATTCATAATATGCACGAGTTGCAGGAAAACCAATTGCAATTTGAGAACCAAATAATAGGAGAGAGGAAGCTACTGATGGTCTAGTATAACACAGGAACCAGAGAAACACTGTGTAGACTGAAGTCATGAGAAGAGTAAAAGCCAAAGTTTTGAGGTGACTCATTCGAGCCGCAGACCTATCCACAACAATCTGTCTCCTAGTGGACTCCTCCTCCAATCGGCGCATGCAGTTTGCCTCTTACTCTCACCGTCAAAGAGTAGCATAAAGCCTTGCTGATTAAAGCGACCCCGAAATATCGTATTGATGGTTAATCAATGAAGTAAACATCGCCCTGATTCTCGATTGCTTCCACACGAATATGCATGTCATCCTCAAGAACATGCGTAGCATCGCCGACCTTTATTACTGCGATTGCTCCATGTTGAGTTGCATATGATGCAAAAGGACTAATCGATTCTCCGAATTCTGCGAGAACAGCAGTCACTACTTTGAAGAGGGAATCCAGAGCGGCAGGATTTTCGGTGAAATATAATTCCAGATCCTTATGCAATATTGCAATGGAGTCTTCAGCCCAATCACGTGTGAGATCATCAGGCTCGCAAATGATTACAGCTCTACCAGAAAACTCTCCACTCTCACTGACAGACTCGCCCCTCAGAATTGGAAAGATTTGAGTTTCTTCATTATTCAAGGTTTAGCATCCTCTACCGAATAGTGATGATACAGAACCTTTGGTAAGCCAGAACATTAACGTTTCGGAGAGGGGTGTATTCTCATTTCAGCTACCTTCAAGCTAATAACTGAGTTATTCTGTAACAGAAAGTGGTGTTTCTATGGCTATTTATGAATTCGAAGGACGAGTTCCAATAATAGGAAAGACATCTTATGTGAGCAGCTCAGCATCTGTAATTGGAAAGGTGACGATTGGAGAGGAATGCTATATCGCTCCGGGGGCAGTTGTGAAAGGAGATTATGGAGAAATCAGGATTGGCGATGGATGCAGTGTACAGGATAATGTCATCATTCATGCGCGACCAGAGGAGCTTACAGTAATTGGGAATAATGTCACCCTTGGACATGGATGCATTGTTCACAACGCGACAATCAAAGATGAAGCAGTTGTTGGAATGGGAGCCATCGTTTCAGATTACGCTATTGTTGGAAAATGGTGTATTGTTGGGGAAGGTGCAGTTGTTAGAGCACGTTTTGAGATTCTAGATGAAAGAATTGTTGTTGGAGTCCCAGCAAAAGAAATAGGAGATGTTCAAGAGAAGCACAAAGAAGAACTCTCTAGATTCAAAGCTATCTATAGGGATCTCGCAGGTCGATATCCATCTGGTTTGAAAAAGATAAGGGAATAAATGGAAATAGAGGGCAATGCCCTCTTTACTATTCTAAACAAGTGAAACCATATGGTCTCTGTTGAATCTACTAAATGCTAATGCCCATGTCACCACAAACAGGACTGCTGCAACTAGGATAGTAATTAGGTTTGTCAACAGAACTGCATTTGGATCCATCGCACCTGTAGCATCAAGGGTAACCATGGGCAAAAGCATTGGTAGAATGAATACCATTACAGTTGCTCCAGAAGTTTGATACGCTTCATAGACACGACTCACTCTACCACTAATGAGTATCATTATGGAGTTCATTGCAAGAATCATAAGAGGTCCTGCGGCTAAGAGTAGAAACAGACCTTGTATATCGGGAAATAGGATTAGTGGTAGACCAGAGATCATGAACATAATGGTGGTTCCAATCTCTGTAATCAATATTGAGCCTAGCAGTAGCCCCATACTTGGAATGAATGAGCTGAGAACTTTTCCAATGAGTAGTTCTCGGTCTGTTAAAGGAGTACAAAGGAGAGGTTCGAGAGTGTTCTGTTCACGCTCTCCTACTAAAGAGTTAGCAGCAATGAGAGATGCCGGGATTATTGCAAACACACCAATCATTGGTGAGATAATTGGACTCATGAGTTGTAGTACAAATACTGCCTCTGCAGCTGGGGCAGTAAAAGCAAGAAAACCTACGAGTAAAAGAATCATTATCGGACCGACCGCTGCAACTAGAACCAATCCATATTTAACATAGCTTACCTTCAAAGCCATCTTGAGGTCTGTTTTTGCTACAATCAATGATTTACTGAATGCCATTATTCATTACCTCCTTTGACAACCTCAAGATAGAGGTCTTCAAGTGATGCTTCTTCCTCGGCAAATTCTATAATCTTTATACCATCAGATAATAGAGATTGCATCAAGGTGGAGTTATTCTCAGTAGGATTCTCAATGGTGACTAATATCGAATCAACTTCTAGTTTAACCTCTTGAACAAAATTCATTGACTTTGCAATAGAACTAGCTTGTTCAACATCTCCTACGATTCTAATTCGAAACTCCTGTTTTGCCAATAACGTTGAACGTAGTTCGTGGGTATTTCCCTGAAGCAGAATCTTTCCCTTATCGATTATTGCAATTCTATCACAGACTCTTTGTACTTCAGGAAGGTTGTGTGAGTTTATGAAGAACGTTTGTTTATACTGGTGAGAAAGGCTGAGTATTAGCTCGCGGACACGTTTAGCAGCAATCGGGTCCAAAGCACTTGTGGGTTCATCAAGAAGCAGTACCTTGGGTCTATGAAGAATTGCCCTACACAATGCAAGTCGTTGCCGGTTTCCTGTGCTCAACTCGCCAGCTTTGTCATCCTTTCGATCCCATAATTCCATGAACTTGAGTAGTTCTTCAATCCTATCGGGGATATCTTCCTCTGAAACATCGTACAGCCTAGCAAAGTATTGCAGATTTTCATATGTAGTCAATGTCGGATAGATAGTATGATTGCTTTCCTCTGGCAGCACTCCAGTTATTTCACGAACACGTACCGGTTCCATTAGAATATCATGACCACTGACAACTGCAGTACCATCTGTTGGTCGTAGAAGTGTGCTCAAAAGGCGTGTTGTTGTTGATTTACCAGCACCATTGGGTCCCAACAACCCGAAGATTGTACCAGCTGGAATACTCAGTTCCATATGATCAACAGCAACAAGGTCTCCGAAGTTTTTAGTTAGTCCAGAAATAGTAACCTCTTCCAATTCAAACCACTTCCCTGGTAGATTTATTATCTTGGCAAGATAAAAACGTGATTGACGAGGAATTGATTACGGACTTAGAGTGACATGATTTTCTCAACAACTGCAGTCTGAGTGTCTTTGATTCCAGGAATCTTGTGGATTCGCTGTACCGTCAACTCATAGAGATGCTCTAGGTTGTTTGCCTCCAATAATACGACTATATCGTATGACCCGGTGGTGACTGCCACTTTTGTGGCTTCTTCAATCTGTCTGAGTTGTTGTACAACATCATCAGTCTTTCCGATTTCAATCTCCATCAGCACATATGCCAAAACTTTGTCTGTCATTTATCTATCTCCTTTTTTTATCTATAATCTTTAATCACAACAAGGGTTTCAACATCAGCTATTCCTGGTATTTTCTGAATTCTTTTCAGTATCAATGAACGAGTTTTTGCTAAGTTCCGACTTTTAATTGTGAGAATGTAGTCATGTCTACCAGCAAGTGCAGCCGCTGTTTCTACTCCCTTTACATCAAACAGTAGTGGTATGAGATCTCCTGTCAATGGTTTCACTTTAATCAAAACAATTGATCGCACATCAGATGCCTGTAAGGCTATGACCCCAATCAAAACAAGTACAACACCAAAAATTTTGAGAGACCAAAGGAATGAATCTGCATCAATAACACCAAAAGCTCCAGGAACTACCATGTTTCCAAGTAGTGTAACAGGAATCCCAAGAACTACAGATATCGCAGACAGGGAATTCACGACCGCCATAGAACCTCTACCCAACGCGCGAATATACATGACAATGGATAGGAATGTCGCAAGAGAGGTTCCAACCATAAGTCCAGACAAAGGACCAAAATTGGTTATCATCACTTCCCAAGAAACCGGAGTCAAGAATGGCAAAGTGAAGAGGCTTAGTACAAGATTCAGAACTAGAAGACTCCAGACTCTCATGTTCAGAGAATCAACACGTAGGCCTGGGCGAATTTCATATCTCTTTGTTTTTCGCTGATAATATGTAACAATTGCTGAAGATACGTTCAATGGTCCCAAAACTATCAATAGTGTTAGAGCATCAAAGCCTCCCGGATTGGCACCGACTAAAAGAACTCCGAATAGGATAGAGATGATTGACTGAATCTCAATGATGGTTGGTGTGTCTTTTTCAGCCATCAAGTCCGCAATCAAGAGATAGATGATTACAAGCTGACCGTATGGCAGAACATTTGTGGCATCTGATATTCCTGAAATTACATAATATGATACAGTTGAGATTCCAGCAAAAACGCCAGCGATGGCAATGTAGAGCATTGGTTTTCTAGGTAGAAGTCGCAATTTGTCAAAATCAGGATCAAGACTATAACCCAATGCACGTTTCTTCCCGTTAGTTTTCCTTCTAATACTGAGCACAGCAACTACTGCAAAAGTCACAGTGAAACTCGTCCATTGAGCAAGGAAACCATATGTCAGAACATCAATCTCCGAAGTATTGAGAGCAACAATATCAAATACAACGGAAAATGTTCGCATAACGCCGGAACCAAGTGCAAGGATATAGAACATAGTAGTTGCAGAGAGTTTACCAACAGGTCTCTGACTCCTACTACTCATCACTATGCCCTCCTATTTTCAAACCTGGTTATTAGGTGCCATCCAACTATGTGGTTTACTCCTCAGGTCCATCTTCCACTAGATCTTCCACAGTAGCCTCGGGTTCTTCTACATCGGGCTCAGACTCTGGCATGTTAGCTTCAACCGGTTCGGTTTCAGTTTCCGACTCAGATTCGACATCAGGTTCGGGTTCGGGTTCCTTTCCACGTTTTCTACCCTTCTGAGTCTTTTTCTTGTCATCAGTAACTTGACGTTGTGCTAAGATGAACTCATCAAAAGTAAGTCTCTTTCCAGATTGTAGCTTCTCAACAGCGGCATCTGTGCGCTCACGTTCTTGAGCTCGTTGTTGATCACGCATCTCTTTCTGTTCAATATCTCGTTTCTCAACGGTAAACTTGCGAAGCTTTCCTTGAATTTCTTCAATTTGTGTTCTAAGCTCTTTGAGCTTGCCTTCACCGTCTTTGACCTTTTTAAGCCATTCAACGAAGTTCTTGTGGGCAGTGTCAGCGGATTTCTTATACTCTTCAAGTGTTGGTCTGATACGTACAACTTCTTGATGGTGTATCTGACTTTGCTCTGAAAGTTCGATGACTTTCTCGTGTGCTTCAGAAGCCTCTTCCTTGAGTTTTCTAGCGAGTCTTCGTTTCTCGCTGATTTTATCTTGTTTCTCCTTTTCTTGACCAATCTTCACAAGCTTTGCTTCAATCTTAGCAATCTCTTCAACAATAGAGAGTTCTTCATCTCTTGTAAGTTGGTCTGTTTGTTGACGCCATTCCAGTTCTTCAACACGACGCATCATTCTTCGTTGGTCAGTCGATGGACTACCAACAAGATTGCTCCGTAGCTCTCGAATTTCGTCATACAAACTTTTTAGCTGTGCATGAATAGCTGTTCTACGATCCTTAGCATCAGAGATTTCTTTGTTAATCCGGTCTCGTTCTTCACGTTCTGCTTTAACGGATTCTATGAGTCCACGGACTTCTTTGTTATGCTCATCACGTATTGTCTTGTATTCCCGCATTTGATCCCGATCGCGTCTGAGAACCTCAAGTTCATCACGGGCTTGGGTCTTGAGTTCTCTTAGTTTCGCGCGGAGAAACTCAACATCTTCTGGTTTGGCTT
Source organism: Candidatus Thorarchaeota archaeon (assembly GCA_048882385.1). Lineage (GTDB taxonomy): Archaea > Asgardarchaeota > Thorarchaeia > Thorarchaeales > Thorarchaeaceae > SMTZ1-45. Next base: position 68,414 of record JBHLRQ010000003.1, on the reverse strand, counting down.
CAGCGGCTTCTGTCAAAGGTTGTAAACCTCAGAATTTCGTTTTGCTGGCCCTGCTTAGCAGGACGGATTTCGTCACCCAAAGGGTGCATGAACATGTGGCCACCCCAAGTGCTCTCTTAAAAGGTTTCTGCTAGAGACTGAGCAATACGACTGGAGATATCAAAATTAGTCACCTGTTGAAGCCCGTTCCATCCAGGAGTGGCATTCGCCTCAAGTACCCATAGTTTTTCATCTTCATCAGGTATGATGTCAACTCCAACAAGACGTCCCTTGACTGACTTAGCAGCTCGAATTGAAAGATCACTGACATCTGTCGTGTTTTTCTTTGGTACACCTCCACTATGAATGTTTGTTGTGATTCCTTCACCGCCAACACGCCGCATTGTCGTTATCACTTCATCATCTAGAACCAAAGCGCGAATATCATAGCCAGGACTCTTGACATACTCCTGAAGAAGATACGCTCCTTTACCAAACATCTGACTATGAAATTTCAGATAGTCATAGATGTTTTCCAAATCAAACTCGCGTTCTATCAGTTGAACTCCTATACCCCCAAATCCTGTGATTGGTTTTAATACGCAAGGGAAGTGCCTTCTTACAAATTCCGCAGCATCATCTATCGATTCAGTGATAAGGGTTTCAGGAACTGGTAATCCAGCTGAAATCAGCCGTCTCATGGTTTCAGCTTTATTTCTCATAAGAAGAATTGATGATACAGAGTTCACAACGATGACACCCATCTCTGTGAGTGCCGACAATAGACCAACACGATTGAAGAATGTACCAATATCATTTGCACCAATATCTAGTACAAAGAGCAATCCCAGTTTTGAGAGATCAGTTTTGTCTTGAATGATTTCATGCTTTTCTGTGCTCCCCCATCTGGAAACTTTCCAAGGAATCACTTGCATGGCATCTATTCCAAGGTTTCGAAATGCGGTTTCAAGACCCTGAGCTCTTCTTGACCAAGGATCGGAAGAGAAGAGTCCAATCTTTGGTATACCTTTTGATTCCAATAAAACCACTCAATCTTTATCCATAACGAGGAGCTTTTATGTTCTCTCAATTTGTGAGTTTTATGAAACTTTTCTCTGAAGAGGAGATTGATGTCATCAATCAAAAGTTGAAAGGAAACAAAGGAAACTATTTGATAGCTTTTCGAAACAAGTATGGACCAACTCGTTTGAAGCAATTATGGACTGAGATGCTTGCAGACTTAGGACATACAGTCAAGTGCCTTAGTTGGTGGACTAGTACAGGAACCATCGGACTTCTCGAATGTGAAACTGAGAATGGTCTATCTGTCTATGGCCAATGGACTCTAGATGACCGTCATGAACTCCTCAATGTTATGGAAATCAGTGATGCGGATTTAGTAGACATTAGAGACGGGTTTGATTCAGGATCAGTTACATCTGATGCTATGAGAGCTTTGAGAATTGGGGAATCTGGAGGCGCTAAGGAGTAGCCTAGTCAACAGTCAGGGTTTTTGAGAGATTCCTAGGCAAATCAGGATTGATTCCTAAATCAACTGAAAGGAAATAACTCAAGAGTTGAAGTGGAATTACATCCAATATTGGATTCAATAACACATTTGATTTAGGTACTATTAGGTAGTCGTTCTTATCATCTACGTATGGTGTAAGTGTTTCTTCAAGCTCTCCCACAATGATGGTTCGTCCATGGCGAGCTCGAACTTCGTTAATGTGGTTGATGACCATCCAGGAGTCTTCCGTTGTCGATACAAAAATCACTGGATAGTTTTTGGTAACAATACTAAGTGGTCCATGCTTGAATTCCGATGAGTACATTCCCTCGCAGTGGTTGTAACAAATCTCCTTTATTTTGAGTGCTCCCTCCCGAGCAACACCGTCTGTGAAACCATAACCTAAACAGTAGAGGTCCTTGACATTCATGATGGTCCTTGCCAAGTTCTTGGCGAGAATACCAGTTCTATCAATCGTTGTCTGCGTAAGTCGTGGTAATTCAATATGGAGCTTGTCAATGAACTGCTTTGCTTCAGAGTTGTCGATCGTACCATTTCGCTCTCCCAGTTTTGCGGCCAAGTACGCAAAGATTATGCTCTGTGAATAGTATGTCTTCGTTGCAGGAACACTGACTTCATACCCACAAGCCATTGGAATATACGAGTCAGATTGAAACATCAATGTGCTTCCGATAACATTCAGGATTCCTAACGTTTTTCCAAGATTATTCTCCTTGGCATGTTTGAGAACATTAAGAATATCCTTTGTTTCTCCACTCTGAGAAACCAAAATGCTGAGTGTTTCATCGTCCATCGTATTTCCATATTGTGATTGAAACTGGCCACCAAGAGCATGATACATCGGTATACCTGCCAGTCGGTTGAAGTAGTAGGTGCCCAATATACTTGCATTGTATGAAGAGCCACACGCAACAATATAATGCTTAGATGCTTCTTCAATGAGTTGTAGCCATTCCTCACTCTTCGCACTTTCTAGAAGCCCTAATACATCCTGAGCAACTTTTGGTTGTTCGTTGATCTCTTTGAGCATGAAATGCGGATAACCGCCCTTCTCAGCTGCTCGTGCATCAACATTGGAAATTTCAGGTGATCGGTCAAGTTGCTTTCCATCTTCGATGTTGTAAACTTTGACCTCATCATGTGTCAGAATTAACATTTCTCCATCTGCAAGGTAGACAACATTGTTTGTGAGAGGAAGTACAGATGGAAGATCACTGGAAACTATTGTTGCTCCGTTGGCAACTCCAGCAACTAAAGAGGATCCCATTTTAACTGCGTATATTTCATTCTCATCGGCTCGTCCTACAGCAAACGCATAGGCTCCCTTCAAATCTTGTGTTGAGAGCCGAATAGCTTCCAACATGTCGCCGCCAGTTTCATCATAATACTTGTCAACAGCATGTACGCATAATTCACCATCGTTCTCGGAACGAACAATATGACCTGTTTCAATTAATTCCTGTTTATATTCAACATAGTTGTGAATGTTCCCATTATGGGCGCCATAGAAAACTTCCTCACATCCAAAGTGGGGTTGTGCATTGATCTTGGTTGGTGCTCCATAAGTTGCCCATCTGAGTTGAGCGATACCTCTATCTCCCTTCATATTTGAGAGACCAAGAAGTTGATCAACTTCATCGATAGTCCCGACCTCTTTCCTCAAATCGACCTTTCCATCACGAACAGCAGCAACACCAACTGAATCATAACCCCTGTAAGTAAGCTTTCTACTGCACCTTACGAGAAGCTCACCAATACGATCGCTATCGTAAGTAACGATACCAGTGATTCCGCACAAGTTGCTCCTTCACCTCAGGAACGTGGCTTTTCTATCAAGTTTGGTAATTAAGAGTTCCGTACGGGTAACAAGTGCACGAATACACTGAGGCGAAGCAATTATATCGCCGAAGTCAAATGATTGTTGAGAGAGTTGAGAGGACCCATCCATGGGAAGACAAAAGAGAATGGCATTGCTTCTTCACCCATTTAGGCGTGAGCTCTACCAGGTACTCTGTGAAAATCCAGGAACGTATCTATTAGAATTAGTTGATATTCTCTCTTCACCTCTTGGCACTCTTACATGGCATCTAAGAATTCTAGAAAGAGAAGGGCTTGTCAAATCAATCAAGTTTGCTGGAAAGCGACTCTACTATCCAAGAATGCTAAGATCTCAAGAGGCGGAAATGGCATACCTAACGATGAGAAGTGACACAGCTCAGAAAGTATTTGCTTTTGTAGTAAATAATGCGGGTTGTTACCAAGAACAGATGGCTGAATCGCTTGGAGTACACCATGATACCGTGAGATGGCATATCTCAAGGATGGAGGAAGTCGGTTTAATCAAAGTGGTTCGAGAGGGACGCAAGAAAAGGCACTATTTGGATGATTTGGGAGAATTGCTATTGAAGGGCAGTCTAAACACAATTACTGAAGCATATGTACTCTTTCTAATGGAAAAACTTGAAGATGGTTGTTTGAATCCAGAAATCCGAGAAACAACGCCAGACCATGTTACAATTAGAATTGATTGTCCTGAAAGAGGAAAAGACTGCTTCATAACCATTAATCTTACAGACTGGGAATTTCAATTCATTGACGACGATGGGATTGAGACAGAATTCAAGCCCGAAAAAGCTGAAGCTGGCGGTGGTTAAGCCACACCATCGAGAAGTAGTCTGATTTTTTGAGTCATTTCTTCAGGATTGAGACCTTGACAAACTACTGCTAGAAGACGTGATTCATCGACTCTCGTGATGAGTAGTCTAGTTCCTGTTGTGTCAACAGAAATTGTATTTGTCACTTCAGAATAAGTCAGACCATTGGCAAAGAGTGCACCAGCCAGTGCTGCAACTTCAACTTCATCTTTGAAGCCTACCGATCCTAATGGTAGGCCATCGATGGTGAGTAGAATGCCTTGTGTTACTTCAGGAATTTCTTCAACAATCGTGCCTAAGATTGTTTGTTTCCCAAATGCTATTGTCGACCCCATAACAAGCTCCATCCTTGTGGAAAGTGACTGGAAAGCAGGTATTAGGGACTCCAAGTTTAATCCAGCATCATCAGCTCGTGAAATTATTACAACAAGATGGTAATGGGGTTGAACAATAGTCAAAATCCGTTCAATAGTTGTCGTATGAATTAAATGTGTTGGACCAGAAGCCTTGAGATGAGTTAGTGCAGAGGCACCACCCCAGACTAGCGCTGAAGAAACAGTGGCTACCAACCTAGGGTCTGTTTCTCCATCGCGAGCTACAGCTGCAACGACAACGCCTTCTTTGGTACATAATACCGCATTCTTCACAGACCTATGCACTTTGAGAGTTTCTTCTAATAGAGCAGCTACCTCTCCAAGTGTTTCTCCTGGCATTGTATACACCTGCGTTGTTAGCTCGTGTTCAGTCATGCGTCCGTATTTATAACTGATGCTCTATTTGGAAACATGTCCAAAAAGACCAATGAAAACCCTTCTATGGAGTATAACCTTCTTAGAGCAACAAGTTTTTATCTATGGTCAAAAGCATCGAGGCTAACGACCCCGGAGGCATGATTTTGAGCTCAAGGTCAGGCGTGATATCATCCTTTATCATTGTGATACTAGTATTTGCCGCAGTCGGCGGATTTGTCTTTATAACTAATCAGTATGCTCCTTCAAACATTGCTATCGTGGTTCTGGATCCAGGATTTGGAGATTTGAGCATGGCAGACCAAGCTTACGAGGGCTTGGAGGATGTTGACGTTGTTGTAAACTATGATTTCATTGTTGAAAATACTGCTGCAGAAGCGAGAGACACGATGGAAAGTATAGCTGCAGCTGGGACACACGACCTCATCATCGCTATCGGCGATGGACTCAGTGGCGCAATAACTGATGCTGCAGGTAATTATCCGAATCAAAAGTTTGCTTTGATTGGAGGAGTTCCATCATTGGCTTTAGACAATGTTGCGGCAGCAACATTTGCTCAACATGAAGCCGCATTTCTTGCAGGATCTATTGCTGCTTTCTTGGCTACTGGTAATGTCAATAGAAGTAATATTGTCGGAATCCTTGGTTCAGTTGAGGGTGATTCAACTGTAGAAGGATTGATTGCAGGATTCATACAGGGACTTGAGCATGCAAACACGACATACAACCTAAATGTAACATTATTACCAGCAGAATATGTTGGTTCTTTCAATGATACTGCCACCGCTGAGACCTTAGCGTATTCTATATTCAGTCCTTTACAAGGAAATGCAACAGTGATTTATGCTCCTGTACGAGGAAGCATTATGGGAGTAAGAACTGCTATGGATAGGGCGAATTCAACATACTTTTCTGACATCGCTGGAAGAGAACCCTTTGTGATCGCTGCAGAGGGCGATCAGAACTATCTTGGGAATCCAGATATTAACATTGCTGCAGGTCCATCATGGATTGTTGCTAGTGTTGTTCCTCGTTCAGATCTAGCAATTGCTAGGGTGATAAATGCAACATTATGGTTCGCATTTGAGGGTGGCATCACAGATCAATACAATCTAGAAAATGATGGTGTTGAACTCTCGGACCTTTTAGAGTTCAGAAGTGATTTGTGGGTAACAGACTTCATGTTGAATGTAACTATTGATTACCGATCCGCCATTGTAAATGGTTCGATAATCGTAGAAAGCACTCTACCTTAGATACTGGTCGTTTTATGGAGGCTCAAGTCCTCCACTTTTTCTCTTTTTGAAAACAAGTGAGCCAGGAGCTTCAAAAAATGAAAGCTGTGAAAGAAATTATTCATCTGGTGAAATATAGTGAAACTTTGAAAAGAGTGAATAGAACAGGTTGGGCTTTAGTAGGAGTAAATCACTCACAATCTGAATCAGTGAGTGAGCATTCCTATGGAACGGCAATTCTGTCTTTGCTAATCTCGAGAGAAATGATTGATTGTGACGGGATTGTTGATCAAAGTAAGGTCATATCTATGGCTCTGATTCATGACCTTCCTGAAGCACTTACTTCTGATATACCACATTCAGTATCAAAAAGTGGGGGAGATGATTTGGCAAGGATTAAGAAAAAACTGGAAAGAGATGCGATTTCACAAATTGCTAAGACAAAATCCAGTTTTGAATCCTGGATACTGGAACTATGGGATGAAATGGAGAAAGCAAAAACAGTTGAGAGTAGAATAGTAATGGGTGCAGATGTACTGGACATGCTCATCCATGCTCTTGCACTTGAAACATCAGGAGTTTCTCCAGAAGTTCTCAATCAATTCTTCCTTTCCAGTCATGAAAGACTTGATCTCTTAGACATCCCTATTATATCATCTATATTTTGGGAACTATACATGGAGCATTTGAATAATGCCAAGAAGAGGGGGATTCAACTTGATGAAATCAGTAGAAAGTAGTATTGAGTTTCCTCATAATGACAAGGTTCGTTGAAGGCCAGCTGCAATTGTACGGGCAACACGAATGGGTTCAGGAACTCTTCCATCAATTGTGAATTTGTCAACAAGTTTCCTTGCGCGCGTTACACTTATGCCCACTGCGATAAGAAAGACTGAATGTCCTGTAGATAGTTGGACCTCAACTCTATCACCGCTTGATTTGAGGAGCTCGAGTCGTTCATTAGAATCCTCTGGAAAGTACTCATGCAAATACTTCTCAATTCCTTCAGAAGGATGATAGGATATACAGATAACCGGGATCTTAGTCTTCTTGTGTAGTGTTTTGATATCAATAATATTGAACCAGGAGATAACACTTCCTCCAAGCATCCAGGCACGAATATCCTCTCTCTTCAAATCTGAATAAAGCGACAATAGCTCAGTAGTAGAATCAGTTCCACCAATCGTTGGAAAGCATACACCAAAGCCATCAATTCGAATATCTGCTCGCATGATGACGCCAGCTAGGACGCTTTTTGATGCAGACTTTTCAAAACTCTCAGACACACCAAGTACTCTGACGCCTTTTTTCCAACCAAGAGTAGAATTGTTCTCACTAAGTGATCCAAGTTTGTGAACCAATTGATGACCATCCGTATTCTTTGTCTACATAATGAAGTTCCTTCCCTATCAATATGTAGCATTTGCCCTCTAGAATGATGGAACTGGCCCCAGCAACTAAACTTTATTAATGCGCATCTACAAATCACAACCATCCTAGTGAGAGAAAGGAGTGACCACCCATAATGTTTGATCCTAGCTTCGAAGAATTACAAGGGAAGCTAAGACAAATTATGGAAGAAGCCACAGCGCTTACTGCAGGTATTCGAGCCTGGATGCTTCTATCAAAAGAAGGTCTTCCAATCGCTTCAGCTGTACCCCAAGGTCTTGAAGAAGCAGAGATTGCTGCTATGGCCGCGTCAATTCTTGGAGTTGCGGACTTGGCTGCAGAAAGAATGGATCAGGGTACTCTAGAAGAGATACTTATGACGAACGAGAAAGGTCTTATGATAATGAAAAGCGCTGGTGAAAAAGCAATCTTGGTACTTGCAGCAAGCAAGGGAATAAAGACAGGTCTTCTCGTATACGCGGCAAACACTGCTGTCGAGAAAATTGCACCATTGCTCTAATCATTCAAGATGTCCAACAGCCAATAAACGGATTGCAATACTAGTTTGAGATTTTGGTCAGATCTGTACCTGTTGCTAAGAGCCCAATTATCTAAGAAGAAATTACTACCTGCAGCTATGAATCTGCCTCCGTGACTATTCTCGGATGCCACCAGAACTGTCTTTTTTTGAGTATATTGTGTTCCATTTTCATATCGTTGCATCACCTCAACCCATGCAATTTCATAGGCATCGCCTGTATAGTTCAGTGAACATCCATTATAATCAAATGAATCAATCCTCCTAGTTATGACATGATCCACCATTTTGGTAACCAGTTCGGTTGAAACCATGCCATTGATAGCAATCGTAATTACCGGAACATAATCATTGTTGAGGGTTAGATTGAACTGAGTGAACAAGTCATTTGCACTTTGCTGATCTATACTCGAATTAGATAGTGCTGCGAAGAAGAGATTCCCACCTTGATTGTAGTAGGTAACATACGCCGCAATTTCTTCCGAGCTGTAGGAGAAAACTCCAGTCCTCGAAAATGAGTAGCCATCATTATCAACCACATAATCCCAAGCGCAGGGATCAAGAACGAAAACTGCATCATAGGAGGAGAGAACGCTAGTTGTGAGGTTCTCAGGATATCTTAGTTCATCTACAGAAATGCCAAATTTTGTTAACATTCGATAGAGTTCCCGGAACTGACCATACGATGAGTCAATTGACCAAGAAGTATGACTGATATCTAAAGCAATCTCCTTGTAGGCAGCTCGAGCATCAAATTCCATTTCAAATCGCATATTCAAATATCCAGAGGCATATAGAGAAATAAAAGCCTCAAGACCCACTAATGTATTGTTAGCAACTACTTTCAAGTCAAGAGTGAATATACCTGACTGATTCACAGTGACTGTTGATGGTCCACGAAGCCATTCACTGTCATCGCCTCTATAAGCTAGATTGAAAGTCACAAGGTTGCTAGTGAAAATTGATACAGGTATCTTTGTAGTATGATTGATAAAATATCTCTCGAAAGAGAAAGGACTCTCTGTAGGAGTTATAGCAGCGATTAGAGGAAGACCTTCTGGTTTCTGCGCATTGTTGATATAGATAAAAGCGGTTTCGAGATCAAAAAGACCTGCTCCAACCTCCCATTCTTCATATGGAAGTTTAGCTGCACTGATCATTATTGCTGCTTTTATCATTCCCGGAGTCCAACTCCATTCATTGCTAATGCAATGTGCAATAATTCGCGCTATCCCTGCTGCTACAATAGGAGCCGCAAAACTTGTTCCAACAACTGTCAGTCTGCTGTCCTTGTAGAATCCACTGGCTGAAATATCAGGTTTAACAATGCGGTTTCTCAATGGACCTATCGATGAAAAAGAATAGAGGGAATTTGATTCGTCAAGTGCCCCTACCGCAATCACTTCAGGATATATAGCAGGGGACTCAACCGAGCTTCCAGATATACCATTTTCTCCATCATTCCCAGCAGCAGCAACAATTGAAACACCATGTTGAAAAGCCCATTGAATTGTAGACCTCACAAAATCATCAAGTATTGGCGAAAAACCAAGACTGAGGTTGATTACGCTGCAATTCTCCTCCTGAACTGCCCATCGAATGGCTTCAACAATACCTAATGGTGTTGCCACATTATTCTCGGAAACAACCTTTGCATTCACTATAGCTACATTTGGTGCTTCCAAGGCAATAATCTTGGCAATATAGGTTCCATGAGCAATGTTACTGGGACTGCTGTCAGTAGTTGAGTTATCATCTCCAGTATAGCCGAATGTTGTATTAATGAAACTCTTACTTGCAACTACTCTAGTTTCTAATTCTTGATCAGTATTGATGCCAGAGTCAATCACTGCTACTCGCACAGAAAGATCTGGAACAGTAAAAGATGGAGGAATGGCATACAACCCTGTGATGGTCGCTACAACAAGAATTGTGGTGAAAAGTAGAAATGTGCCTCTACGCTTCTTAGGCGCTCTACCTTCATCCACGACTATTCGACCTCAACTCAGAGGTGGTATCTCTTAGGTATATCTACAAAAATCTTACCTCATAAAGTCTGTTGGAAAGAGCAATCAGGTTGATGAAGGAATCCAAATCCTTAATTCCACTACTAAACCTCACAACCTGAGGTTGCAATAATTGGTCATGGACGACCCTGATGCATTTGAACTTGAAGAAGCAGAAGGAATCGGGATTTTTGAACCCGGAACTCGTTTTGAAAGAGATTTTGAAAGAGGACGTATGGTTGGCGTTCTTGGCCTAACCGCTCTTGGAATGGTCTTATTGGTATTGTTTACAATTATCATAATGGTACCAATGATGGCATACCCAGACCTAATCTATATTGATTTCAATTCGGGGACCATTTACATTGATCCAAATGCACTATTGATTCTGACTGTTGCAGAGATTGCTTTTGTAATTCCACCTATTTACTATGTCCGGAAAAATGGACTTCCCATTTCATCGATAGGAATCAAAAACATGATCTCTGGAGTAGATATCGGTCTTGGCATAGTTATAGGTGCATTAATGCTTGGTGCAAACATTGTAGTAACTTGGTTTATCAGCACCATTACAGGACCAATCTCTTCTGGTGAGGAGCTTCTTATAGCTAGAAATTCATTTGAACTAGTTCTCTGGGTAATCGTCATGTTTGTCTTTGTAGGATTCACCGAGGAAGTAATGTTTCGGGGTTTCCTTCAAAGAAGGATGGAGATATACTTCAGGAGTCAAGGAAATTCGAGCTATCGACTGCTGTCCCTCGTCATCACGAGTTTCATATTTGGAATAATCCATCTGGACATGATTGGACTTCCAGCAAGATTCATACTAGGACTTTTCCTTGGTGACTTGGCACAAAGAAGAAATTACAATATCATTGGACCATCAGTTGCGCACGGTGTAAACAATGCAGTGGTCATCATCCTAGCAAGTCTAGGTTTTTGAGAAGTATTGAGGGACCTGATTCTGCTCAAGTCCCCCTTAAGATGGTACGAGAATGAAAGCGTAGACTAGCGAATTTCATGCTTCGTACTTGAAAGCCACCTTGATATTAGCTCGGAAGGCGACAACTTTGTTGTCCTCGACTTTACACGTAAAGTGATCAACATCGATTCCTACAATTCCACGGACACTCTTCGCTGCAACTGTCAATGCGTTCTTGCAAGCTTCCTCCCAGCTATTAGGGGACTCTCCAATAAGTTCGATTACTTTCACAACACTCATAGATTATCAGACCTCCAAATTTCAGATATCTACATTCAGACTTAAGGGTCTTGCCTCGAAATTTGGAAGAGAGCAAATCAAGCAAGTGTATCTTTTCTGACAAAGATGAGCCAAGCTACTAGAATGAAAATCAGCGACATAAAGAGAATAATGTTGATCTCATCAATGAACTCAATTATGTCAACACCCTTGAAAGCAGTATCGGTCATCATTACTCTTCCGAGGTTGAGAGGATAGTAGTCATCAACCAGACCCACATCAATGAAACCAGTACCTACTATAACAGAACCAAACAGCAAGAAGAGAAATGATTGATTGGCTTGGAGACGAGTTGTTACTACTGTAGATATTAAGACACCAAGAGCAGCACCTGAAAATGACATTAGTGCAAGTACAAAATTCAATATATGATATACTGCCCATGCATCTATGTTGAAGAGGAGCTGCCATAGAATTAGTAAGAATTGAGTTTGGAACATTCCAACGACAAAATATGCTAAGACTTTTGCAATTATAGCTTCCATCTTTGTTGCCGGTGTCAGCAACATACGATTGAGTGGTATATCTCCAACGATGGCTTGAGCTGCTGTGGCAGCCACTGCGATGAATACAGCAAAAACAATCATGAAGACACCGAATGTAGCCTCAAAACCCCCACCGCCTGGTGGTTGAAACTCAGAGAACATATCTGTAGAAATCTCTCGCTGTGACCACCCATGGTCTTGACGAAAATCATGTACCACACTACTGAATTTAGAAGTAATGGACATCTGAGCTTCCAGATCTGTGCTACTTACATGAATGTCCACAAATGCAGGAATATCATTGGTAATGTTTCCTTCAAATCCGTACGGTATGACAACAAAAGCATTCACTCTGTCAAAGTATAAAGCGTCTAACGCCTCAACTTCACTCTCAAATACTTGTACAATGAAGTCAGGATCATTAGTCAGATACCAAGTGAAATTTTCAGAGAGGTCCTGTGTTGGAAATGTGTTTGTCGTATCTAGGTCAATAACTCCAATTCGTGCAGCATCTGGATTCTTTCCAGTTTCTGGAATTACAGTTATACCACTTGGATTTGTTGCGATATACATGGTTGCCATTATCATAGTTGGAAGAATAAAGATCAATAGTAATGCAAACCTGTCATTCTGAATTAGTTTCAGTTCCTTTAGGAACATGGATCTAATTCGCCACAGTTTTGTGTTCTTCTTCGTCCCAACCTTAGACAATTATATTTCACCAGCGTTATCAATCTGAATTTTCAACTGAGTGCCTTTTATGGGTTTTCCGCGGGCCTTTTCAGAATAAACCCAGAACCTCTGCACTCATCAGCAAGTATAGTATTTTTGTTCCAGATTCACCCCATATTGTTGCGTGTTCTTGAACCTGTTTCTTCGTCATTCTTTCTCCTTTATTGTATAACCGTCCCATAATCTTCTGAATCACAAGGTCACCATATGGGAATACTTCGAAATTTCCTAGACCAGCAAGTGATAACACATCCACAGTCCATTGACCAATTCCTCTAATGGGTTTCAGTGCTGCAAGTACTGATTCATATGTTTCATCCATCATTGAATCTATATCTAAACTTCCATTTGCAACAAGCTTTGCTACATTATGGATGTATTCAGATTTATATCCAAATCCAAATTCTCTGATTCCAGCGACACCAGCATTAGATATTGTTATTGCATCTGGAAAATGATAAAACAATTGATTCTCATGAGATATTGGGCTGGCAAGACCAACAACCATTCTCTTTGTAAATATGTTAGCTGCTCTGTACGAAACCTGTTGCTGAATGATTGTTTTAATCAAAGCTTCGAAAAGCGTTGGCGACATGTAAGGTCTTATTCCTACCACTTTCTCAACAAGGAAGGATATAGTTGAGTCATGACTCATTTGTTCAATAGCATCTTCGAATGAGATTTTGAAGCCAAGAACTCTTTCAACCAGTGCTTTCAGATGCTTTCGAGTAACATTGCATTCAGAGAATCTAACTTGAAGGTTCTCCCCAGGAGATTGCTGTTTGATAAGTAATGCTACATCCTCATCATTTAGAGTGTATATACGACCAAAGAAATCTGATCCTGTTTGTTCAGGAACAGGCTGAATATCTGGATAGATCCAGGAATGTATAGATGAGAGAAGGTCATATCCTTCTGGAACTTTGATGTTAAATGACAATTTACTCATTTGAACCAACAGAACATCACTGTTATAACCACAGCGAAATCTGTGAGAGAAGAGGTCTAGAAGTGACCACGTCAACTTCACTATTGGATTCGCAAGCTGGTAGATTCTTTTTAATGATTCTTGCAGCAATCGGTTTGAATCTAGGTTTTTTCATTATCTTGGCACTCTTTACTCCCTTGGTAGTGGGTCTGGTCGTTGGTTACCTTTTTCAGGAAGCAAAGATAGTTTCATCTTTTATTGGCTTCATGGGAGCCCTAATATCATATACAGGAATCCTACTAGTTACTGAGTACTTGACTGGTTTTACTACAGACTATCTGACAATAGTGACTGCGGTCATTCTCATGGCTCTAATGGGTGCTCTTGGTGGATTTCTTGGTGCTATGATGCGTTCAAGGTCAAAATAGATTATGTATCTACAGCAATTAGACCAGGGGTATAATTTGCATTTGGGCCAACAGTTGTGCTACGTATGGGATTTCCAAATAAGACCCATTCTATTACTGAAACCGCTGGGTCTTGGGTTAATTCTGTGGTTTCTCCCTTGCGGATTTTTTCTATCTCCACGAGGTATTTGGAATCAAGATGCTCAGTCAGAGCCTTATCAACAGACACCTTTACTTCTCCAATCAATTCATGCGAATCCAGCTCGTCTAGAAAACCAAATTTCCAACCATCACAATAGGGGCACATTTTCCAATCGTTGAATGGCTCGACATTGTTCATGGTGTCTAATGTCGCACCAATGTACGAAGCTCCCTGATTCAGAAATGCTTTCAGAAGAGGACCTTCTTGAGCAGTACTACAAGCTTCAGAGTATATCACTGGATAGCCCTCAAATTTTATGGAGGCAGCTTGGTCATGACTAAGAATAACAGAGTTGTGAGTAGCCCAACGATCTGGTGTCCCGTGTATACGTGCAGTGAATACACCATCAGAGAATTGGAGAATGAACTCACTCATAGCAAGTAGTTTAGACTCATCATTAGTATAACGATTTAGAACTTCAACATCAAATCCAAGAGCTGCTAGACCCTTTACGTGTTTATCAGATCTCTCAGGTTGACTGTCAAACACTATAGCAATGTTACTATCAACAATGAATGGGTCCATATGATATAATACAGTTTCAGGAGGACCAAAGATTCTTCCAATTGGAAATTCTGGAATGGAATCTCCGTCAAGGTCTTGTAGAAAGAAGTCTGTGAAAGCATAGGTATTTTGATATGATATCTGTGTAGCAGGCAGCTCCTTGTTGTTTCCAATTAGGAGAACACCTCTGTGATATGAAGGATCATAGTTTTCACGAATGGTTTTTTGTGTTAGAATCCACGAACGACCCTCCTCTGCAATAAAATCGCAGCCTAGCTTCTTTGCTTTCGCTTCATACCGAGTAATGTTGTCGCTTCCCACTTTACCTGCAACCACGAACATACGTTTCAGAATGTCACGGTTCATGCGACCTATTTCAAATTGGAGGTCTTCTTCAGATCGTTCTTTTCTGAAACGTTTCTTTATCTCGTTTATAGAGCCAAGTCCACCTTTCCTGATTATGTTCATCGCATGCTGAAGTGAATCAAAAGTGATAATTACTGTTACTAGTGTAGCCGCCATCAGTTAACAATGAAGGATTTAGTATCAACATGACCTCAGAAATCAGAATCATTACGCTTGATTTAGATGGTGTGTTATTTGACGGAGAAAATGCATCCTTTTTAATTGGTCAGCAATTGGGTCTTGCTGAGAAATATCTGTCATTATTTCAGAGAATGGAAAAAGAAAGGATGACATTCGAAGAGTTGGTTATCGAAGGAGCAAAGATTTGGAAGGGTGTTGCAGTGGATGGAAGTTATGATTATCTAGTTGAAACACTTCCACTGATGACTGGAGCGGAGGATACTGTTTCCACACTAAGGAAAAGGGGATACGAAGTTGGAAGCATATCAAGCGGGGTCAGTCAATTCTTTATGACACCGTTGATGAAGAGATTGAATCTTGATTTTGCATATTCGAACATACTTGGTTCCAGGGATGGTGTCCATGATAGTTCTGTGGAGTACTTCATGGATGGTCCTCAGAAGGCTGAAACGATTTTGCGGCATATTGAGGATAAGGGTTATTCAAAGCAAAGTGTCGCGAGCGTTGGAAATGGTTTGAATGACATCGAACTTTTTAAAGTATCAGCATTCAGTATAGCTTTTAATCCAGTAGACCAGATTGTGAGTGATGCAGCATCAATCACTATAGAATCGAATGACCTGCGTTCAATTCTCTCTTATTTTGAAAATAATTAGCCTAGGATTTTGCGGAACGCAGTCTTGATGTGTTCTTTTTCCTCTGCAGTCAAACTAGGATGAACAGGTATATCGAAGTGCCTGAGTCCAATGTCCTCTGAAACTGGTAGAGTCATTGCAGAATAGTCAGGATAGTCAACAAATTTTGCCCAGCGCCAGTCATTGATATTTAAGTACGTGTCTTGTTTATGACAGGGAAGTGCATAGACTGCTCGAGATCCAACTCCCTCATCTCGCAGTGCATTGACAAGTCCATCTCTATCTATTTTCTCTGAGAACAAACGAGGAGCATAAAGATGGTAACCAGACTTGAAGCCAGGTTCTTCGACCTGAGGTTTGATTGAATCAAATTCAGCAAAGAAGTCATTGAACTCTTGACCGTTCTTCTGTCTCTGTATTACTAGATCAGGTAGTCGCTTTAATTGAACCACACCGATGGCAGATACAATGTCCATCATTCGATTGTTATATCCAATCCTATAATGGCTATAACCGCCCTTTTTACCACGTCCATGATTTTTGATCATTAGCATTTTGTCATAGAGTTCTTCATTGTTTGTGGTGACCATACCACCCTCACCTGTCATGAGATTCTTCGTCGCATAGAACGAGAAGGTTGCAGCATCTCCAAAAGAACCAGCTTTCTGACCCTCTATCTCACCTCCGTGAGCTTGGCATGCATCTTCTAGCACAAGGAGGTCGTGTGCCTCTGCAATCTCAAGAATGTGTTTCATGTCTGCAGGAAGACCAAAGATATGGACAGGCATTATTGCTCGAGTTTTCTCGGTTATTGCTTCTTCAATCAACTCGGGATCAATATTGTATGTATCAGGATTTATGTCCACAAAGACAGGGATCGCCCCCAACATGGCGATTGAATTAGCTGAAGCAATAAATGTGAATGGTGAGGTTATCACTTCATTACCCGGCTGAATATCCATCGCTTCCAAAGCCGTACTTAGAGCTGTAGTACCATTAGAGGTGACAGTAGCAAACTTAGTTCCTATGTAATCTGAGAACAGTTTTTCAAAATTCCTAGAAACCTTTCCTTCTGCCAGCATTCCAGATTCTAAGACTCGAGAAACAGCTTCTTTTTCTTCATCGCCAATGATAGGTTTTGTAAATGGAATCATTCCAAGTCACAAGACTGAGAGAAAAAAATCCAAGATAAAACGCTTTGGCATGGTGAAGATTTGTACGCATTAGGAATCAGTATCTTCAGAAGATGCATCCAGTTCTTCTTGAATCTCCTTGTAATAGGAAGATCGTCGTCGATTCTCGATAATACCTACAATTCCAACCGATGCACTCATCGAAGCGAGAGCTACAAGCATAAAGAACAGGTTTGCCAGATAGAAAATGATCGCAAGGGCTAGTCCACTCATAAAACCTGTTGAAGCCCTAACAAAATTCGTTGTCTTGCGAGGAGTCAACCTTTGACTCATCCAGTCAACTATTGTTGTATATCCCAGAACGACTGAGATGAAGAACCAAAGGTAATCAGGTTCTAGTTGAATTCGGAAAATGAAGAGAGTCAAGAGACCTAGACCTAGACCGCTATAAATTCCAGTACAACGTCCACAGAAATAGATGGATCTTCCCAGTATTGTAAGACGAAGACAATGTCCATACATTGAGGGGGGGTGATGAGAGAGGAGCATGGATACCCCTTCACGGATATCACTTGAACTTGCCATTTCTTCAACAGAAAGTTCGTCATAGTACTTTGGTCGTCCTTCGTCTCCATTCACTTTGAACACAATAGGCTCTCTCTTGTGGGTGTCTTAAAACCTATCGTATCTGGTAAAGAAACTACTTTGTTAAACTATTTTCAGAAATCAAGTTAAATCGTATTAAAGCAATATCGAGTGAGGTATCCGATGTGCAATCCATCTAGAAGTGGAAATAACATTTTACAGGCATCTAAGGGCATTTGAAACATCAAACGAAGTGTATAGAGGAACATAACGAGAACGGGAGGATTTTAATGTGAGTTAAATCATGGTGATTTTACTTTAACAATCTCACGTTTGGATGGAATGAAAATGGAGAAACTGCTACTTATAGACATGGACAAGTGCACAGGATGTAAGCAGTGCTCTCTTGCTTGTTCTCTTACAAAGGATGCTCTATTCGACCCTGCAAGAGGAAGAATAAAGATTCTGAAGAAGGAGGACATTGCACTTGGAGTGCAGCTTGTGTGTGAACAATGTGAGTCTCACCCTTGTGTTGCATCTTGTCCAAATGGTGCGCTATCAAGAGATGAAAAAACAGGGATAATCACATTAGATGACAAACTCTGTACTTCTCAAGGTGCATGTGTTGAAGCCTGTATCTATCACGCAATAAGATTGCATCCTGAATCAAAACAGCCAATGTTTTGTGATTTATGTGGAGGCGATCCTTATTGTGCTAAGCATTGTGTACCAGAGGCACTTACTTGGGTGAAAGATACAGAGGATGCACTCAAGGCAAAGAAGAAACTTCGTTCTGTGAGAATGGCAGCATATCGTGATTTGAAGAAGGAGGCGGTGTGAAAAATGTACGGACATCAAGGGAAGATACTGCATGTTGACTTGAGCAACGGAAAGATTTGGACTGAGGACATTCCAGAGGAATGGAGAAGGTTGTATGTTGGCTCAAGGGGGATCAACGCTAAACTCCTATGGGACTATTGTAAGAATCCAGACATAACGTGGGATGATCCAAGAAACATTATCGTCTTTGCACCGGGAGCTGTTACTGGAACCACCGCACCCGCTTCGGGTCGTACTTCAGTTACCACAGTGGGTTGTACAACTGGGCTTTATTTGAAGAGTAACACTGGAGGTCATTGGGGTGCAGAACTCAAGTATGCTGGCTATGACCATCTTGTTGTACATGGAGTAGCTAAAGAACCATCTTACATTAATATTGAAGATGACAAGGTTGAGATTCTTAGCGCGAAAGACCTGTGGGGCAAGGATATTATCGAAACTGATGCTCTCCTGAAAAAATGGCATGGAGAAGATACCCGAGGGCTATACATTGGTCCAGCAGGAGAGAATCTTGTTAGGGCAGCTTCAATCCATTGTTCACTCTATCATGCCGCTGGGCGTGGTGGAGGCGCAGCAGTAATGGGGAAGAAAAATCTGAAGGCTATTAGTGTGAAAGGCACGAAACCAGTTCGGGTAAAAGACCCCAAGAAGTTTGCAGAGATTGCAGAGGAGATGCGTGAGAATCTTCGAGCTGACAGTGGTGCCCAAGGATTACATGAATTTGGAACATCGGGTTCAATCAGTGCTGTGAACGAGATGCATGCATTTCCAGGCAAAAACTGGCAGACAGGATACACTGAGAATGTGTATCCAATAACTGGACAGGCGTTGAATGAGCTGGGATATCTAAAGCGACGTGTAGCGTGTTTTGGGTGCACTATTGGGTGCCACCGATACTCTGTGATTCCAAAAGGACCAAACGAGGGATTAGCAAGCGGAGGACCAGAATACGAAACTTTCGGAGCACTAGGAAATGGTCCAGGAATCATTAACACAGAAGGGGTTCTAATTCTAAACGAAATCTGTAATCGACTGGGACTAGATACAATCACAGCAGGTACAGTGTCACAATGGGCTATAGAGAGTTATCTGAGAGGCGCACTTAGTTTGGAAGATACTGATGGACTTGAGCTCGATTGGGGCAAACTAGAGGAGGTCAAGAAGACCGTTGAGAAAATGGCATTCCGTGATGGGAACCTTGGTAATCTTCTTGCAGATGGATTAAAGATTGCCACCCAGAAAATTGGTCAGGATTCTTACAAATGGGCAATAATGAATAAGAAAGGGCTTGAACAGTCAAACGTTGAAACCAGATCTGCCAAAGCATATGCATTAGCCTTTGCTGTCAATCCGAGAGGAAATGACCACCTCATGACAGAAACATTTGCTGAGTTTGGCTCTAGCCCAGAAGCAGTTGAATTAATCGAGAAACTGACAGGCGATAAGAAATGGGCATCCTCACACTTCACAGAGTTTAGAGCGGAAATTGTCCGTTGGCATGAAGACTGCTATGAAATTACTGAGGCACTCGGATTCTGCGTGTTCACATCAACTGCGGCTTTCGGAGTTAATCCAGACAACATGGCTCGACTCTATGGAGCAGCCACAGGGATAGAGATGACAGAAGAAGAGATGATGCTCACAGGGCGTCGTGTCTGTACTCTTGAGAAAGCGTTCAATGTAACAAGAGGCGCAACTCGAGAACACGACAATCTTCCATGGCGACTCATGAATGAAGGAGCCGCAAGTGGTCCACTGAAAGGAGAAACCAATTCCAAACAGGAACTAGATAATGCACTAGACCAATACTATGCTTTGCATGAATGGGATCCTAAGACTAGTTGGCCATATAGGAAGACTCTGGAAAAGCTCGGTCTCAAGGATGTTGCAGACCATCTGGAAAAGCATGGTCTGTTGCCAAAGGAGTAGGGGAGTCCGTCCCCTCTTCTTTTCTTATTGACGAGTGTGATAAAAAATGAAAGGATTCAAAGAACTGGGTGTTGCAATGACAGGTGTTTTCCCCGTCAGCAAGGCTGTTGAGCTAGCAAAGGTAGCAGAGAAATCAGGTCTAGGTTCAGCTTGGTTTGCTGAGGATTATTTCTTCAGGGGTGGCATTCCATATTTGGCAGCAGTATCCATGGTTACTAATAAGATTAGAATTGGATTAGGAGTTGTGAATCCATACTCTCGGCATCCAGCATTAATCGCTATGGAGTTTGCAACCATTGACGAGATGTCTAACAAGAGAACTGTCTTCGGACTAGGTTCTGGAGTGCCTTTCTGGATGGAGCAGATGGGTATCTATGACAAGAAACCACTTTCCAGAACTCGTGCATGTGTTGATCTTGTCCGGAAGATAATGACAGGAGAGAACATCAACCACGATGACAAGTTCTTCACTGCGAAAGACATCAAACTAGTCTTCGAACCTGTTCGTAAGACTGTTCCAATCTACTTAGCATTTGAAGGTCCCAAAGGTCTCGCACTATCAGGCGAAATTGGCGATGGAGTTATTCTATCCATCTTTTGCACGCCGTCCTATGTCAAGTTTGCATGGGACCAAGTTGCAAAGGGGGCAAAGAAGGTTGGAAAATCCCTAGATGACTACGAGATGGTAGCATACATGCCCATGGTCATTAATGATGATCTTGACAAGGCAATCGATATCGCTCGTAATTTCTCCAAGCTATATCTCCCGCATTCTCAAGCAGGTGGACCACTTATGTCACATGCAGGCGTCAAACCTGAGGATACCAGAGCAATGTTCGAGGCAGCAGAGAAGGGTGACAATGCTCTTCTATCAGAGCTCATCACTGATGAGTTCGTTAAAGAACTCTGTCTGGTTGGCGACAAGGAAGCCTGTCTTAAAAGGCTTCAACAAATGATCGATGCAGGCGCAAACACAATAGTTGCATTCCCCGTCCCGGGAACAGAACCTGTGGATAATGCTAAGATTCTAGGAGAAGAGTTTACACATCAGCTGAAATAGTAGGATTGAGAAGATGTTCGAGCCACCAGAACCATTCTGCCTAGATGATGATGAGAAACCAGATATGCCAGAGTCTGTGAAAAGACAGAATCGTTTTGTTGCTTATATTGCTACATTCCTCGTCACATTCACACTTGGAACCACTGAAATCTTTGCTCCCTGGTATGTGGGAGAACTTGGAGGATCCGGTTTTGAGATGGGGTGGGCAATGGGTTCATTTGGGATTGTCTATATGATTTCACCTGCACTTGGAGGGAGATTCTCTGACAGAATTGGTCGACGAAAAGCCCTAATGATTGCCACCGCCGCGTATATCGTGGTGTTAGTTCTTTTTCTAAATCCATTCTCCTCTCCAGTGTATCTCATCACAATTCGGGCACTCGAAGGATTTGTCTATGGTTTCATAGCACCATCAAACCAGGCGATGCTTGCAGAATTGACTCCTGAAGCTGAATGTGAGGTCCTAGGGAATTTTTCGACTGCATGGAGTGCTGGAATGATTCTAAGTCCATTTGTTATTGCATTCATGGACAGTAATTATGGTCCTATATCAAGCATCTATGTTGTCATTGCAATAGAATTCATAATGCTCGGAATCATTGGTGGATTTCTGCAAGGATATCGAAGAAGAAGAACAGTAATAGAAGATACTCCTGAATCTCAGGTCTCAATCAGTGATGGAACTCCATCTAAAACTAGTCCAAGATTCATAGCATCATATCTTTCAATTATGCTATGGGGTGTGATTTCCACGGTCATCCTTGCTCTCTTCCCAGCATATGTAGAAACATTACCAGGTCTGTCTACACCAGATTGGGGTAACATGCTTCTTGTCTGGAATGGGATTAGAACGGTGGCTTTTATCATCACAGCAAGAATTCCTGAACAATCAATGAGCTCCGTCATTCTCCTGGGAGCTGTTCTATCTGCCATTTCATCTGGTGTACTCTTCTTTTTCATTGATTTCTGGATGTTGACAATAGCAATGATGATTTCGGGCATCGCAGTTGGATTCAGTTATTTGGGTGCCCTGTATCTGATTGTTTCAGCAACCAAGATTGAGAAAGGTGCATATGCAGGGTTGGTTGAGAGTATGGGCGGTGTTGGGCTATTCCTCGGACCGATAGTTGGAGGATGGCTTGATGATTTTGGTGGAGCACTTCCCTATCTCATGTGCCTTGCGCTATCAATCATAGTCTTAGCGGGCATTATTCCACTTCTATTGAAAGAAAAGAGAAACAATAGAGTATGAATTCATTCCTTTAAGACATCATCAAAAGCACCCTTTATACAGGGAGCCTCGTTGATTTTCTTCTTCGGAGGGTGTGGATATGCTACCTTACTATGGGAGAGACCTGACTCTACGAGCATGAATGCAGTCTTGATTGCCACTACCAACGGATCAATGATGGGAACTTTCAGCTCCTCCATAATTGGTTTGAGATCTACTTCATGGGATAGTGCTGTACAACCAAGGATAATGACATCAGCACCGTGATTCTGAATGAGGTCTCTACCCTCCTGAAGTATCTGTTTCCGAGCATTAGCAGGATTCTTTGATATTTCTAGAACAGGCATCTTCAGATAACGAACTCCAGCACAGAAGGCGTCTAAACCCTCTTTTCGAACGCCATGTTCTATACACTTCTTTAATGATTCACCTTGAACTGTCACCACACCAAAACGTGTTCCAAGCATAAGAGACAAATGAAATGCAGTGTTCCGGGGACCAATAACTGGAACATCAGATACTTCTCTACCAGCCTCAAGAACCGGATCACAAGCACAATCAATTACAATTGCATCATAGCCCTCTTTGTTCGCCCGAACTATCTGCTCTAAAATGAATGGAGCATTATATGCTTCATCAGCCATTGATTCGACACTGTGTGTACCACTTCTTGGGGTGAAGTTACCAATCTCACATTCTGGCGGAGTATGCTGTTCAACAAATGATTTCTTCTTGGGATCAGTCCACCAATCAATACCTGTTGCACCAATAAGGGCTAATCTTGTCAAATGAATCAGTCTCCTTTACAGATGATTTGTATAGCTGACTCTGGTAGTTAGTGAAGATGCCCTATTATCTCTTCCATTGGCTTGTACTCAAGCTCAGGATGACCATATCTCTCAGGAGAGAAAGCTTTCTTACCAATCTCTGTACTTCCAGCATAACGCAGTCGCTCATGCGCGGGAACAGCTGTGACAACCACTTCCAAACCTTTCTTGAGATCAGAGCTCATAATACCATGTCCTGTTTCAGGATCATGCATGCAAATTAGGTCGGGAAACATAACAACAGGCTGACCTTCGGACATTGCCATCATGTATTCATTTTTCACAACAATTTCAAAACGACCTTTGAGATTTTCAGACTTTATTCGAACCAATACATGCCAATGTCCTGCACGATCTTCTCCCCTAACCTCTTCGATCTTTCCTCGAGCTAGAAATTGACCACCCATATTGTCAAGAAATGCATCAATCGGGTTATTGCTATTCTCATTGGCATCTCGTATAGCGGCTCCTAATTCAACTGACATAGAGATACTATCCGGAATGACTGCTTTCTTTAGTTGTGAACCAGTCTGGTAATAGTGATTATTCGCACCTGCACCTCCATCTTGAACAACAGCAAATCGTCCGATCTCATCAGCTAGAGCTGGAGAAGTTGTCTTGTCAACAATAATGATACTTCCATTCTTAGAAACAACGGGCATCGGACATAGTTCTATTCCATATCCTACAAAGGTAATCATCTGAGTTTCTGGAGCAGACCTACCAAGACCATCTCCATCCACAGTTGTGATTCCAGCTCTCGCAGCTAATGACAGCATTACGGTAGTGTTGGTACCTCCCAGTTCAAATGGGACCAGATGATCTACTTTCTTTCCAGTTATTCGTTCTGAAATCTTCATTGCTTCATGGAGCTCATACCGAGTTTCCCAAGCTTCAAGCATGTCTCCAATTGATGTGAATGCTTTGACTGAGCCCATGTAGCCACCACAAACAATGAATGCATCATCTTTGATATCATCTGGCGGCGTAATCTCATAGACTCTTCCTTTATTATAGTCCCAATCTACCAACGGTTTGCCAAAAGAAACAGGGTCTCCGCCTCCACCCGTTCCGAGAATTCCGACTCCAGTAAGCATATCATACGCGTTTTCTTTTGAAAGCTTCATTGCTCAAAGACCTCACATATGTATCTCATCTATCTAGCTTCGCGAGTTCCTTCCATTGAATGGACAAACTTATACCAGCGCTGCTTTGTACCGACCTTAGCTCTACGCTTCCAACTTCGAGACTTGGGAGCATGCTCTATCATCTGATGCAGTTTCTTAGCTCTGGAAATCACCAAGTCTTTTTGACTCTGGTCAATCTCAGTAATACTGGGTACAAAATTAATGAATTTCTTGATATTCTCAGTCACTGTGTAATAAAAGCCCCAGTCATCAGAAAGAGTCTTTGCGATGTACTCACCATTTACATCCTCGTCATTATGATGATTACTGACATCATGTGCTAGAAATGTGATTACCAGATCTTTCAAGTCCTTCGCGTTTATCTCAACAATCTGAGTCTTTTCCAAGAACAACTCAGCCAAAGGAATTGTGGGCGAATCGACTTCTAGACGTTTGTTCTTCTTGAAATCAATCTTGTGACAGAACTCCAAATGATCATAGAATACATCGATCTTTCTGTCGCGTTCTTTATCTATGAAAAGATCTCTCAATGTAGATGCTCTCGCAAAGCTGGGTGGCACCCAGTAATATCCAAGGTCATCTCGAAAGAGGTTGATGAGCTTTTGTCGATGTTTGTAATAGGATACATAATCGATGTCAGTTACTTCACGGCCCATTTTGATATGCAAGTCCGTGAACTCAGGGCTCTTCAATCTGAAAGCTAAGCAGCCAATCACTCTAAGTGGTATTCCTAATTCAGCTGCAGCCTTCTCAATCCTTAATGCTTCATCCATGAAGTCGTCAAGAATTCGACCATATTTGTCTGTCATTTCTTTTGTGCCTCGTCGTCGGTATAACTACAATGATTGTGATGCATGACATTAATATCTTGTGTCATGTCTATGTTAATATTCAATTTTTCAAAGTCTTATTAAAGTGCTGAGATAGCTCTATACCATTAATGATTTAAACTAGCAAAAGGATGTCCCACGTACAATAACCCGAGGTAATGAAATGAGAATTTTTCTAGCAGCCGATCCACACGGAAGTGAGCAGACTTGGGAGAAGATGTGCAGAGCGCCCAAGGTTTTCAAAGCTGATGTCGCCATGATGTGTGGAGACCTCACTGGTAAAGCAATAATGCCAATCATCCAAGAGAAAGAAGACAGATGGTATGCACAGCCCCATGGAAAGAGGAAAGATTTCAAGAAACAGAAGGATCTTGATAGATTCCTCAAGTTTACAAGAGATGAAGGATATTATCCAAAGATACTGACACCTAATGAGCTAGCTAAACTCAGAGAAACCCCTGGTTCAATTACCAAGTTGTTTCAAGAGTTGATGGTCGAGAGAATTCAGAATTGGATGAATATGGCCAATGAGAAAATTCCTGAAGAAGTAATGGTTGTTGTCAATCCAGGAAACGATGATGACTATTCAATTGATGAGATTATCAAGAACGACCCCAGAGTCATCTATCCTCTTCAGAAAGTTGTTGATGTAAGAGGCTATCCGATGATAAGTCTGGAATGGGTCAATTCCACACCATGGAACACCCACAGAGAATGTTCTGATGAAGAGCTTATGGATAAACTCGAAGCTGAGTTTGCTAGACTCGAAACCGATGATTATTCCAATGTACTCTGCAATTTCCATGATCCACCCCACAATTCAGGATTGGACACTGCACCTCAACTTGATGAGGAGCATAAAGTGATGAAAGCGGGAGCACATGAGCTTCTTGGTCCAGTTGGCAGCAAGTCGGTAAGAGCTGTAATTGAAAAGTATGAACCTCTTTTAGGAATGCACGGTCATATCCACGAATCGGTAGGATATCGTCAGATTGGTCGCACACTCTGTGTCAATCCTGGTTCAGAATACAGAGAGGGAATCCTGAAAGGTTTTCTAATTACAATTGAAGATGGAAAGGTCCAAGCTGGCAGAGTAGAACTATAGGCGTACCTATTAGAAATGGAAAGTGTAAAGGCACTTTCCACTCTCTTTTTCTTTAAATTCCATTGGAAATATATAGTCGCAAGCTTAAGCCAGTTTAAGAAATTAATTTGGAATCTGGCGAAGATGACTCTTGTATTAAAGACTAGGGATGATGTGGATGATCTCACGACTGGTTGCACATTCTTTGGAACTGGTGGTGGTGGTGACAAGCAGTTAGGTTTAGACATGCTCTATCCGCATATTGATGCTGGAAGGACGATTGATATTGTTGATGTTAGTACTGTAAAAGACAACGATTGGGTCGCATGTGCATACTACTCGGGTACAATTGCTCCTCCAACACCAGAGATAGAATCTTTGAGAACTCGTTTTCCCTGGAACTATTTCGAGAAAGAACTAGCAGTCGGTCTGAAGACTCTTGAAGACCATATGGGCGTTAAGTTTGCAGTTGTCGCTCCTTTCGAACTGGGAGGTGTTAATACACCAGCTCCCATAGATGCAGCTGTGAAGCATGGAATACCCTGTGTGGACGGAGACTACTCAGGAAGAGCAGTTCCAGAGATATGTCAGAACACTGTCTGTGTGCTTGGATTCTCAATGGCACCAATGGCACTTATCGATTGGTATGGAAACAAGAGTATAGTTGAACATGTCATAAACTACGAAATGGGTGAGAGGTTATCAAAGGCGCTTAGTGAGGTTGCGTGGGGGCGTCTTGGTAATGTGGCGTTTCCAGTCCAAGGAAAAGACTTTCACAAAGCGATTATACCAGGAACCTTGACAAAGAGCTTCAATGTAGGCAGACTGATTCGAGAGAGTAGAGAATCAGGTGACGACCCTGCTGAGAAGATAATTGATGAAGTCGGAGGATGGATCCTCTTTCGGGGAGAGATAGTCGACAAATGGTGGGAGAACAGAGAGGGCTATATGTGGGGCGAAACTGTGATCAAGGGGTCGGGAATAAAACCTGGAAATAAAATGAAAGTCTGGTTCAAGAATGAGAACCATATCACATGGTTGGATGAAAAACCCTGGATTACGAGTCCTGATATAATCGAAATAATAGATGAAAAAAGTGGAGAACCTATAACAAATACTGACATCAAAAAAGGGGATAAGGTCAGCGTAATTGGAATGCAGGGAGGATCTATCTTTAGAAATCCAGAAGGACTCAAGGTCTTGGGACCCCGACACTTTGGATTTGATCTAGACTACAAGCCCATTGAGAAACTCGTGTAAGGTTCTTAGGGATTAAATAAAGTTAGGTTAACCTTCATGCCGCCTAATCCTTTGCAGGGTATCTTAATATGACTGTATAGTGCTTTCTGAATCCACCAGGTTCTTGTTGGACATCTATTCCAGTATAATCAGTAGTGAAGAACTTAATCAGATGTTTCTCTGGGTCTTCTCCAGTCTTTCGCATCACTCGAGCTGTATGATCGATGAGAATTTGTACCCACCTCTGAAGATATTTCCGTTCCCTAGCAACAAGATTAGAGTTAGCCTCAATATAGTCATGAATGGCCCAAGCAATTCTACGATTGTAGACACCTCCAGCTAAGAAATTAATCATCACCATCGCGACTGCGATTATTGCTAGAGGAACCAAGAAATCTTGAAGGAAAGCCAACTGAAACACCCAAGTGAGAAGAAGTATTGGAACGATAATTGTAATCAGTGCCATTGAAGCAAATGAGAAGTATTGCTTTCTGTTTAGCATTGACTCAACACCCTCGACCTTGGGACCAATGGCAGCGAGTTTGTGTAGCACAGATCGAATTGTCCCCCACTGCCTGATGAATTTCTGAGGAGCCTTACCTTCATTGATTGCCTTGTCAATGAAGCCAAGATCATAGCATCGGTTTATTCGATAGCCGTCTAGTACAGTAAGCAGGTTCTTACTAAACTTCAGATCCAATTCAGAGGGATCGAAATTGAATTCTTCCAAGCTCAATTTTCGTTTTTCACGTTTTGACCGATGACTCATCGTGGTTTGTCCTCTCTCTGCTCACACGTAGGAACGGCTAATTAATAGTATCGATTTCTAAAATGGCATTGGAGTATTCTTTTAAGAATCTTTAAGAAGCTGACAGCTCGACCTTGCTCTATCAAGGGTGATACATCCAAGATGACGAAAGACGATAGGTTGACAGATGTCGAGTATACTGGAATTTGTCCACACAGTGAGAAGATGCATGAGTTGCAGATCAATAAGGACATAGCTAGATTCATTCTACCCCGAGAGAAAAAGAGGAAAGTATACTCTGCACTCTATGACGCCGAATGGGATGAGGTCATATCATTCGAAGTTTCCGAGGTTCATTTTGCAGAAGGTGGTGAAACCTGGCCTATTGATGAAGAGATTCCTGAGAAGTTCGTGCCAGTCGCAGCCGCAGGAATCGTATTTCTGTTCATGATGCCCTTTGGAAAAGCGGTCTTCCCAATCTGGTCCACGATTCCTGTTGAAGATGTACCAATAGTAAGATCATGGATAGAGGAACGTCTTGAGCGACCCTCGTTACCTGGATTGGCTCATCATGGCACATCTGCAGCGGTCAAGTACATTCTCGACCATTGTGAAGTGTATAGTAGGATTCGAGCTGAATGGAACGATTGGACCAGAAAAGGGCGCACAGACAAACCAAACCCGAAGTTCAATGAGAAACCACCGGAATACGTATACTGCAAAGAAGGAATGGCCATTGATTTCTACGGTGCGGGAGAGCAGTTAGAGCAAATGTCTACCTTTTGGCCCTGGAGAAGAATAAAGCGTGTCTTCCCAGATGACCATGAATACGTTGTTCGATATCAATGGTACGAGGACTCCTATGTCTTCAGTCAACAGGTCTTAGATAATGATGCGCGACATCAGTTTGCACAAGCAGCTGAGTCAGCATTAGAAGCCTACAACGCAGCAGATGATGTCGAAGAATATCTGTTGATAAGACCATGGTCATTTCCAGCAAGATTCCATAGGTCATGGGATAAGCTCGAGCCATTCTCAAGTAAAGCTAGCAGAAACAGATTCCCACCCATCCATGATTTCAAAGAGGAATTCTGAATCTTTGAAGTTTCAAGGATTTCTGTGATGGTTGATAAAAGAAAAGGGAAGAAGAGAGCTTGCTGCTCTCTTCAACTTATATTGGTTTATTCTGGCGGTAGTTGTCCAAAGATGGCTGACATCTCGATGCCTTTCGCCTTGTTCTTGGCTCCATAGTACATGTAGGCCAGTTGACCTATGAAGTACACTAGAACTGTGAAGGCAACCTCGTAAGGCAATCCGGGCACGTACGCAATGATAGCCCAGAAGAACATAGCACCTGATACGAGTCCACCGATTGAAATCAACGGTATTCCCAAGATCTTCCAAGCACCACTTCGCTCCCACAGCGTCGGTCGATAGTACGGTAAGGATACCGCAGCTAACGCCATTTGCCACCGTATGAAGACATAGGTATATGCTACACCTATCAGTGATGCAAGTGCAGTGCCAAAGAATAGTTCCAGAGCTGTAGCGTATGCAACAGTTCCAATTGAAAGAATCAGCCAGAACCACAATGTAATGTGTGGTACGTGATACTTCGGATGGACTCTTGCAAATGCCTCAGGACAGAATCTGTCCATAGCCATCGAGTGCATTGGTCGCGTCACCCACAGAGCATTACTCGGTGAGTCTAACACGCTCGCAAAGACCGGACATAAGATCACGAACCATGCGAGTGGATTAGCACCAAGAATGACTGCTGCGTAGTTACCGAAACCTGGGAACACACCACCAGCGAGATTGATGCCGTATAGGTTTGGTCCCATGCTGCTCTCAACTGCGAATGCTGATAGTAGGAAGAAGCCAGCAATGCCAGCCCAGCCACCGATGTTGCTCAGTGGAATATTCCTACTTGGTTGTGAAACTTCACCAGCCACGGGCATGATCAGGTATGGCCACATACCTCCCACAGTTAGGAGGAGTGCGCCACCTACCGCCCCGACGTCAAAGTTCACATATGCAGAGTTGTCAAATGCAGCGATTGGAGCCCAACTACCGGAACCCATCGAAGCTTCCCAGACTGATTGTGTTATTGGAGTTGCTATCATAACAAGATCTGCTACCAGCAACGCCGCTATATTGATGATACCTAGGATAATCGTAAACCATCCCAGCCATTTTACACTGAGATAGCTAAAGATGAATCCGACAAGAATCATCAAGACCGCAGCTGTGAACAATACTATTAGGTCGCCACCTAGGGATGTTGCAAAGGCTAGCAACGTTGTATTGCCTGTAGCAGTTCCAATAACTGTCAAACCACCTGCGAATATTTGTACAGCGAAAAAGCTTCCAGTTCCTCTAAAGACTGGGTTGGTAATTACACTTCGCCAACCTTCCATCACACCGAATATGGGGCTCAGACCTCTTCCAGTGAAGTGGTATGACGCACCCGATCTTGGCATGGCAAGCATCAGACACATGAGTGCAAGTGCTTCAAAGAATACAATTCCTGCACCCAATGCATACATTGGTAATAGATGCGCACCTGGATACCAAGTGGAGACCTGTGGTCCAAAATAGTGGAACCATGGTCCGAGTGTTAGGGCAATGGGGAGAAGAAGGGCAAAACCAGTTCCGACTTCTTTTACAAGACCGGAGCTCTCTCGCACGAAGAGGAGCTTTTCTTCCTCACTCAAATTGCGTGTTCTCCTATATTTTCTCTCTCACGACAGAATACGATCGTATCGTGATGGTTCACTACAAGACATTTCCTGATATTTAAAGAATCAGGTCATTATAATCAGTTGAACATTTGAATGAAAACCACGATAAGAGAAGCTTTTCTAAAAAATACGTCAATTGACGTAAAAAAATCTCATTTGACGGAATTTCTCTTTAACTTCCACTTTAACTTAGTACGACTAGTTAAAGAGGTTAATTCAACTAGGTTGAATGGCGCAATCGTTTGAAAAAGTCAATATCCAGCAATAAAACTTCAACCCTCTTGGCGCGTACACCAGTTCTGCTCTCTAGAAGAACGTTGAGAATAATTTCGATATCCATTATGTGAACAGGTGGCACTGATACCTTCAGATTCTTCTCCCTGTAACCAAGGGCTTCCTGTTTGCCTTCATCAGAAACGATACCGTTTGTAATCAAAACACCCTGGTTAGCTTGATAATTAGGAAGTGTTCCACGAATCTCACGTATAAGATCAACACCGATTTTCTCATCCATCCTGCATTTTTTAGCATAGACTACAACAGGTGATCTGCCGCCATCATCTCGCCAAGAAGTCACTAAGACAACATTTCCATTGTATCTCTGAACTTCTTCAGCTTCTTCAACACGAGCTCGAACATTCAATAGCACTATTTTCGCTAAATCATTGAATCCTTCAATATCAAGCTTTGATATCTCAAGACGCATTTCACGTCTTGTAGCCCGGTTAAAGTCATCAGCTCTTGCACTAACCTCTGAAATCAGCTCTTCATCAACTGCTCCTTCACACAAATCATTATACTGGTACAAACCAGGCCCTGTCCGAACGAAGTACGCAGGTCTATTATCTTCCTGAGCTTGTTTCCATTCTATTGATAAAGAGGCTGAAACTGATGCCGGATCCCGCTCAAGAGCTTCTGCAATCTCTTTGTAATGAATAGGTTCATTCCTTCCGTGCTGAGCGAGCCATTCTCTTAATGTCGGTTTTGCTGCTTTTCCTGCCAATTCAATCTCAACCGGTATCAGTGTTTATCTACGTCTTTGGGCGACAACGTTTAGCAATCTAAATCGCTTAAGATTCTTGCCCCGACCCTCATCCATTATGGTTAATGGTGGGCGATGCGTCTAAGGACTACTGCGACATACTTAATTTAAGTCTTAACCATGTATTAAACAGAGCAAGTGGTGAAGGTTACAGTTGACAGAAGTGTTTGTGAAGTTAATGAATAAGGGTCTCAAGTACGATGAACACAACAAATTCACATTCGAAACTAAAGATGATGCTACGGTCAGAGACCTAATTGATGATCTTCACGAAGAATTTGGGGAGCAGTTTGAAGTGTATCTTGAAGATACTGAAAAGAGAGTTCTTAGACGCGACGCCATTGTTGTAGTTAATGGAATGAATATGGTAGCAAAGAAAGGCGATAAAACAAAACTCTCGAAAGGCGACCTGGTTGTCTTTATGATTGCAGCTGTTGGGGGATAAAGAGAGGATATGGGGCGTAGAATGCCCACAATCAATCCTCAGGAAAATAATCGGGCTCTAGGATTTCAGCATCAACTATTCCTGCTGAAACTGCCATTATTTCTGCGACATCCAATACACGGACATCTAAATCAGCTTCATACATTCCATGTGTGAGGTTCATTTCACATGCTGGACAGATTGTTACCATGAGCTCAGCATTAGTTTCTGTAAAGTTTCGAATACGCTCGTTTGATACAGTCTGTGAATGTTCGGGAAACATGATTTTACATCCTCCACCTCCACCACAACAGAATGCCTGTCCACGGTTCTTCCGCATCTCTACAAATTCTATTCCCGGAATAGCTTCAAGAACCCTACGCGGAGGCTCGTAGATGTCACGATATCGTCCAATTTCACAAGGATCATGATAGGTTACTTTTTTGGTTATAGAAACGTTGAGTTTCAGCTTCTTCTTATCAACAATCTCCTGGAGGACTTCACTTGTGTGACGAATCTTGATTGGAAACTCCTCTATTCCAAGAAGATGTGGATACTCTTCATCAAAAGCTCTGAAGCAACTTGGACAAGGAGTTATTAATTCCTTTACTCCCCGTTCTTGTAGTTTCTTCAGATAATTCCGGGCATATTCTGTTGCGTTTTCCATTTTCCCTGTTATCCAATATGGAGTCCCACAACAGTCTTGTTCATCACCCAGGAAGTCAAGATTATATCCAGCAGCCTGAAGAAGTTGGACTAAGATGTGAGTTTTTTCCTTAAATCGATGACTGGCCAGACAACCAGGGTAGAATAGTGTTCCTGAGCCCTCTTTGAACTCAAGTCCCTCAGCCCATTTGTTGTGTACTTTGTGAGGATCTGCGAAGATGTTACCAGAGGAGGTTACTGTATCAGCCATGTTAGCCCCAGCTTCAGGAATCTTGATGCCTTTGTCAACGAAGTCTTGACGCATCGCTTTTGTAATCGCTATCACATCGATCTGCGCAGCCTTTTTGCATTCTTCTCTGCATCTTCCGCACATAAAACAGCCAAAGATTCTCTCAGCAAGCTCTTCAGAATAGTCCAATTTGCCTTCTAGTATTGAACGAGCAATTGCCATTCGACCTCGTGCAGTGGAGGACTCCCAATATTGGGTGAAGATCTCTGGACAACGGTCATTGTAGTCATTTCCTCGGCAGAATTCGCATCTACCACACGCGTAGATCATATCCTTGTATTCATCGATTTTCAACGTAATTCCTCCACAGGTATGAAGATTCCTCGTTGCAAGATGTTATTGGGGTCAAGTGTCTTCTTGAGTGTCTTTAGCAATCTGTAGTAACCTGTATCCCTCTCAGCAACAAATTTTCGAAGCCCATCACGACCACCGATTCCATACGGGACGACTGGGCCTCTTAGAGTAATTTCATCTATCTCATCAGCCATCTTCACTAGTTCTTGCCATTCTTCAGGTTCTCTATAATTAGTCACCATGAATGCAAGCCAGTCTCTAGGGAGTATTTGGCCACCAAAACCAGCCTTTGTGTATCCTCGTTTCTCAATCAGTTCCTCTTTCCAGACCTTGTAAAGGAACGTTATATCATCAATCCTTAGAGACCCAGCTCCGAAGAAATGCCAGACGCCTGTATTGAATAAGTCTGTGAGACCAGTCAGAATCCTCCCGAAATAATCATCTGCTGGCGCACGGTCTCCGATCTCACCACCTAACTCTTTGAGTTTCTCTATTATCCTCTTCTTTCTGTGAACAACTATTTCCTTTTCATATCCAAAAATATCCATCATCAAGAAGAATACATCAGGTGCTGACGGGTCTACCCACAGATAGATGCCCTGCATATATTCATCTCCCACATGTTGATTGATAAAATGACCAAATTCTATGACATCATCAAGTGTTTTCATGGTAGCAGTTAGTCTCTCTGAAACATCAGTCACTGGGCGAATTCGAATTGAGAGTTCAGTACAGATTCCAAGAATTCCTTCAGCTCCTATGAACATCCCAGCAAGGTCAGGTCCAAGGCACTGGCGTTTGAATTTTCCTGCACTTGGCCATGCAGCAGAACCAGTTTCAACAATGTCACCATTTGGCAGAACCATTTCAAGTGTTACAATGTCATCTTTGCCATGGAAACCAAACTTTGCAGTTGAGTGTGGACCTCCCCCAGCTTTCATAACAGAACCTCCAATCGTCATAGCTGGTCCACCAGCCTCACTGCAGAGGTAAGTAAGTCCCTGTTTTCGTAGTTCTTGGTCTAGTTTGGCCCAAGTACAGTTAGGTTGAACTGTTGCCACGAGGTCTCTATCGTTGATATCAACGATCTTATTCATCCGACCTAAGTCAAGCATGATTCCAGGTTCTTGTGGGAGGTATGCATCCCAATGAGATGTACCACCACCACGGATATAGACAGGTACATTCTCATCATTTGCTATCTTTAGAATAGCTTGAATCTCCTCTCGGGATTCGGGCATCACAACATGAGTTGGCATCTTTTGGTCTGCGGGACTCAAGTCGCGACTATAAGGAAGCATGTCGAATTTTCTGTCAGTGACTCGACTTGGGGCTACAACCTTTTGGAGAAGAGTTGTAACCTTCTTGATGTTGACCATATCATTCTCTCCATTGATACTGGAAATGTCAGATAGTGTACCGATTAATTAAAGACTGCGGTCTAATCTCAATTTAATATGGATTATAAAAATGAGGAAATCTGATGAAGCCAAGAGAGAGATTCCATGCTACCGTCAACCACGAAGAACCGGACAGGGTTCCATTAGATTACTGGACCACGCCTCAGGCATACGAGAATCTCCGGGACCATCTGGGAATCACTGCACCTGAAACTCAAGAATGGGGAATTATGTCTGAATGGAAAACTTCTGAAGAATTACTAAAACGGTTGAGTGTTGATTTCCGAAGAGTATACATGAAGACATCAGAAGATTTCGAACCAAGTCCACTACCTGATGGATCTATTGAAACCGAATTCAAATGTGGTATGAAACTGATTGGCGGATACTATGAAGTGACATATTATCCATGGGCTGAGTTTACGGAAGTCGAAGAGGTTGAAGAGTTTGATTGGATTAATCCCGATGATCCTACAAAAATGAATGGAGTTGCAAAATGGGCAAAGCATCTCCACGAAGAAACTGTCTATGGTGTTGTGGGCATGGTGGGAGGGCCTTGGGGTGTTTTTGAAGTCGTGGCTCATTACATGAGAGGATTTGACAAATTTCTAGTAGACCTAATCAAAAGACCAGACCTTGCTGAAGCAATGATGGAAAAGAGCATGAATCTTGCACTTGAATTGAACAGAGTATTCTTGGATGAGGTTGGGGACTATCTGGATATTGTTCAAGTCGGCGATGATTTAGGACATCAAGATGGTTTGATAATGAGTCCAAGAATGTATAGAAAAATGGTCAAACACAGACACAAGAAAATCTACTCTGATATTCATCGAAGAGCTCCTCACATAAAAATACTCTATCATTCATGCGGTGCAATAGAGCCCATGATTGGAGACCTAATCGAAGTAGATGTTGACATTCTCAATCCGATCCAACCATTAGCAAAAGGAATGAATTCTGCTAGTCTTAAGGAGAAATACGGAGAGAAACTCACATTTCATGGTGGTATCGACCTTCAGCACGCCATGTCAGCTCAGGGAACCATTGAGGATGTCAGGCAGGAGGTTGAAACAAGGCTGAAGGCATTGGCTCCAGGTGGTGGATACATTCTTGCACCTGCGCACAACATTCAACCAGAATCAACACCAGAAAAGATACTCGAGCTTTACGATTATGCAAAGAAGAAAGGTGTGTATCCCATATCCTGATTATGGTATAGGTTTCTCTTTGTGAAGATCGTGGGGATCTTCACCCTCGTCAAGTTTGTCCGACCACCACCCATCTGTTGCTACAACCTCTTCAGCATGAGCAAGTACTTCATCTATCTTGTCAGCAGGAATTACCACAACTCCATCACCATCTCCAAATATCAGATCACCAGAATTGACTGTTACTCCTCCACACACGATAGACTTCTGGACAGATTCCATATCCAAACGACCTCTCATAGTACCAGGGTGTCTACCTCGCGCAAAGACTGCAAAATTCATCTTGTCAATATCATGGATGTCACGAGATGTTCCATCAACGACTGCACCTCTCACACCTCTTGGCATCCCAATCTTGGTTAGAATCTGACCCCAGGCTGAACAATCAGTTGCTCCTGCCATATCAATGACAATGATGTCACCATCAATAGCATCTGTTGCTAAGCTCATGAAGATATCTAGTTGTTTTTCATCATAGGGTCGAGTTGCAGGAGAACGTACTAGTTTTCCAGTTCTTGCAAACCCAGCCATTCGTACATTCTTTGTTAGTGGGATTATTCCCCTATCCATACAGACAAGTCCGAGACCAATCTCATCTGCAGCGTCAGATAGTGCAGCCACATAGAGTTTCATGGTTCTCTCAATAATTGAATTTCTGTCCACCATTGCTATTCTTTCTCCCATCTATAGATACAGTATTCATCACCGCGCATCATGCACTTTGGAAGTGTCATTCTTAAATCAGGATCCACTGCTTGTCCAATACCTTCATCTATTTTGGTCACCCACCAACAGATGTCTGAACTCGCATTCTTGTTTTTGAAGCCTTCAAGCCAGGGGCAATATGTCACTTTGATATCAAAGCGTTTGTCGGTTAATTCTTCTATCGAGAGCTTGAATCCAAAGTATGAATGTGCTCCCTCAAAGAATTCGTAAATTGACCGAAAATCACCAACTCGAAGATCTCCCTGCTCAACAGCGTTCTTCCCAAGTTCAAGACCATGAAGCCGATTGGCTTCACCGATTGCCTTGAGACCATCCTCTCCCATTAGACTACGAATTGCTTCAACATAGATTGTATGTGTTTCAGCTAGCGTTGTCATGTTGGCTCTCCGTACATCATCTGCGCTTGGATTGGGCATGGCTGCTATGTTTGTCTTCGTTTCTTAAAACTCCTCTGAGAGTCTTCATTCTTTCCTAAATTTTAATGACCATTCGAGAGATTATATAAACTGGTTAGAACTCAGAAATTTGCGTCGGTGGTTCATTTGCTCGCAGAAAGAAATGTAGATGTTCCTGCAAGTGAGATTCGCAAGATTTTCAACAAGATTATTGGTCGAACTGATGTTTTTGATATGACAGTGGGTATCCCGGATTTTGATACTCCTCAGCACATCAAAGATGCAGCCAAACTAGCGATAGATGAGGGATATACTAGGTATACACACAATGCTGGGTATATTGAATCTCGTGAAGCCATTGCGAAGAAACTAAAGCGTGATAACGACATAGAAGCTAATCCTGAAACCGAACTGATTCTGACGGCTGGTGGTATGGGTGCGCTAGTTCTTGCTAATTTAGTTATTATCAATCCAGGAGATGAGGTGATATATCCAGATCCTGGTTTCGTAAGTCATTATGCGCATATCAAACTCGCAGAGGGAATTCCGATATCTGTTCAACTGAAGAAGGAACATGGATTCGGAGTTACTGCTGAGGATATCGAGAATAAATTGACTCCAAAAACAAAGATGGTTGTACTAAATTCTCCAAATAATCCAACTGGAGGCGTCATCGACAATAATGAATTGAAACGCATAGCAGAAGTGTGCAAGGAGAACGATCTCTATGTGATTGCAGATGAAGCATATGAGAAATTTAGATATGATAATGAGAAACCACTATTCATTGGTTCATTGCCGGATATGAAAGAAAGAACCATTTCGGTGTTTTCACTTTCTAAGACATATGCCATGACTGGATGGAGAATTGCCGCAGCAACAGGACCACATGAAATCATTGGGGCAATGACCAAACTTCAGGAACATGTCATTGCTATGCCAACTTCAATCGCTCAGAAAGCGGCGGAAGCTGCAGTGAGTGGTTCGCAAGATTGCATTAGAGATATGCTCGCCACATTCAAAAAACGAAGGGACCTGATAACAAAAGGACTTGATGACATTGATGGAGTTGAGTTGGATCCGCCTGGAGGAGCATTCTATGTGTTTCCTGATGTTTCAGCTTTTGGAATAAAATCCTATGATTTGGTTCATAGAATTCTGAAAGAAACTAATGTTGTAACAGTTCATGGTTCTGCCTTTGGAAGTTTTGGAGAGGGATTTTTAAGACTCTGTTATGCAGTTTCTACAAAGAGAATCGAAGAAGCTCTGAGTCGTTTAGATTCATATCTACCAAAACTCCTGAAAATCCGCTAGATGGATAAAGTAATGTATACAAATGTGAGATAATTTAGGGATGACATCTCGGAGCCACCGGATAAAGCAGAGAATGCTTGAATCTGATCCAACGATTTCCTCAGAGCGTGCAGTACTTTTCACAGAATTTGTGAAGGAGCATTGGTCAGAACCTACAATGACACGTCTTGCAAGTGGGTTTGCATATGTTCTGGACAATATGACTATTCGAATTGAACTTGAGGAGTTAATTGTAGGGAATATGGGTCCAACACCAAGGTCATGTCAGGTGTTTCCCGAATATAGTTGGAAATGGATTGAGGAAGAGTTGGACCGATTTGATAAAAGGAGAACAGAGAAGTTTGTCATCAGTGAAGATGACAAGAAAAAGCTTCGAGAAGTGTTTAGTTTCTGGAATGGAAAGAGCACTTCTGAGATTTCCCACCTAACTATGCCGCAAGATTCTATCAAAGCCTCGAAAT
This sequence comes from Candidatus Thorarchaeota archaeon, assembly GCA_048882385.1. Taxonomy (GTDB): domain Archaea; phylum Asgardarchaeota; class Thorarchaeia; order Thorarchaeales; family Thorarchaeaceae; genus SMTZ1-45. The sequence continues at coordinate 29,013 of JBHLRQ010000003.1, read as the reverse complement.
CAGGTCTATTCACAATTGGATCGCCAGGGACAGGAATAGGGCATGTAATTGTAGATTATGAAACTGTAATTAGGAAAGGACTTAGAGATATTCTCCAGGACATTGACAAAAAAGACTCATTTTTCTATAATGCTGTGAGGACTGAAATTGAAGCTGTAATTCGGTTTGCTGAAAGATTCTCTATGCTTGCGTCAGATATGGCAGAACAAGAAACTGATGAAAAGAGAATGGCTGAGCTTCGAGAGATATCACGAATTTGCGCCAAAGTTCCTGCTGAACCAGCAGAGTCATTTCAGGAAGCATTACAATCATTCTGGTTCATTCACCTTCTTATACAGACCGAATCTAATGGACACTCCATGTCAACTGGAAGATTTGATCAATACCTGTTTCCGTTCTATGAAAGAGATATTGAATCAGGTAGTTTGAATCGCGATGAAGCACTCGAGATGATAGAAACTCTGTGGATAAAATTCACGTCTTTGATCAAGTTGAGAGATGAATACTACAGTATCGCTTTTGCTGGTCATCCGATGTTTCAGAATATGACAATTGGAGGGCAGGATGAAAATGGAAATGATGTCACCAACGATCTAACAAGACTTGTGTTGGAAGCGACAGCAAATATCAGAGTCACTCAACCTAGTGTGTCATTTAGATGGCACAAAAAGACTCCTGATGACATCAAAATGCAGGTTGTAAAAGTCATTTCCAAGGGTCTTGGGATGCCTGGCCTTTTCAATGATCAGGCCATTATTCCGATGATGCTTGAGAAAGGTACTGATCCAGCTGAAGCTTACAATTACTCAATACTCGGATGTGTAGAACCGATAATTGGCGGGAAATCAGATCCCAGACAGAATATTGGTTATGTCAATTTACCGAAGATACTCGAAATCACTTTGAATAATGGGAGAGACCCAAAAACAGGGGAACTTGTTGGCAAAGAAACCGGGAATCTAAAAGAATTCACGTCCTTCGATGAACTCTGGATCGCATATACTGAACAGATTGACTACACAATAGAGCTCCTAACACAAGCTGATCGAATTGCTGCAGGAGTTCATGCTGAAAACACACCAACACCGTTCATCTCATCTCTTCTCGAGGGCTGTTTGGAATCAGGAAAGACATTACAGGAAGGAGGAGTGAAGTATAACTCTGGAGGAATCATGGGTGTTGGAGTAGCCATCGTTGCAGATTCCTTGGAGATCATTAGAAAATACATCTTTCAAGAAAAAGAAATCTCGATGGAGAAATTACTTCAGATTCTTTCAGATGACTGGGAAGGTAATGAAGAACTCAGAATTAAGTTTGAGAACGATCCAGCAAAATATGGAAACGATATTGAAAATGTCGATTTTCTAGCCAGAGATACTGGGAGAGCATTCTGCGAATCGATTCAAAACAGGATGACCACTCGTAATGGACCATATCATGGAGCTCTTTTCTCAGTATCAATGTATATCCCTCAAGGAGAAGTACTTGGTGCAACTCCAGATGGGCGAAAGGCGAGCTATATGCTATCTGATGGAGTGTCACCGACGCAAAATAGAGATGTTAATGGACCCACAGCTGCAATGAAGTCTGTGGCTAGACTAGACCACTCAAAATGCTACAATGGTACATTGTATAATATGAAATTCACCCCAGACTTCTTTGATACTGAAGCACGTCGACAGAAGTTTATCAGTATGGTGGATGCGTATTTTGGTATGGGCGGGTTCCATGTTCAGTACAATGTTGTTTCCCGGGAAATCCTAGAAGACGCAAAAGTAAATCCATTACAACATAGAGATTTGATCGTTAGAGTTGCGGGGTACAGTGCGTACTTCATAGAGTTAGACCCATTTGTGCAAGACGAAGTCATTGCTAGAACTGAGTTTTCTAGTAAGCATGTTTAAGCTTTCAAAGTGTAGTAACGGCAGATTTAACATTTCTAAAGGACCTTCATTCATTGTTAAACTGGCTGAGAGTTGTGACAGATGAGTTACGACGTGGTCACCTTTGGAGAAGTGATGCTTCGCCTCTCCCCACCGGATTTTATGCGCTTTGAACAAACACATAGCTTCAACGCCCACGCAGGTGGCGCTGAGATGAATGTTGCAGTTGCATGTGCTAGGTTAGAATTAAACTCAGCATATGTCACCAAGTTAGGAGACAATTCTATCGGGCACTTCATCCGAAACAAAGCTCGAGAGCATGGTGTAGACACATCTCACATACTATGGGATCCAGACAGTCGTTGTGGAGTCTACTTTGTCGAGTTTGGTGCAGCTCCCAGAACAAATAGAGTCATCTATGATAGGAAAGAGTCGGCAATTAGTAAACTTAAACCAGGAGAGGTAGACTGGGCAAAGATTCTGAAACAAACAAAGCTCTTTCACACGAGTGGGATCACTCCCGCTCTCAGCAAGAGCTGTGCTGAGGCTACAAGTGAAGCGTTGAAGATTGCCCAGGAACAAGGAGCTAAGGTGTCCTACGATGTTAATTATAGAGGAAAGCTCTGGACTCCAAAAGAAGCTCAGAAATTCACTGAACCCGCTTCAGAAAACATCGATATTCTAATCACCACAGAGGAAGATACGAAGGTTGCTTACGGTATCGAGGGTAAGGACTACGAGGATGTCGCAGCCAAACTGACAGACAAGTTTGGTTTTGAAGTTGTTGTCATAACAGTGAGAGAAACTCCGAGTGTCTTGCAGAACAAGTGGTCAGTCTTTGCCTATGCCGATGGAAAAGTCTACAGAAGTCCCGTCTATGATGTAGAGGTAATTGACCGTTTAGGAGGAGGGGATTCCTGCTCTGCTGGTTTCATTTATGGATATCTGAAGTTGAAAGACCTTCAAAAGGCTGTGGACTTCGGGTCTGCATTCTCGGCTTTGAAACATTCTGTTCCCGGTGATCTTGCATTTGTATACAAATCCGAAGTTGAGAAACTAATCCAAGGTAGAGAAAGAGGACTTCGAATAGATAGGTGATTGAAATGTGGGAGAAAGACAAAGCCCTGAAGCTGATTCATGATACAGCACTTATTCCTATTATTCGAGTTGAAACTGCAGAAATAGCATTCAAGGTAGCAGATGCATTTCTTGATGGAGGAGTGAATATTATAGAAGTAACAATGAGTGTTCCAGGTGCAGTTGAGGTGGTAAAAGAGCTCATTGAGAAATTCGGTGATAAAGTTCTAATTGGTACTGGAACTGTTGTGGATGGAAAGATGGCAGAGGAGGTCATCAACGCAGGAAGTGAGTTCATCGTGAGCCCAAACTACTCTCGCGACCTGATTGAAAAAGCAATAAAGCACAAAAAACCGATAATTCCTGGAGCTCTAACACCTACAGAGATTTTCGATGCGTTCACATTAGGTGCGGATGCTGTGAAGGTCTTCCCCTGTGGAAATGTTGGAGGTGCAGCATATCTGAGAGCAATAAAAGGTCCACTACCTCAGATTCCGCTCGTTCCAACAGGAGGAGTGGATCTTGAAACTGCAGGACCTTTGCTAGAAGCAGGCGCTTTTGCGTTGGGTGTAGGCAGTGCTATCACAGACAAAAAAGCAATCAAGGAAGGAAGGTATGATGTGATTACAGAGAATGTCAGAAAATTCCTTGATATTGTCAAGCTGTTTAGAAAGTAGGATTGCGTTTACGAATTCTAAAAACGAGAGAGGAGAGAAACACAGTGATTGAGGGATATGATAGAGAAAGCCTTGTCAAAGCAATTCAGAAAGCAAAGTTTGGGGAGCTTGAAAGATTCGCTCTCGACAACGTTGGGAACAAGAAGATATTCAAACTAAGAGAAGTGCTTCAGCAATTTGATCCTGTGCATTTGTCAATGTATATGGTAGGAGTTTGTGGTAGAAAAATCAAGGTAAAACTCAACACATTTGATTTTCCTGATGGAGAACATAGAGTAGGAATTGAATTCATTGAGGTTTTGAAATGGGATGAGTAGACCTTCAACTCCAAAGGAAACAACTAAATCTAGGACTTCCTCAATTCGAGAATACCGGAGTGCCAAGTGATGACTCAAGACTTGCTGGAACTTATGAGAGAGAGAATCGTAATCGGACTCGAACGAGAGAAAACCAAAGAAGCCATCGATGGATGGGAACGCACAGCATATTTGCAACTCAAAGAGGGAAGTGAATACCATTTCGTTGTCAAGGACAACAATATCACTGTACACGAGGGGCCGATAGATGAGCCTGATATGAGAATTAATAGTGATGAGGAAACAATACGGAAACTGTTCCTAGAGGAAATGAGCGCCGCTAGTGCACTTTTGAAACGAAAATTAAAGGTCAAAGGATCAGCCTCCGACCTCATGAAGATTCGTCATATCTTCTGAATACACCCAACCCTCGGAGGAAAGATCGTGAATAAGGAGTTAGTACAAGAACTATCCAATATTGTTGGAAAAGAAAACATCTCAACGAGAAAGGACGTCCTCCTTGGTTATTCAACCTCTGCCTCAATGAGCTATGAACCAGTTCTCCCAGGCGCTGTAGTTAGACCTGGCACGACTGAGGAAGTTGCTGGTGTCCTCAGGATTGCGAATAAATACAAGATAGCGGTGACACCAAGGTCAGGCGGATCGAGTCTTCAAGGAGAGGTCATACCACAGCCAGGAGGATTAGTTGTCGAATTAATGCGTTTGGATGAGATTACTCTCTACAAAGACCTGAGATCTGTCACAGTTGGTGCGGGAATTACATTTGGAAAACTGGACAAATATCTGAACAAGCATGACTTGTGGGTTCCATTCTATCCTGGGTCTTCATTGGTCGCGACATTAGCTGGATGTGTTGCGGTGAACGGAGCTGGATTTGGATCCGGAGTCTATGGATGCATCGCGGAACTCGTCATGGGTCTTGAGGTTGTCTTACCAGACGGGACAATTATCCAGACCGGTTCAGAAGCTAATCCCCATGCTCCTGGACCATTCCTAAGGTATTCTTTCGGTCCGGACATCACTGGATTATTCATAGGGTCTCTTGGGAGTTTCGGAATTATCACGAAAGTTTCTTTGAAGACACACAAAAGAATGAGGTATATGGACTACAACACCTACGGATTTAGTGAAGTTGAGAAAGCTGAAAGATTCTTGCTCGAGTTGAAACAGAAAGATATCAATGCAGTTTGGGTTGCTATCTATGAAGGGAGAATTCTGGAGTTCTTTCTAGATATGGTTGGTGAGGAATATGGTGTCCCTCAACACGAATGGCCTACATTCACTGTATCTGTTGCTGTTGGTCGTATCAGAGAAGACCAGCTTCAGAGCGATATGGAAGCAGCAAAAGATGCCTGTAGACAACTTGATGGCTACGTTATCGGAATCAAGGAACTTCCAAAAAGTGAGTGGGAGGATCGTATGCGGGAACTTGCTCGATCGTCGTATGTTCATGGTTGGCATTGGCGAATCTTGTATCATCATCAGACACCGATTAATTGGCACAAGTCGATGGAGGTTCTCTGGGCAGTTATGGATGAGTATGGTATTCTAGGACATACTGCAGGATTTCAGTCGGGACACGCCTCCTACAACTGGTATCCGCAGCTCTACTTTGACCCCCAGGATAGAGAAGAGGAACTGAAAATAAGAGAAGCACACAGAGACCTTTCACAGCGCCTTTTCAAGACAGGTGCTGTACCTTTCAAGCTTTCTGGTTACTGGAAAGATGCCATTGAAGGAATGGATAATTACATGGCGTTTCTCAAACAGATCAAAAGCATGATTGACCCAAACAACATTATGAACCCTGGAGTCTTGGGAGGAATCTAAGAATGGCGGAGATTGATCTAGAAGAACTAGTCGAGAACTTGATGCAATGTCGTAGATGTGGCATCTGTCGGAATGCAGTTTACGAGGACAGAGGATTTGATGGAGTCTGTCCTGTATGGAGAAACTCTGAAGGATTTGAAACCAGCTTCATGCGTGGGAGAATACAGGTTGCCCTAGCTCTTCTCGATGGAACCCTTGAGAAGACTTCGGAAAATGCAGAATCGCTGTTCACATGTACACTGTGTGGAAATTGTACTGAAATCTGTGTTGCAGAGTTTGATCCCTCAGAATGTCTAGAAAAGGTGAGAGCAGTCCTGAGTGACATTCCTAATGAAACTCGTGATGTAATTGCACAGAGAATCATGCAGTTCGACAATCCATACGAGGAAAACACACAGCTCAAACGTGATTGGGTCAAAGAAGTTGGTTTCGAAGTTCCCTCTGCTGGAGAGGTTATCTACTACACTGGTTGCACAGCTGGAATTCGACTTCCCAATATTGCCAAGTCAACGGTGAAGATTCTCAAGGCGGCTGACATCAATTTTGCAGTCCTCGAGGATGAGCCCTGTTGTGGAAGTGTGATGTTACGAACTGGAAGGACTAACGATGCTAGGAAGATTGCTGAGAAGCTTGCAGAAGTCATTAAGAATTCTGGAGCTAAGAAGATTATTGTGACTTGTGCAGGTTGTTTGAAGACGCTTCGTAATGACTACCCAAAGCTCGATATCCACCTTCCTGAAATTCTCCATGTGACCGAAGCACTTCAGGAAATAGTCAAAGAAAAGAAGCTCGGATTAAATCCCTTAGAGAAGAAAATCAAGATAACATATCACGATCCATGTCATCTATCTAGAGCTGCTGGAGTCTATGACAATCCAAGGGAGATAATAAAGGCGATCCCTAATGTTGAATTTGTAGAAATGGAAACCAATCGAGAGGCTGCAATGTGTTGTGGTGCTGGAGGAGGTCTTCGATCATACGATCCTGAACTCTCGAAAAGGATGGCTGTAGATCGTGTAAGAACTGCATTTGAGGCGGGAGCTGAAATCATTACAACAGCATGTCCGTTCTGTGAGAGCAACCTCAAAGCAGGTGTTGAGATTGAAGGGAGTAATATACGGGTAGTTGATGTTGTAGACATTGTTGCGGAAAATTTAGCAAAATAGTAGATGGGGTGACAATCACTAGTAGCGACGTCACCCAGTAGGTTATTGATTTCTGATTAGTATCCTCGACTGAAGTCTCGTCCGCCGCCACCACGACGATCACGGTCTCTGTATCCACCGCCACGTCGTCCGCCTCCGCGATAACCACCGTATCGAGGTCTGCGTTCATGTTCTTGCTCAGACATGTCGACTTCATCGTTGATTTCAGCAATCTCTTCCTCAGCTGGTTTCAGTGTACCATATCGACCGATGTTCAATCTTAGATGACCCTGAAAGAGGGTAGTATATCCATTTTCTAGTCTGTAGGTTTTATCAGCTTCAACTTCATCAATTGAGGCATCCCATAGGGGCACAGTAACTTTCCCAGAGCTGTCTCCAACAATAGTGTCGCATACACGATGTTGCTCTCCATCTGCGCGGGATGTTACTTCTCGAACTTCACCTTTCTCGATAACTTTGAATGAGATATTAACACTCTTCATCCTTGGTTTGAGATCAGAAATTACGGCCTCGATTGGTTCTCTCTCTTGATAACCCATGATAACTCACGTTCACTGTGTTCTGCAGGCGTCCAAAAGTAGAATCTTCTTCAGTGATCGCAAAGCTGTGCCTGGAACTCTGGAGCTTATGATTCAATTTGAGGGCACTGCTGTTCTTTGAATTGTTTGAACTGCCTATAAACTCATCCACTGGATAGTTTTGCTAGAAAAAGGTGGACGAAGGCTTTACGCCTAAGACTTGGTGCCCTTTTTCGGGCTCGAGGTCCACCCTCTTTTACTTTTAAACATGAGTGGTGCTCCAATGCACACGCTGTGTCAGCATCTCCCTGAACCCTATTGGGTAGGAGCCGAATCTCCCTGCAGATGGACATTCGTATTGCTTTTTCAACGCGGTTGCGTCATTCCCACGACTTTCGATGACGCGGGAGCATATGAGCGCAAGCCTTTCGTCCAACCATAATAAGTGCAACATACCAACATAAGTTCTTCGGGGACCTAACTATTCTATGTGTATAGAATAACTTATAAGAAATGTACAGGAAATCGCAAAGCTAGAACCAGAGGTGGCTTATTTGAATGGAATAAAAGTTGCAATAGTTGGAGTTGGAAACTGTGCTAGTGCACTTATACAAGGTGTTGAATTCTACAAAGATGCACGAGCAGACAAGCAGATGGTAGGTCTTGGACATCCAGACTTCGCAGGATATCATGTCAAGGATATCAAGTTTGTTGCAGCTTTTGATGTAGCTGACACAAAAGTAGGTACTGATCTGGCGGATGCGATATTCGCCAAACCTAACAATGTAATGGCATTCGCAAAGGTTCCCAAAACAGGTATCGAGGTCATGAAGGGTCCAGCACTTGATGGTCTTGATGATATGCTAAAGGCGCTTGTTACCGAATCTAAAGCAAAGGACGTCGATGTTGCTAAAGTTCTCAAAGACTCCGGAGCTGAGATTCTCATCAACCTTATTCCTGGTTCTGCAGAGGAAGCTACAAAGTACTATGCTAATGCGGCTCTCGAAGCGGGTTGTGCATACATCAATGGCACACCCATTCCTATCGCCTCAGATCTCGAATGGAGTAAGAAATTTGAAGAGAAAGGACTCCCGTTAGTCGGAGATGACATTCAAGATCAGCTTGGCTCCACAGTTCTTCACAGGAATATACTGCAATTATTAGTTTCAAGAGGTGTGAAGGTAGACAAGAGCTACCAGCTAGATATTGGTGGAGGAGCAGAATCAATAGATTCTCATTATAGAGGTCGTTTGAGAAAGAGAGGAGTGAAAAGCGAGGCTGTAGGACAAGACCTTCCATATGATGCACCTATTGTTGCAGGTTCATCAGATTGGGTTGAATTCATGGACAATGCTCGAGATTCCTATTTCTACATCAATGGGCGTCAGTTTGGTGGAGCACCCATCAAGATTGACATCAGAATGGAAGTGACTGATGGACCTAATGCAGGACCAATTCTCATGGATGCTATACGTGGTACAAAACTTGCTCTAAAGAGAGGCCTTGCTGGATCTCTTGAGTCAATTTCTGCATATGGATTCAAAATGCCCCCAACTCCAACAACTATGTACAAAGCTGAGAGATGGGTAGAACAATTCCTTCTAGGAAAACGAAAGTTATAGTCTATCTCTGATGGACTTTGACATACTCATTAAGCATGGCTTTCAATTGGTCAAGCTTAGTGATTATGGAAAATTCAGTTTCCTCTGCAATCTCACTCAATATATCGTTGAATGAAATCACGCTACGATAATCTTCCATTAGACTCTCCTTAGCTGCTTTTGATCTTGCTTTTTTATCATAGACGACTATCTTGTTCTCTGGTTCAAAATTGACAACAATACTTCTATCTAAATACATGACCTTCTTACATTTTGGACACTGAACACGATTTGCTTTTCCAGCCTTCAGTGGTTTAATCATATCTTGATCTTCAGACAAATCAATATGGTCGATAACTTCTGCTTCATAGACATTCTTACACTTTGAGCACTTTACTTCTGCAACACTTTTACTTGTCACTTTAGACACCAGAATAGTTCTGACAAACTTAGGCATGCACTTAAGAATTCCGAACTATGCGAAGATTATTTTCTATCTCCTCATTGGTTCATCAGATACTTCGTCTTCTTTAGGAAGTTGTTTTGATTCATTATCACCAATGATCTCTTCTTCAAGAATATCTTGAAGCATGTCTGATTCCTTGCCCTCGGACCTACGCTTGAAGAGGATGCCAGTGATTATTGCTGTGAGTGCTATTGATGCAAGAACAATAGGTGTCGATTCAAAATAATTAGCTGTTTCGAATCCGATGAATGCACCAGCAAGTGTAACTGCAACCTTACCAATGAAGTAACTTAGAATAAATTTGACCGAGTTGTATTTAGTAAGACCCACATAGACGATTAGAGGATCATCCGGCACTGGCGATGCAGCCGCAATAAAGAGAGCCAAAGCACCCCATTTTTGAACTCTATCCTTCTCATTCTCTAGCATCTTAACTCGTTCTTCAGAGAGCATTACACGCGATCCACGAACAACAGCATAGTGAATGAATTTGGCTAATGTTGCAGTTATTGCAACAATCAGACCAATTTGAATCCATCCAAGTTCTGGGACAAGTAGTGCCGCGGCTCCTGCAAGAACCATGTTGCTCGGACTGAGGAAAGGAATCATATTGATTGCAAAACATATGAGAAACAAACCAAGATATCCCTGAGTAATCATCTCAGTGATGAATACAAAGAGGTCTTGCATGTGGAATGCACCAATGATTGAATAGTTTTGAGTGCTCACACGGATACTTGATTGATAACTACTCTCTGTACACCATCAAGTACTCTCAATGAGTCTTCGAGCTCAGATAGTTCCGCACTGAGTTGAGCTGGATTGAAATAACACTCATAGAAACATCTAGTTCCTCTTAGGCAAACACCTGTCGAAAATAGAAGGTCTACCAGCCCTGATTTCTTGAAGATTTGTGAAAGCTTAGTTAGGAAATCATTTGTTAGCTTTCCAATCTCAAGGCTGAGAAATAGAACCTCGTTGGTTTCGAGGGGAAAAATCTTGATTAGTCGGTCCTTGTGTACAAGAACCATAAGGCCTTGACCTGTTCCCATTGCATTCTTGAAAGCCGCGGGAAATTTCACGGTTTCACTATCATCAAATACTAGTACTCGTCCGGCAGTTGCTCCTTCATAGGTTTCGTCTGACATCAGCCCTTGTCTCCGTAGCGAAATCCTGTTTGAGAAAACTCCTCAAAATCGAATATAAGTGAATCTCTACTGTTTGCATCAATAGGATTAGAAGTGTGCTGCTTTTCAAGGTCTATCACAAACAGATTTCTGAGAGATAATGAAACTGAAAGAGGTTGATCGGCGACCGGAAAATTGGCTTAGAGAGGTGTCAGATCTAAGAACGCAGTTTCAATGTGAATACAGACTTCTCTTGAAACAGAGAGTTGGTGATTCATCATCTGATGCAGGCGTCACCGGCACAGTTCTACATAGACTTGTATCAGATCAAGTTCCATCCTTAGCTGATAGTAAAGAAACCAAGATAGTTCCTCTTCTTATCATAGTCGTTGCGATAGTTCTTGGTGTACTGTGGATCTTGTGGTGAGGAAATGGATGCTTACGCTAATCTATTGATATGGGTAGTCGTTCTTGGTTGCATAGTTATCCTCTTCATGTTCAAACATCGAAAAAGGTTTTACACAGTTAAGATGAAGATTCGTAGGGCATTACCAGCTCCCTGGACTTTATACGAATTTCTTCATTTGAAGCCTAGTAGATGGGGTTTAGGACAATACTATTCATTCTCAGAAGAAACTGTAAGGTCATTAGGATACCGGTTCATTGGAAGATTCGATAGAGCAATATTTCATTGGGAAGACACCCCCGTACTTGATCTAATCATTGAACACAAATTTCCAACCAAATATCTGCCGGAAAATAAAAGACCTGAAGATATGTTTCAAACGGGGCTTTATGCTCTTGCTCTATATGAGAGCGGCGTTTCATGTTCAACAACCCTTCTAATCAATGTCTATTGCCTCCAAGATCAGGCAATAAGATGCATGGAAGGCAACTCCATGAAGGATTGTTGGGGTTGCGGAGGAGGTAAGATCCACATTAGCCAATTTGATCCAAATAAAGTGATCAAATCTCTCGAAAAGATAGATGAGATTTGGTATAGAGGACGCAAACCAAAGCCTTCTCCTGAGAAGGAGAAATGTAGAGCTTGTCCATATAGCAGGGACAGATGTAATTACTCGGCTTTTTAATCAGTAAGACATACATGAACACAGACCTTTTTACGTCAATAACTGAAGGAAAGAGTGCCATGGTACATTCATTGACTAGACTTTTGACTCATGTAATGAGTGCAAAGAGAGATCTAAAGCGTGTATACTACACAAGCCGCAACCAAGACAGCAAACTTGACGCGAAGGAACTCGTTGCAGCCACGATTACAATGCAGAAGCTCCTTGAAGATTTGATTACCAAGAGAAGGAAACTCAGAATGGCTAAAAAAGTACTTGAAGACCGAAAGGCAGAGCTGATGCTTCGTAGGTGGTCTATTGGGTTTCCAAAACGCGTCAAAGATTTTGTTTCCAAATCTAGTAAATTAGAACAACAGCATTTACGAAAGTACCAACAGACTCTCCTAACATTCATGAATGGAATTAGTGAAGAACTCGCAAAATGGGTTGAAGACATTGAAACCTTGCGAGAGATTCCGCGTCCACCGAGAGCCTAAATTTTCATTACCACCGTAGACGCGCTGCCATTCCACCGAAAGATTTCAATTGCGCTCCAGATTCTGTCTGATTCGAGAAAACTAACATTTTGCTACCATATGTTCCGATCTCGTCATAAAGTTCATCCATTTGGTCTGCTAAATCCTCAAGTACCATTATAGTATCGACGCGACCTTGCCGAAGAGCACTCATGACTTCGTCTTTTCCGTAGGTCACAGTATTGAGGCCTTTCATAAGGTCTTCCACAAACTGATCCCAAGTCTGGCGCTCTGCATAGATTTCAGTTTCACGAAGAACTCGAGAAGCTTCTTTCATTGCTTGATAGAGACCAGTTTCATCGATAATACTTACAGGGATGATCGTTTCAGCTACTTTTTCCCGAAGTCGATAATCGAGGTCCCCTTTTTCCAGAAATTCTTGGCAACGAATTGTGTTTCCACCAAGTACAATTGCATCAACATTATCTAAATCTTCAAGCAGAAGATTGTTGAGCATTCGACCCACATACTTGAAGAACTCCATCATCTTCTCTTCACGAAGCCGCATGTACCTCTTTGCACTCTGACCTCCGGCTCTTGTTTTGCCGATGATGTAGAAATCTTCGTCTCGAACGAGTTCCATATGTTTTCCACGAAGGTAACCAATAGTAACTTTCCCGCCCTCGATCAGGACTATCACGACCAAGCTCTTTGGTTTGGTCATATTCTCAAGTTCTTCCGTAACAAATTCTCTTCCACAGAGATAAATGAACTGTGATATAGGAGTGGGTGGAACCACTAGTTCTCTAATATCATTACCAGTGCCACCTTCCTCTTCAACTCCAAAGAAGAAAGCAAGACCATTTTGAGGTATTTCAGGAATTTTCGTTAGCTCACTGAGAATTGCTGTAAGGTTGTCTGATACATTCTTGCGATTTGCCTTGCTTTTGATGTTCTCAGCACCTGCGAGTTCAGTCTTTACAAAGTTGATAACATCAGTGAGGTTCTTGGAAGGTGGAACATACAATGTCGTGAATGAACTATGACGTCCTTGGTAGGCTTTAAGCTGTTCTACCTTTCGTCTAAGCCTGTGTCGCTCCGCTGACATGTTCTTCACCTTCACTCTCTTATGATTCACTGATTTCATCAAAAATCAGAGGCAGTATTTTCCTGCCAACGGGAACTCCCAATTGAGTGTATTTTAACATTACGTAGCGGCGGTTATTTGAAACTTCTAATTTTGACTTTTTGCGACACATTAAAAAGGTGAGCTATTTTTTCCTGTATAAGCAGGATGGATTCGGATGGATTACTGCCAATTTACGACTACCCCATAAGGGGTCACTTATTGTATAGAATTAGAGAGTATGAGGCGTGTCTGTCCCAATCGGTTCTATCAGTTTCAGGAGTTTTGATTGACATATGAGCGAACAGTTGACTGAAGGTGAGAGAATAGTACTACAAGAACTACTCAATCTAGATCATCGTGTTTCCACAGCTCAACTTGCAAAGAATCTCGACCAAGCAGAAGAGAGAGTCACTTCGATCCTTAATTCACTGGCAAGTAGAAGTCTTGTGCAGATTCATCCCAAAGAGAAGGTGGCATATGCCTTGACTAGTGAAGGAGTGGAATACGTTGAATCTGGGCTTCCAGAGGTTAGACTCTTTTTTGGAGTTAAGGACCTTGGAGGAAAAGCCACTTTTGATGATGCTGTTGCTCGAGCAGGACTAGATACTAAAGCAAAAGGAATAGCTATGAATTGGGCTCGTAAAACTGGGTGGATTCAAATATCCAAAGAAGAAGGATCTACAGTTCTACGAACAGTTGTAGACAACCCGGTATCAGAGATTACTGATATCTTGAAACAGCTCTCAGATGGAAAGCAAACATTACCTCAGAATCTTGCAGCAATTCTTAAACAGGCTCAAGAGCGAAAACTTGTTTCTGAGAGCGTAACCAAAACATTTGAAGCTGAGCTGATAGGAGCAAAGAAGGGGGAGATTGAAAAGTTACTCGATGCAGGTGTTGAGGGTATAGGAAATCTAACTCATGAGATACTTGCTAGCGGAAACTGGAAAGGCAAATCCTTCAGACCCTACAATGTTGATATTCAACCAGTCTATGCCAATTATGGAAAGAAACATCCCTATGGTGAGTTCAATGACTGGCTCAGAGAGATAATGGTTGGACTAGGTTTCACAGAATGGATTGGACCGTATGTCGAAACTGAGTTTTGGGGTCATGATTCACTCTTCGTTCCTCAGGATCATGTATCCCGAGAAGTTCAGGACCAGTTCAGAGTGGCGTCACCATATAGTCACGGGCACATTGTGGATAAGAAATACTACAGAGCTGTAAAAGCAGTTCATGAGAACGGAGGAAATACAGGTTCAACAGGATGGGACTGGCCTTATAGTGAGGAGGTGGCCACTAGACTTTGTCTAAGACCTCATACTACACCTGTATCAATGAGGTATTTGTACGAACATAGAGAGAGTCCACAAAAGATGTTCATCATTGATCGTAATTTCAGAAGTGAAACTCTCAGTGCTACTCATGCTCAGGAGTTCAATCAATGCGAGGGCATCATAATGGACAAAGGATTAACTCTAAGAGACTTACTTGGATATTTGACCTCTATTTGCAAAGCTGTTGGCATTGAGAAACTCAAGTTCAAACCAGGACAATTCCCATTCACAGAACCGAGTGTTGAAACATTTGGAAAACATGAGAAACTAGGATGGATTGAGCTAGGAGGTTCTGGAATATTCAGACCAGAGGTTACACGACCATTGGGTATCAAAGACTCTGTGCTGGCATGGGGGATTGGCTCTGGACGATTGTATATGGCTTCCATGGGAATAAACGACATCAGAGATCTGTTTTCAAGAGATCTTAATTGGCTCAGGAGGAGCCATTTTGTGAGGTGAAAACGATGATTGTCGAATGTAGAATTGATGACCTCCTCGCATTGATTGGCAAGAAACTCACTTTGGAAAAACTAGAGGATACTCTGTTTCTCATTAAGGCAGAAGTTGAGAAAGTCGAGGGAAACATCATTGAGATAGAGGTGAATCCAGATCGTCAGGATATGCTCTCACCTGAGGGTATTGCACGTGCAGTCAAATCATTCCTTAGACTTGAATTAGGACTCAAGAAATATACTATCAAGAAATCAGGAAAACAAATCATCGTCAAACCGGGATTAAGTAAGATTAGACCTTACATTGCATGCTCAATCATCAAGGACACTCCTTCAGATGACGAGCTAATCAAGGAGTATATGCACCTCCAAGATGCACTCACATCAACACATGGGAGGAACAGGAGCAAGGCAAGCATAGGTCTTTACGTATATGACAAGCTCAAGTTTCCAGTGATCTATGGACCTAAGCCGCCGGACAAGATCAAGTTCGTTCCACTTGGACATGAAATAGAGATGGATGGCCCTACAATCATGAGTGATCATGAGAAAGGTGTTGAATTTGGTCCCATTATTCAAGCTCACAAGAAATGGCCACTGCTTTACGATTCTGACAATCAGGTGTTGAGCCTTCCGCCTATCATTAACAGTAATGATCTTGGTCGCATGACCACTGATACAAAGAATCTGTTCATCGAAGTTACTGGAACCCATTTGTTGACCGTTCACCAAGCATTGAATATAATCACATCTTCACTGGCTGAGAGGGGTGGAAAGATAGAGTCTGTTACTGTGGTATATCCAGATGGATCAACAGATGAAACCCCAGATTTCAGTCCTAGTACGATGACGATTCCAATTCAAAAGATTACGTCAATGATAGGACTTGATCTAGGCGGTGTAGAGATAGTGAAAGCTCTCGAACGAATGGGATATGGAGGAAATGCAACATCAAAATCTGTACAAGTTAAGGTTCCAAAATTCAGAATGGATATTCTCCATGCAGTGGACATCATTGAAGACATCGCCATAGGATATGGATTTGATAGGTTTGTACCAGCAATGCCACAGACAATGACTACTGGAGTGTTGTCACATACTACCAGACTCAAAAACAAGGTAAGAGACCTGATGGTAGGTATGGGTTATCAGGAGATAATGAGCTACATCATGACCTCACCAGAAATACTGAATGAGAAGATGCTTCGTAATGAACCAATAGTTACTACAGAAAATCCGAAGAGTCGCAATTATTCAGTTCTAAGAAACTCACTCATTCCCGTTTTATTAGACTTCGCCTCTCAGAATCAACATGCAGATTATCCACAGAAGATATTCGAGGTTGGCGATATCGTTGTTCCCAATGAGGAAATGGAAACACGTGTAGACCAAATCCCAACTGTGAGTGGATTAATTACTGATGTAAGAGTGAACATAACGACTCTTATGACTGAGATAGGATTCCTATTGAGAAACTTAGGTCTTGATAGTCAATTCAGGTTTAAACCAAAGAAGTATCCTAGTTTCATTGAAGGAAGATCAGCTCAAATCATCATTAACGACAAGAATGTTGGGATACTTGGTGAGGTTTTGCCTGAGGTTCTCAGCAACTTCGGAATTGCCTATCCAATAGTGACATTTGAGATACTCATACCTAGAAATACTGAGTGGTAGTACAAAACGCAGAAAAGATATAAGATGAAATCCGTGAGAATTCTGGGTAGGACCTAACAGAGACTACCTGGAGTGCTCTCGATTGACTGAAAGAAACGATGCTTCAGATGCTTCACCAGACAATAGTGCGTCTGATGGATTTGAGGGGTATAAGTTTCGGATAGTCCTACTTGGAGAGGCTGCTGTGGGCAAGTCCTCACTCCTGCGTAGATATACTGAGAACGCCTTTGATGAAGAATATAAGCAAACTATAGGCACAACATTTGCCACCAAAGATGTTGATGTGACAGACTCAGGAGGCGAGGTTCGAAAAGTTCGCCTCAATGTGTGGGATATGGGAGGACAGTCCACCTATCGAGAGTTAAGAAGGCAGTTTATGAAGGGAGCATCTGCCGCGATTATCGTATATGATGTCACGCGACCCGAAACATTCATGGCGATGAATAATTGGTTTGAATCGTTCAAGGAAGTATGTCCCGATTCGCCAGTTCTAATAAGTGCCAACAAAATCGATCTTGTAGAACAAAGAATGGTTCCCACAGAACCAGGAAGAATGTTACGTGATTGGTTCCAGTCAGAGTATTTTGAAACATCAGCCAAGACTGGTGATGAAGTTAACAATGTATTTTCACGTACAGCGGAAGTTGTACTGGCCAAAGCACTTGCAGAAAGCAAGAGCCCTATAATGTGAAAAACTCAAACAAAGGTGAATAGGAATTTGCAAGTACGGGACTTCATGACTACATTCATCATCACCGCTGAGGCTGACACTTTGGTGAAAGAGGCAGCTAAATTAATGGCTGCAGAAGATGTAGGGAGTCTTCTTGTAACAAAAGCAGATGTTCTTGTAGGGATGGTTACTCGTCGAGAGATGGTCAGTGCACACCTTCTTTCTGAAGAATCATATCAATCTCTCACTCTAGAGGACATCATGATAACACCAGTCGTCACAATAGGTCCAGAAGCGGATATTGGTCAGGCGGTTACCTTAATGAATCAAACTGGACGACAACGCATTCCTGTTATTGAGGGGAACGACATCATTGGAGTAATTACTGCCACTGACGTCATTAGAGTTTTGGCGACAATGAAGCTCATCGCTAATGGTGGGCCAATAGGTGATGATTAGGCAGGTCTGTATTTGGGAATTTCTGCTTTGATTTCCTTCTTTATCATCAGAATGTCTCGGGCCTGAAGTTCTTTGCGTTTTGGATATCCGCCTACGACACCAGACCATCTATCGATATGAACCATGATTGGATCACTTGGTACTATCTTCGTAATTGCTTCTTTTACTTCAGCTAAAGTTTCTAAGACTGAACCTGCCTTGCAGCCCATTTTCAGAGATTTGACAACAGAATCTAGATGACCTGCAATTTGCATCGCTCTGTCTGCTGGTAAAGATCCAACGGGTTCAGTCACTGCGGGAGTTGCAGGAGCAGTGGGTTCAGGTTCAGGAGGCGGTGCTGGCTCTGGTGTTGGAATTGAAACAGGGGTTGGTGGAGGTGTAGCTTTTGGAGCAGGTGGAGGTGTAGGTTTTGGAGCAGCAGCGGGGACAGCAGCAGGAGAAGGCATACTTTCAATTACTTTGGTCATTTCAGTACGATGATTTTCAATAATCTTCGTTACTTCATTACGAAGAGTTTCCATAGACTCCTGTACAAAGACTCGAATTGCTCCTACTTCCTGTACAACCATCGATGCTAAGGCTTCTTGATTGTCACCACCTGTAGCTTCAGCTTGACTTCCAAGAGCAGCAATTATCTCCTCCTTACTAACTCGCACTTCCGACTTGATCTCTGTGACCGTACCCAATATCGTAATCATTCGTTTCAAGGTTTCTCCAAGTTGGTTAATGCTCTCTTCGATTTTGGTCAACCGGCTTAGAAATTGTTCTGCCATAGTCCATCACCACATCTGGAAATTCATCCGAATATAGAAAATGTCCAGTATAAGGGTTATTTGTCCAGACCCATAATGCGATTCTGGACATGCGATATTTTGCATGATATACTCAGATAGTTTATATTCTCGGCACGGGCAGAAGTACGTACTAGTGAAATATAGGACGTCAAATAATGTCTACTGCGGATATATCACACATGTTCAAACTCGTAGCGCTGGGAGATGGCGCTGTGGGTAAGACAAGTTGTATCAAGCGGTATACAGAGGATAGTTTCAGTGAACGATACATAGCCACAATTGGAACTACTTTTGCTTTGAAGACTCTAGACGTCGTATTACCCAGTGGAAGCACAGTGACCGCTCGTGTTGTTTTGTGGGATCTTGCTGGCCAACCAACTTACAATGAGCTCAGACGTAGATACATGGCTGGAGCATCAATGGCAATTATTGTCTATGATGTTACTCGGCCACAGACATTCTTGGACATTGGAGAATGGTACACAAAGTTCATCACAGTATGTCCTAACGCTGTAGTTGCAGTGGTCGCTAACAAGATTGATCGTGAGGACAGATTAGTACCTCCGGAAGCAGCACAAATGGTAATAAATTGGTTGGATGTACTGCATTATGAAACATCAGCAAAGACTGGTGAAAACATCAATCCACTCTTTACTGATTTGGTGACCAGAGCGATAGAGAAACAACAGCAACTCGGTCCTCTCGATGAAATGTCAGGAACGCAACCTCCAAAACCATTCAAGCTGGGAGTCTGATAAGACCACTAGGAAGGATACGGATGGTATCAACACAGGGATATGTGAAAGGAATACTTGGACATATCATCCTGTTCTTAATCAATTTCTCAGTTCTTGTAGGAATCATAGAGAGTCTTCAGCTTTTCTCTGACCCGAATTATCCTATTCTCAATCTATTACTTCTAAGCTATATGCTGGTTCACACATTCCTATTCCTTTCAATTCAGCTTGGAGTTCAAGTTTTGGAATTAATCAAAATGCGGTTTCCAACAATCTTAGCACTTTATTATTTTCAAATCAGTGACCAAGAAACCATTCCTGTTCCTTTATTTGACCCAACAAAAAATCGACTTGCAGTCATTATTTTGCTATTAGTAATAACTGGAGCTCCAATCTTATATCCCATTTTTGCCGTATATGGTTCTCTACTTGTGTGGGGTCATTTGACGATAATTGCATTGGATCCCTCCACGATTCTAGGATACTTTGAAATCCTGCTAAACTATGTGCCACCCTTGTTGATTGTGATTGCGGGATTGATTATTCTATCAATTCTAATGATTGAGAGAAAACATGTCTAACCTATTGGTAACACTTCCGGAATGATAATAGTTTGAGAACGTTTGGGACCGACTGATACAATTCCAACTTGAGTTCTAGTTTCTTGTTCAATGAAAGAAATATAGTCCTTCAATTGAATCGGAAGTTCTTCAAAGGAGATATCATCAGAAAGACGAGACCATCCTTCGATCTCCTCATAGACAGGTCTTACTTCAGAATATTCCTGAGAATTTGCTGGCGGTGTTTGCAATTCTGAACCATCATAGTCATAGGCTACACAGATCTTCAAGGGATCCACTCCTGTAAGAACATCTGCTTTAGTCAAAGCAAGATATTTGCAACCATTGATTCGAGTTGCATATTTGAGAGCAACCATGTCTAGCCATCCACATCTTCGAGGACGAGCAGTGACTGTACCATATTCCTTTCCAAGGTCTCGTAAATGCTGTCCAATTTTGTCCTCTAGTTCAGTTGGAAATGGGCCAGTTCCCACTCTAGTAACATATGCCTTACATATTCCAATAACTGCATCCAATCTTGAAAATGGAATTCCTGTGCCTGTAGCAGCATTTGCGGAAACACAGTTCGAACTCGTGACAAAGGGGTAGGTTCCATGGTCGATATCGAGAAGTGTTCCTTGTGCTCCTTCGAACAGCACACGTTTTCCAGATTTCATTTCAGTTTCTAGATAGTTTCCACAATCTCCAACATATTGAAGCAGTTTCTGAATTTTCTCGAAGAACTCAGCTTCTGAAGACGAGTCAATCTCAGCTCTGTAAACAGTTTCAATACGATTCTTCGATGATTTCTCTAATAGTTCCCATTGTTCAGTTTTATTATATTGTACGAAATCACAGAATCTTACACCTATTCTTGATACTTTGTCAGCATACGTAGGACCTATTCCTCGTTTTGTTGTGCCAATCATCAACTCACCTTTCGAGGTTTCTTGAAGACCATCAATCTGAACGTGAAAGGGAGTAATCACGTGGGCTCTATCACTGATTAGTAACTTCACATCAATGCCAACAGCTCTTAGCTGTTCAATCTCAGTCCAGAGAACAATAGGATCTACAACTACACCGTTTCCAATGACCACCGATTTACCTCTAACAGCTCCTGTTGGAATAATCCGAAACTTGTGAACCTCTTCACCTACAACCACAGTGTGACCTGCATTACTACCACCTTGGAAACGTGCAACAATGTCAAATTCTTCAGATAAGAAGTCAACAATCTTACCCTTTCCCTCATCACCCCATTGAAGACCAACAACAACCAAGGAGTTCATGTTTCGAAGCCCGTACCTTGAATAGATAACCGTTTTGCCCGTTCAACATGCATGGTAATCATGCAGGCATTTAAATCTCAAATCGTCACTAGAACATCGATAGATATTGAAGAGAGTTGACGTTATCATAGTTGGAGCCGGTTCGGCAGGTTGTGTAACTGCAAGAAGATGTGCAGAACTTGGTCTAAAAACAGTACTTTTGGATAGAAAACCAAAAAACCTCATTGGTAAGAAAGTGTGTGGAGATGAAGTTAGTAAATCACACTTTGAAGCAACAGGAATAGATTATCCAGAGGGAGACGAGATCTCCACAGTCATACATGGTGCTGATGTTTATCCTCCCAGTATGGTTAATGAGCTAAAGGTTCGGGGATGGACTGAATTCGATGGATGGACAGTAAATCGACTTAATTTTGGACAAAGACTGCTGAAAGAAGCCATCGATGCAGGAGTAATTTTTCAACCCGAAACTCATGTTGGAGGACCAACAATTCGTGGAAGCCAAATCACTGGAATCGAATACAAAGACGACTCGGGCGAGGAGAAAATAATTCGATGCAAAGTAGTTGTTGATGCAAGTGGATTTGCAGCTACAATTAGGAACAAGATAGATAGTGAATTAGTAGAGAAGGATATAGCCAAGGAAGATATTGCTCTTTGTTATAGAGAAATACTTACTCTCAAGATGCCCCTTGCTGAGCCAGAGGTAGCACGAGTCCTTTTGGGTGGAGATGTCGCACCACAAGGTTATGCTTGGATTTTTCCAAAGGGCTTGCAAGAGGTTAATGCAGGAGTTGGCATAACAGGTGGGAAAGGTAAAGGCTCTCCAAAAGTGCACTTTGAAAAATTCAAAGAATCATATCCACTTCTATTTGACAGCAAACTAATTGATGGTAAAGGAGGTGCTGTTCCAGTAAGAAGGCCAATCAAGAGTCTAGTAGCAAATGGAGTTGCCTTTGTTGGTGATGCAGCTTGTCAAGTAAATCCAATTCATGGAGGCGGAATAGGAGCCGGGATGCGAGCAGGAATTATCCTCGGAGAAGTAATCAAAGGAGCAATAGCACGAAGGAACCTTGAAGCCCAGGGACTTTGGCAATACAATATTAGCTATCTGAGTAACTTTGGTAGAAGACTTGCATCTCTAGAGATTTTCCGACGTCTACTTCAATCTGTTTCCGATGAGGATATGGACTATGGATTTGAGAAGCGACTTCTTGAAGCAAATGATTTGATGGCGGCAAATCGGGGTGATGGTCTCTCACTTAGTATTACGGATAAAATGAAACGTGTTAAACGAGGAGCTGGTCGGATCTCATTACTCCTGAAACTTCAGAAAGCAGCTGGACTCATGAAGAAGATTATCAAACTTTACAGTGATTATCCGTCAAGTCCTGATAGGCTCGAAGGCTGGGAAAAATCAGTTCTTAGTATAATTGAATCTGCAAACTTTGAATGATGGAAAGAAGATGGTCATTCTAAACCATCTTCTTAATCATTGATTAAGCAACGTCACGTATTCCTTCCTTCATGACAGTGAACACTGCTTCACCTTCCGGAAGGTTTGGTGAATCAACAAGACGACAGATTCGGCGTTCGCCTTTTGACTTCCTTAGATAGCAGCGAGTTTGAGGTACATGAGCTAAAACATGTCCACCGACAGGAGCTGTTGGATCCCCAAAGAATGCATCAGGTCTAGCCATCACTTGATTTGTAATGTATACAGCCAGGTTATTAATCTCCGCACCTCGTTGTAGATGATGCAAGTGCTTGTTGAGTTTCTGTTGTCTAGCAGCGAGTGTACCTCGACCGGTATATTCTGCTCGAAAATGACTTGTTACTGAGTCGACAACAAGGAGTTTTGCGTTGTAATCAGTTGCCATTTCCATTGCTTGATCACAGAGGAGAATCTGATGATCAGAATTGTATGCCCTGGCCCAAACAACATTCTTGAGAACCTTGGCTGAATCCATGCCATGTGCCTCAGCCATATCCACCAGTCGTTCTGGTCTGAAGGTGCCTTCTGTGTCAACATAGATTGCAGTTGCATTTAGACCTCCTTCCTCTGGAGAACGTTGAACATTGACTGCGAGTTGATGAGCCATCTGAGTCTTTCCGGATCTAAATGAACCGTACATCTCAGTTATACTCTGTGTTTCCAGTCCGCCGCCAAACATTTCATCGAGTGCTTTTGACCCAGTACTTATACGACCTGCAGTTTTTCGTCTTTCAAGGAGCAAATCTGCAGTTTCAAAGCCAATCTCTAACATCTCACGAGCAGCCTTGATTATTTTTGTCGCGGTAGTTTCACCAATAGAGCCTGCTGCCGCTAGCTCACCGGGTGTCGCAACAGCAATTGCTTCGACACTTTTGTAGCCATTCTCTGCTAATCTCTTCCCGATTGCAGGTCCAACACCTGGAAGATCCGTGACTTCTAGTCCGGATAGACCTTCATCGCTTCCAATTTCATCATTCGATATTTCTTCGCTTCCTTCGAAATCTTCGTAGTCTAATTCCTCGTCTTCGTCATCTGCTTTCTTCTTTGGTGACATCAAGAAGACCTCCCAATATCATTCAATCTCATTATTTGTTTAGATTGAGTAGGTATGTTGACATCATAGAATCGTCTGACTCAGTATAAAAATAGCACTAGTGAATAAACCGAGTGATGTGGCTATATCATTTGACAACAATTGTTCGATTAGCTTCTTGTTAGTGTAACAAGAATGAACTCCTCTTGCGGTGCAATTCTAATTCCACCCAAATTAGTCTGAATTTGAATGAAAGCGAGTTCACCACCCTCTTTTACACCCCTAACAATCTCCCAAGTCTTACCAATCAAAGCACTGAGAAGAGCAGAAATCTCTTCAGCTCTTTCGAGGGTAACTCCCCATGTGTTGATTGGGAATCCCTCAGGACTAATGAATAGAGCTGCATAAACATCAGGAAACTTGCTTGTAATATTCTGGATAATCCGCTCGAAAATCTCACGTTTGGGCATCGCTGTCATGTATTTAGTACACATCCTAGCAGTTTCATGGTGTTCTGGTATCTCAAAGGTGATAAATGGACAAAGAAAAAGCTTGTTGTCATATAACCAGTAGCTTGATGTAGCGATTGCCTATGTCTGAAGAAGACAGGATATTGAGAAGAATATAAGCCGTGACTAAGATTTCAAAGAAAAGATTGAAGATATGGATTGAATTCTCAAAATTAATCCGGTGACTCTAGTGAAATACCATGATGAACTGCTAGAATTGAGTGGACGACGTGTCACAATTTCACGCGTAATTTCGAGGGTTACTCCAGCTCCACTAGTCAATTTATACGTAGGAATCATCTTTTCTTTGATGTCTCCAATTGGTCTAGGACCAATTCTTGATCCACTCTCATCAATTCTCCTCTGTATCATAATAATGGTCATCCTTCCTATTGTCCCAATCGTTTTTGAAGCGTGGAGAGGGAATGTGGACCTAGATGTGTCGGTAAGAGAGAGTAGAACAAAATTCTTCATATTCTCAATGATGTGTGACATCCTTGCGTTTTCTGTATACAGCTATCTAAGCTGTCACATAATGAGTACACTAGCAGCAGCATATTTTGCTGTCACCCTGGGAGTTACTCTTGTTAGTTTCAAATGGAAAATATCTGTACATGGAGCTGGTGTAGGAGGTCCGGGTGCTGCACTAATCTATGTTTTTGGTTTTCCTGCATTTCTTGTTGTAATAGTTTGGGCATTAGTCATATGGGCTAGAATGATTCTGAAACAACATACAATTGAGCAGTCAGTGGGTGGTGTTATCATAGCTTTTGCTATTTCATGGACAACCTACTTTCTACTCTTTATACCTTTATGAGTCGAAATACGCAATTAGTTGTTTTGTACGAAGATTGTTCATATGTAAAACATCAGAGTCTAATATGCAGTCTGAACTGTAAACTACGGGATTGCGGGTTTAAAATGCAGGACCAGATACTTTGCCCAAAATGCGGAAAAAGGCTAAGGAGAGGTTCAACCTTCTGCATTGGTTGTGGAAATCAGATACCTGATGATGTCCCACTTGCGCCATCAGAACTAGGAGAATCAATAATGGATGAAACTGAAGACAATAGCGACGCGCTTCCAAGTCTTGAGGAATCAGCTCTTGAAGAAATGGTGTCAGATGAACCAACTCCAGCGGCACCTGATAAATTAACAGATGACAAATTAAGTTGGGAAGAACCACCGTCAGCTGTCGATATAGATCCAAAAGAGGCGGACCTGAGTTGGGATGATAGTACATTACCCGTCGCTGACACTGCAGAAGCAGAGGATCTATCACTACTAGAAGAGAATCCTGTCGAGGTTGAGGATTCTGGAGGTCGAAGTACTGATCTTGAATGGGACAAAGATGAGATCAAGGTTGGAATGCCATTCACAGAAATTGAACCTCCAAGAGTCTATGCAGAAGAAGTACCTGTGACAACAGAAGAGGCGCTCGATCATCTTTTCCCGGATGGCGTTCCTAGTGAAGTCCGCGAGGAAACAAAGGAGGCAGTAGAGCACTTATTTCCCGAAGGCAGAGGAAGTACGACAAGAACATTCATTGATGTTGTAGTTGGAAAACCATCTAAAATTGGACCAGCCCCTCTGAGAGAACTCGAGATTCCTGCGTGTCCAAACTGCGGCATTGATTTGACATCCGACGATTTTGAATACCCAGATTACGTATTCGACGCAATGGGTAGAGCCAGACTTGAACACGGTATGCATCACCTCAAAGAAAACGAACACGAGAAAGCCATTGAATCGTTTGAGATGGCAAAGATGTTGTTCGAAAAAGCTGGGAATGAGAAAGGTGTGCAGGAGAGTACCAAGCGTGTAGACACGGGCTATGATGCAATGGCGATGTTTCATTTTGAGCAAGGGGAGAACCATCTAAAGGCAAGTGAGTACGAGTGGGCAATTGTCCAATTCAGAAAGGCAAGAGAACTCTATATGTTTAGCACAGATGCGAAAAAGAGAGCAAATTGCACTGCAAAAGTTCGCGAGGCCTACGTTGAGTGGGGTAAATATCTCGAGTCAGAAGGAGACCGGCTCTCAAAGGAGGGGCGCTCCCGAGACGCATTAGCAAAATACCAAGAAGCAGCTGCAAAATTCCGTGAAGGCGAAGATAGAAAGAGACTCAAAGGGCTTGATAAGAAAATCAGGAAAGCTTAACCTTTGAGAATTGTTCTCGGTTTAAATCCGGTCAGTCTGAGAATGTTGTTCCGGAATATCAAATCCACATCATCTTGGGTATAGTTGAATTGGGGTAGGAGTGATCTTACAGCTTTGTATTGCTCTTCGAGTATGTTGTATCGGAATCCACGAGGGAAGAAGGAGGAATCAGTACCAAAAACAACCCTGCAGGAGGCACCTGCCTTGAGCGCCCGTTCGAAAATCTTGGTGATTGTAAGATCATATGGTAGATATGTCATCCAACTATTGCTGCCACTTGTGTCCATCACGACATTGTGAGTCTGATACATTAGCATGAGAACCTCCCGAAAGAATCCAGCTCCAAAGTGGGCAATCATAAAATTCAGCTCAGGATAGTCTTGAGCAGGTTTCTGAATATCAAGAGGATTCCCAAATCGCAAATTAGCTTGGCTACCGATAGTAATTCCAAAGTGCAGAATAACTAATAGATTCTGTTTCTTTGCTTCTTCGAATATTGGATAGACGCGTTCATCATAAGCGTGAAAATCCCATGAGCTCGGATAGAGTTTAATTCCCTGAAATCCGTCCTTTCCAGCTCTTTTCACCATGTCAACTGCTTTCTCTTCTGCTGGATTGATATTTGCATAGCCTAAAAATCGTCCAGGAAAGCGTTTCCTAGTTTCATTGAATTCATCCCAAACTTCTTCACCAATCATCATTCCAATTGCTGTTATGCCATATTTATCAAGTTCATCAGCCCACATTTGACCAGCGTCCCAATTTTCATCGGGTATAGTAAGTTCAGGCATGTCTGTCTGAAAAGAAACTCTATTCTGCATTCGTTCAAGAGATGCTCCACTATCCAACCACCGCTTGATTGTATTATAAGTGAAGAAATGTGCGTGGCTATCAATGACCTCTGTGCCTACTTTAGAAACTATCATATGAATGCCTCGAAATTTTCTATAGTTAGCCTAATTCATACTCATCTAGTAATAAGAGCTCACTTGTGGCACGAAAACTCTTTGTTTCTATATCCAATCGCCGGATTCAAGCTTCTGTGGTAGATATTCGTCAGTCAAGTATTCAAAGCTGTGACTAGCAAATGCTTGAATCTCAGCTTTCTCCTTTAATCTAAGCATGAGTTCTAGATCTTCAACCCAGGGTTTGTTTCGCTTTACAAAGGGTTCTTTCAACATATCCTTGACGCGTTTAATGTCAGTAGGCTGCATCGGAATTCTCACAGATTTTGGAATCTTGTACTCATCAAGGTCTCTGCTCAAAACACCTAGGAGTTTCAGTTCAGGAGTTGCAATGAAGGGTGATTCGTAACTCAGGCGTTTACTTCCTCTTAGGAATACTGAGTAGATATAGTGTCCATATGGGTCAGAGTCAACAAGTGCAAATGCAGGAATCTCTAACTCTTTGACTAACATCTTCAAGAAAGCTCTTGTGGCTATGTCACCTGATCCTTTTCCCGTAAGCACTATACAGGGTTGGCGATTCCAGTACTTGGCTTCTGCTAGTCGCATGACTGCTGCATCCTTCTCTGAAAGGATAATGAATTCTGCATCACTTTCAATAATCTCGAGCTGATCCAAGAAGGGAGTTACAGCCCATCCACCTGTTCCCATTTTGGTGAGATCAATGAGATCACCACCATCTCGAATTGTCACTCGACCCATTGCAGATCCTCGCGCTGAAGCAACGACATGAATACTATCTCGTGTAGTTTGAATCATTGAAGCAACATCTTCAATGATCTTGTCACTATATTTCTGCTCTCTAAAGAGGTTGACATCACTATAGTAGACCTCTCGTTTGGTAGCATGTAGGTTGGACTTCAGGAGGTTAAATACAATTTCCATGACCCTTGCTGTTCTTGTTGCATCAACCACTGATGCTAGTGAGTGATAGGGTCTTGAAATTGTCTTCATCCCAAGTAGCAAAAGGTCTCGTACTTCATCCCAAACGATGTTGTCTCCTCCTCTACTGGGAATATCAAAAGCCGGTCTTCCTGTCATCATTGTTTCATTGAGAATATCTAAGGCAGTATCAACAATCCTCTCAGTAGTGTCATCAGCAGTCAGACTCACGACCTCTACTGTTTCAACCAGTGGTATTGCATCTTCAGATTCCGGAGACTTTGCCTGCTTCTCAGCAGTAGCCCATTTCTCTTTCATCTCGACAGCAAACTCTGCTACTGCTTTTGGAACTGGTAAGCCAGATTCTTTCTTTACGGCTTTGGGTTTCGTCCTCTTTGGAGGAACTTTTGGTTTCTTTGCAGGTTTCTTCTTCGTTGCAGCTTTCTTTGGAACAGGCTTCTTCTTGGGTTTCTTAGCTGCGGGCTTCTTCTCTACTTTCTTCTTCTCAGGTGTTTCCATCTTTGTGGATGTCTTGGCAGAAATAATTTGCTCAATCACATCTGGTTCACCCGTGATACGAGCTAGTTCCTGGGAATGAATAAGCTCCTTGGCAGCAGCAACAATATTGGCAGCTTTTGTGGAGCTTAGACC
>JBHLRQ010000002.1:0-88798 GCA_048882385.1 Candidatus Thorarchaeota archaeon | reverse complement strand
ACGCTAGCAGAACGTATCCAAGATTTGGCAACCTTCATTGAAGCATTACCCAATCGTGACAGACCTGAAATCAAAGAATCCTTTGATGACCTCATCAAACGACTGGAGAAGGCAAATGCAAAGGAGGTATCCAAATGAGTGGCAAGATTCTAGTGAATGAAGAAGTCGTTCCCAATACACATAGACTTGTGCTCGAAGCACCAGCAATTGCTAGACGCGCAAAACCAGGTCAATTCATCATCTTAATACCTGATGAGGTGGGTGAACGAGTTCCATTCACTCTATCTGATTGGGATGCTGAGGCTGGAACGATAACTGTGTTTTATCTTGAGGCGGGTGTTTCGACCATGAAACTTTCGCGAATGAAGACTGGTGACTCGGTCCACACAGTCGTCGGACCGCTTGGTAGACCATCAGTCATCGAAAAATGGGGCACAGTCCTTCTTGGAGGTGGTTGCTATGGTCTCGGTGCAATTTATCCCCTTGCTAAAGCATTCAAAGATGTAGGAAATAGAGTCATAGGTCTCCTCGAAGCGCGAACCTCATACATTGTGTATAACGAGGAAAAACTGAGGGAAGTCGTGGATGACCTCTATATTGTGACTGGTGATGGTTCAAGAGGAATAAAGGGACATGTCAAGGAAGCTCTTCCACACATTCTTGAAAAAGAAGGTAAGATTGACCATGCTCACTTTGTAGGCTGCACTTACATGATGATGGTTTCCAGCCAGGGAACTAAACCTCACAACATTCCGACGATTGCTGCTCTAAACACCCTGATGGTAGACGGAACAGGAATGTGTGGAGTCTGCCGAGTCGAAGTTGCAGGCGAAACAAGATTTGCTTGTGTGGATGGACCAGATTTTGATGCGCACAAAGTGAACTGGGATCTAGTATTTGCTAGAAAACGGGCATATGTTGTTGAAGAAAACCTTGCCTTTCAATTTCACAGATGCAGACAAGATGGTGCGATTCTGAAAGAGAATCAAACACAGAAGGAGGTTGCCTAGATGACGGAGAAACTGACTCCCAAAGAAAGAATGGCGATACCTCGGTCTAAGATGCCTGAACAGAATCCTCATACTCGAGCAGCTAATTTCGAAGAAGTACCTCTGGGACTCACTCCTGAAATGGCGATGAGAGAATCAGTGAGATGTCTTGATTGTAGGAAGAAACCTTGTGTTGGTGGATGCCCGGTAGGTGTGCAGATACCTGAGTTTCTCAAATTGGTTTCAGAGGGCAAGTTTGTGGAGGCAGCTCGTCTAATTAAAGAAACAAATGTGCTTCCTGCAGTAACAGGTCGAGTATGTCCTCAAGAAACTCAATGTGAGGGATCGTGTACTCTATTCAAAAGGTATGGTGGAGTGTCCATCGGTGCTCTCGAACGATTTGTTGCAGATTATGAGAGAATGAACAATCTAGTTGAAATTCCAAAGAAACCAAAATCCAGTGGCAAGAAAGTAGCTGTTATTGGATCCGGACCTTCTGGTTTGACTGTCGCAGGAGACCTCATCCTTGAAGGCCATGGAGTTACTATCTACGAGGCGCTCCATGAAGCTGGAGGGGTTCTTGTCTATGGTATACCAGAATTCAGACTACCAAAGGAGATTGTAAAGGCAGAGGTAGAATACCTCGAAAAGCAAGGAGTCGAGATCAATCTGAATGACGTTGTTGGAATGTCAGTTTCAATGGATGAACTGCTTGAGGAATATGATGCGGTCTACATTGGAGTTGGTGCAGGCCTTCCAACCTTTATGAGAATAGATGGAGAGGAACTCAATGGTGTCTTCTCAGCAAACGAATATCTGACCCGTAGTAATTTGATGAAGGGATATCTATTTCCTGATTATGATTCACCTCTACCTCCTGGAAAACACACATGCGTTGTGGGTGGTGGTAATGTGGCAATGGACTCTGCTCGCACAGCAAAAAGACTAGGCGCCCATGTCACAATCGTCTATCGGAGGGCAAGAGAACAATTACCTGCCAGAGCAGAAGAGGTGCATCACGCGGAAGAGGAAGGAGTGGAATTTCAATTACTGACTAATCCAGTAAGAATCCTGGGTGAAGATGGAAAAGTAACAGGAATGGAATGTATAAGAATGGAGCTTGGTGAACCTGATGCCAGTGGGCGAAGGAGACCGTTGCCAATAGAGGGATCTAACTTCGAATTCAAGTGTGATCAAGTGATCATATCTATTGGTGCTGGAGCAAATCCATTACTGATCAACACAATGCCAGATCTTGAGCTGAATAGATGGGGGTACATCGAAGTTGACAAGAATAATCGTACAAGTGTTGACAGAGTGTGGGCTGGAGGAGACATAGTTACTGGTTCAGCAACAGTCATCGAGGCTATGGGTGCAGGTAGAATTGCAGCTAGGTCAATCCAAGCGTATCTGACAGGACAGCCACAACCAGGATCTGAAGATGAAACAGAAGAATCTGAATAGATAGTTCATCTTCCGTAAACTCTGTGGACTTCCCTGATAACAAGACTAGGAAGGTCCTTGGTGGATTTGATTGGGTAGACATTGGCTCCCGCTTCTTCAAGAGCTCTCTGAATCCTACTCTTACGTTTCCCAGATCCTCCTCCAATATGGAAGATGAATAGGTTGTGACCTTTGTTAGTGAGTGTTCGAATGGAATCAATAAATTTGTCCCAGTTGGCAATCTCTGCATCAGTAATCATGATTACCATTACTTGTGATTCTGCATCCTCACACACAGAAGCAATCTTCTTTGTAGGAGCCACGGTACCGCCCCCCTGATACGCTAGTAGTATTCGTTCTACTTCCTCTCGGTTAGAAGACCACTTGCTTGATCGACTACCATCAGAGAAGTTTATTGCAGCAATCCTCGAGCCCTTCTGTAGAGCGACCTCTATTGCTGCAAACGCAGCAACAAGTGCAGTATGATAGGATCCAGAAACAGATTTCGAACGCATTCCCCAAGTCATAGATCCGCTTGAATCAATCACAATGAGCATGTCCGGAAGTGATTTGGATCTCTCAATTCCAAGAGACTCAACCTTTAGCCATTTGCGTGTTGATTTGTTTGGAATTAGAACAGGAAAAGTCTGTAAGGACTGCACAATATCAAGTTCTTCAACGGGATCACCTAGTCTCCAGACTTGAGGAGCTAGCGGAGCTGAACCTGAAAACTTCTGCTCAACCACTTCAATGCGGAGATTCCCTTGCGCTTTTGCTCTATACCAGAATCGAATCCACTCTTTCCTCGGGGATCCGATGCCTGCAGTAAGATACACTCCTTCTAGATCCTCTAAATCTCCTCCCAGTTGCTCAATCTCTACAGCAAGTCGCTCCATCTCTCCATCAATATCCCGCATCGATTCAGCATCAAGACACTTTCGAGCAAGATCGCCATTTCTAACTTCAATTGGATTACCCATCACAGCATCAACATCTTGAGGTACAACAACAAAATCAGAACCAACTTCTCCTTTTCCTTCATGTCTTGCATCGCTAGATCCACCAAAATCTCCTATTCCAGGAAGCTGGTCTTCTTCATCCTCAGGCAGCCATTCTGCAATTATTCTTGCTATATTTTCACAAGCTTTTGGCCACTTAGGTTCACTGTCAATTGACTTGCGAGCTACATCAGTAATCTTCTTGGCAGCTTCAAATGCTCTTTCATCAACGGAAGCCAAAGCAGGAATCGGAAACCCCCACATAGCACGATATGTTGCTGCAATCAAAGTCCACAGGAGACTATGATCTCGAATCCTTAGTGCAGAGTCATGAATTGATGCGCTTATTCTACTATGAGTCAATGTAGGAAATCGTTTCAAAAGTTTGGAGTCAACAACGAGATCAGCATATAGGTTACAAACAAACATTGCAGTTGCGTCATTCACTTTCCTTCTAGCAGCTGCAAACATCAAACCATTCGTCACACCATCGTATGGACAGAGCAAGTAGTGCTGGATCTCGTGCTGGCAAACCGACCGAAGATAAGGTTCTGCTTCATTTGAATCCATATAGAGTGGAACTCCTGCTGTGTTCAGATGAACTGTCCAGCTAACTGAATCAATATAGAAGAAACTGGAGGCTTCGGTAGTGTTCTCAATTTTCGGTTCCGGAAGTGGAGGATGGTAGAAATCAGTTAATGCTTGTCCCCATGCTCTTTGGGCAACTTCTATGAGTCCTCGTTCATGAGAGGTGCTTTCAGAGGTTCGTGACATCTGATTCATTCTCCCACTTGGTTTTCAATTTCTTTCTTTAGATTCAATGCTGCTGTTCCTCCAGATATCTCAAGAAATACAGCAGATTCAGGTTTGTCACCTGTTACATAGATTACAACAGTAAGTCCATCAGTTCGAACTATCTTCCTCTTTGGAGGATTCAAGGTTTCCTTCAAAATACTGGTCAGCTTTGGAAATTGAAGACTAATTGTTGTCCAAAGATCCTGCCACTGCTCAAAGTTGATAGCAAATTGTGTAAGTGTGATTTTATGAAGAGCCTCAGACACTTGTTTCAATAGCATACTCCGATTTGGAAAATCAGTATCCTTCAGCAGATCTTCATAGATAGTAGTCAACTCCGCAACGTTCTGGTTCTTAATACACTTCTCAATATTCTTGACCATCTTTTGATATCCTGATTTCTTCAATGCCTTTGCTAATGCGATGTGGTCTAGACGAACAAGAAGATCGCTTTTCCCCATCTCTTTTAGTTCATTCATCGCATCCTTTGATTCCTTGCCTTGTTTCATCGAGTCCATTATCGCGATTGCGGGTTCTCTCTGAACAAAGCGGGATATTGCAAGTTCAACGAGATGTTTAGTGTATTCAAAGATATCTCCATAGTAGGGAGACCTATCTAGCTCATCTCTAACATATTGTGTCCTGTGCCAGAAAACAAGAGGAGCTAGTGACTTGACAATTTCCACGCTGACTTCTGTAGCTCCCACTAGCCATGCAGCCGCCTTTGAATACCTATTCAGGTCTTTTGCCGCGCGAACACTCAAGGGAATGATGACTTTATTGCACACGCTCTTCGCTGTATTAAAATGACATCCATCACAAAGACCAGTTTCGACTGTGAGACCTGTTGATTGACTCTTGTCAGCTCGTATACATGCTCCAAATTCCCTCACGACTGACCGCATGAACTCTGAAGCCTCGTGCGATACAGAAACCTTGTCAGCTAAATTCCAGATTGTGAGTAAGTCTTCCTCTGTTAATACTGCAGGTACTTGCCAGAGTTCATCATAACCAAAAAGACGATCGTCTCGTGATGCGAGAATCAGCTCCAAGTCATTAACAGTTGGCATAGTTATGGGAACTGCGATTCCAAAACGGTCTAGAAATGGAGGACCTATATCGAATGTTCCTGCATCAGTTGGATTCAATGTTGCGTAAAGACAGAATTCTTCACAACGCTTCACTTCATCATAATATTTCAGTTCGCCCTCAGCCAAAAGCGATAGTAGAATATTCTGAGCATGAGGCGTGAGTCTGTTGACCTCATCAATAATCTTGAAGAAATTAGTTACAAATCTTCTCCACACAACAACTTCCAGACCATCCTTCATCAAAGGTCCAGGTTTGAGCGTCGCTATCATCTTCTCTTCAGTCAACTGAGGATGACCTCTCAGAATGCCATCTTCTATCTCGTCAAGAGACTTTCCAGTCATCATGCGACCCAAGATTTTTGCTAGTGTGGTTTTTCCTCCACCGTGACCACCAACCAGCAGCATTGCAGATCTTGGAACCAAGGCATTCAATACGCATGTGCCAACAATTAGTGGCAGCTTGGCAGTTTTCACCTGATCTTTTGAGGAACCTGAAGAACTGTATTTGATTTCAAGGTCAGATGAATGTACAAAGAGACCTCGACTCTCTACTGTTGCGATGACATTCATTACCTGCTCTCGAAGTTTTTTGCTTTGGATGCTCATCAGAACCACCTGGCAAGAGTTAGTGTCAGTCTTAACAGTTATGAACCTAGCACAGAAGGGCGCGAATGAACCTATATTCTAGCGTACTGAACAATTTATTTTGAAGTAAAAGAATAACACCGTATCAGGATTGATCAGTGTGCAACAACTCATAATCGACTTCATTGTAATCGTACTAATTTCAGTCGGTATTGGAATCGTTGCAGCCATGACTGGAATTAGTGGTGGTGCTTTCAAGACACCACTTCTGATCATTCTGTTTGCACTTACTGCAGAAGTAGCCTCTGCAGCATCTTTACTATCAGCGCTTTTTATTGCATTTGTGAGCACCATAGTATATTACAGACAGAACTCTCAATTGATAGATTATCAGGTGGGAATTATATCAGTTATCGCTACGATACCAGGAACCTTTGTTGGTATCTTCTTTAGAACAATAGCCGCGCATGCGCATATCTTACGCTATCTTTTTGGTATAATTTTGATCCCTGTCGCACTGAAATTGATCTTCGCAATAGGAGATGATTCTGAAATTGAAGATCGGAAAAAAACGAAGATTGGATTTTCTGAGTTGGACAAAATAAAACTAGCAGCAACAATAATCGCAATATTCATGGCAGGTGTTTCAGCAGGTCTTCTGGGTCTAGGTGGTGGAACGATCATAGTTCCAGTTCTGTACATCGTCTTGAGATTTCCGATGATAATGGCAGCAGCTACATCGATGTTCACAATGATCTTCACAACATCAGCGGGTTCTGTGGTGAATTACTTCTATTTAGCTCAAAGTGAACAACTGTTAGTCTTCTTATATTACGGTTTGATAATGGGAATTGGAATGATTATTGGAGGCTTTATTGGCCCAAGATACGCATCCAGAGTGAATGAAGTATTCCTCCAAAGAATCTTTGGCTTTTTGTTGATTTTTCCACTCATCAAAATGATGAATTTGGGACAGTTCTGGTTAGATCCAGAAGGACTGAATTTTGTCCTGGCCACTATTGGTGATACTATTATTTGGTTGGGAATTGGGATTCCGTTATGGGTACTCTCCTCCAGACGAATACAAACAGAAGTCAAGGATGAGCATACTATCATTGCCTAACTGTGATATTCTTACAATACGGTGAGTATATTGTTCGGCGCGAAATTGTACCATGTCCGAAGACGTAATATGGTTTCGGGGGAACGACCGAGAAGCCAGCAGTCAGTGGGGTTGAAAGTTGGGCGAAGAAAGAGAATTCGTTGAAATGGTTACACTAACCACTCCTGAACAGGTTCCAACTGAACGAGTTAGTCAGTATTCCGTAGTCACCTTCGCAACAGAGTTTTTGCAGCTTCTCAGACGTTATGAGGTGTTGAAGGTGAAGATGGATGATAGAGGACTGATATTTGGAGGAAGAGTCTTACTTATTGGACCACCAGGAACCGATTTCGGAGCATTTCCTCACTTTCTCGCACGGGAGGTGCCAATCAAAATCGTCACTTTCAAAATGGAAGGAGTTCTTGACGAGAGCAAAAGGGGCTCTGAGTCACTCAGAGTAGGGTTTGAGTTTTCAAAAAGGAATTCTCCCTCACTACTGTATATCGAGAAACTGGAAGTCATTAGTCCACGAGATTCCTTTCAGTCTGTCATGGTTCAGGACGAGATCAAGAACACAAATTGGAGTGCGGATGAAGTGATTATCATTGCTGCTACTACAAGACCAGAACAAGTGGACAGAGAGCTTCTTTCACTTTTTGATAGAACCTACATTGTAGAAGGCACATCCGTTGAAGATAGGATTAGACTTCTTGAACAAGTCTTGAAAGATAGAGAAGACCTCGATGTGTCAGTCATTGCGGAATTGACTGAGGGTTGGGGATTCTCAGATATGAATCACCTAGCAATGAGTCTCTACATGACAGAAGAAGTAGAGGGAAGTGAGATTCCGAGAGAGAAAATTGAGGAACTCATTGAGAACAGTGGGGTGGTAGCATTTAGTGATTCAAGATTTCTTGAAAATCTAGTAAGGAAGACAAAGGGTGCACCACAACCAGAACTCAGCAAAATAAGTGAGGAGTATCCAGATGAGTTTCTGGACCAGCTCTATCTAATGGCTGTGGGTGAAGATTATGCGGAAACTCAAAGGGTGATAGAAGTTCTGAATGAAGGACTCCCTCTCTCTGTTAAAGATAGGGAGTTTCTGAGCAGACATCCATTTCTACTAACGGGCTCAGCAGAAGACCGACTCACTCGGCTTCTCAGAGCAAAAAAGAGTAGCGATAGACTTCATAGAATAATGGGAAGATGAATAGATGGGTGAAAACAGCGTTTACATCACATCGGCCAGATTGGGAAACTTTCTGTCCTTCTACAAAGGACGCGTAGAGTTTGACAGAGGGCTCACTGTACTTGCAGGACCAAATGGTTCAGGCAAAACATCTATCTTCCATGCATTGAAGTTTGCGCTTGGCTCTAATCAGAGAGAGAATAGGTATAGCAAATGGAGTGATTTCATTCGACACGGTGCAAATACAGCAGAAGTTGAAGTAACTGTCAAAGTGAATGGTCAGAGTAGGAAATTCCTACGGAAAATCGATCGTGACGGAATTCCTCGAGCCTATGTTGACGGAAAACGTGTAAAAGCTGCTGAACACAAACTCTTGGTGGAGGGATTTGGGTTAGACACAGATAACCCACTTGTGTTCATGCCTCAAGAGCGTATCAATGCTATTCGAGAGATGGATCCATTTGAAGTCCGGAGACTCGTTGAAGAAGGAACAGGACTTGATACTCTTCGAGATAGGATAGGACTTCAGGAAACTGAAGTGACTCAGAGTCGTCAGAAATTAGAAACAGCTCTTACTGAATCTAAGACTGTTGAACGAGAACTAGAATTATTGCAGCATGACATAACCAGACTTGAGAAGAAGAGAGCATTACAGGAACAGGAACATGAACTTGAACAGGAGCGTAAATGGTCTTCGTATGATGACCTCTCAGTTAGAATGGAACAGACAAAAAATGAGATAGAATCTAAAGAATCTGGGCTTGTTGGAATACTGGAAGAACAATCAATAATTGAAGGTCAGATTTCTGAGCAAGAGGAAGAGAGTACTAGAATCGAAACAAGACTAGCAGGTTTGCAGACTGAGATCGGTAGAATTGAGGCGAAGATAGATGAAGAAGAAAGGAATCTCGCGAAACTCGAAGGAGATTCAAAGAAGCAGGTTGTGGAACTTAGACAATTAGAAAGCAATGTTAGAGCGGAGAAAAGGAAAGAAGAGAAACTGCGAGAAGACCTTGACAGAGTATCAGCCGCAAAGGAACAGTATATGCAAAGGCAGAGAGAGTTGCGTGAAGAACTTGAGGGATTGGAAGAGGAACGGTCCAAAATCCAAGATGAACTTGCTGCATTTGCTGAATGGAACACCAAACGAGCTGAAGCTCATGGTCTATACAAAGCGCTCCAAGCAGAGATAGAAGGCAAGGATCTTCTGATGAGAAGTCTACGAGAACGTATCCAAGTAGAAGAAGCGGAGCTTCAATCTATCGAGAGTAAATGGTCTCAAGTTTGGGATAAAATTGAGAAGACAGATGAGAAGGAACTCACTGCGAGAAAATCTCAACTTGAGAGAGAAATCGCAGCTCTGAATGAAGAGAGGTTCAAGAAGACAAGTCTGGTTGCGCAATTACAGAAAGAGATTGATGAAATCAAGGTTAAGCTTTCTGAAACTTCGAAAAGAATTCCAGATTCAGTGAGAGAATTGAAAGAATCTATCCAAGAACATGAACTGGAATCTGTAGAGGGACCGCTCATCGAGATGTTCATTGCTGAAGACGATATTTCTACAGCCGTAGAAGCTGTTCTATCAGGCAATTTACCCCTAGCCTTTATTGTAACAGACCAGTCAGAATACCAATTAATGCTGAAGCTGAGAAATAATGCTGAAGC
This sequence comes from Candidatus Thorarchaeota archaeon, assembly GCA_048882385.1. Lineage (GTDB taxonomy): Archaea > Asgardarchaeota > Thorarchaeia > Thorarchaeales > Thorarchaeaceae > SMTZ1-45. Next base: position 78,941 of record JBHLRQ010000002.1, on the reverse strand, counting down.
ACCATCTCCAATAATATTCCTAAGAGAAACAGATGATGAATATAAAAGACCAGAACTTCCCCATGGAGTTGGAGTTGACGGCTGGCTCTGGGACAGACTAACTGTAGACATGGACATACAGAATCTCTTCCGTAGAGTGTTTGGTGATTTTATCCTAGTGAAGAATGTTCAAACAGCAGCCAGACTTTCTGTAAGCCACAACAAGAAAGTAGTTACTTTTGACGGATATGTCACGATACCTCAGAACACACAAATTGTAAGTCATCCAAAGAGTGAACCATCAGGATTAGTTTCTACAGCACCTCTTCAGACACGTCTAGAAAAGCAGGAAAAGAATCTGACAAATGAACGTAAACATGTAACAGAAATTATGAGTAGGCTCGAAATTCTCTCTACAGAACGGGAAGAAACAATGGATCTCCTTGGACAAATGACTCGTTGGAGTTCGACTTGGGAGAGGCGGCGCAAGTTGAACGAAAGCATACCAGAACTTGAGGAGAGATTGGCTTCCATAGATGATGAATTGAAAACACTTCAACGTGAATATGGAAAATCCGAAAGGAATCTCAGGAAACTTGATGGTACACAACCACCAGAAAGGAGCAGATTGGTAGGTCAAGAGTCAGCAGTTAGAATCAAACATAGACGTGTACAAAGCGACCTGACCAAGGTAGACAACAAAGCTCATGCTACGGATAGGGATGAGGAGCTAAAGAGACAAGAACTTCGACGAGTAGCTGAGAATATAACAATGCTTTCAGAAAGTCTCTCAGACCTACGAAATGAAATGAAAAAGTCAAAGGACACAACATCAGCAATTCTGGAAAAAATCGAAGTTCTGAGAGAGAGTGCAGCAAAGACGCGCGAAGCTCAGGCGTCGGCAAAGCAGGAGTTTGATGACGCTAAAAATACGATGAGGTCTTTGAGCGAACGACTTGTAGAACTCAATCTTATTTTGAAGGACAGACGTCTAGAAGTCCTGCAGGCAAAGAGGTTGTTGACCAATCTAGAGTATGATCTAGAGTTGTTAGAACAGGAACTTCAAAATAAGGAAAGACCTGAAAACATCCGCGCGATTGATGTAGTAAGAAGCGACCTAGTGAAAATACGCCATATTTTGGATGATTATCAAGACGTTTCAGAAACCGTCGCTCATACAGAAAATCAGCTGAAAGGTCGACTCAAGACACTCATTGTACGTGTAGCTGAGTTGACTGAAGAATTGGATGAAGCAGAGTCAGCTGTACGCAATATCAGAGAACAGTACCATAATGGAATGAATGAAACCCTTCGCAATGTTGAGAAGGGTGTCAACCAAGTTCTGGGGCGAGTACAATTCCCTGGAAGTGTTCGATTCGAGCTGGCTCTGAGAGATGGTAAATACGGTGTCGAGTTCCAATCACGAATTAAATCCGAGGGATTTGGAGCTATAAGTGCTGGCTCTGGAGGCGAAAGGTCTCTTATTGCGATCGGTCTAATTCTTGCATTGCAAGGTTTCAATCCAGCACCCGTGTATATCATGGACGAGGTAGATACATTCCTTGATGCAACAAACACCGAACTTGTCAGTAGACTATTTCACGATGCGTCACGTAGAAGTCAGTTTATCATACTCACGCCAGCAAAGAGCACTCACCTATTGAAACACGCAGACAAAATCTTGGGAGTGGTGTCTCCAAACGGAGTAGATCCATCTGTGATTATTGAGAGTCCTAAGTTCAAAGCACAATAGGAGGGATTGATTGTTGAGTGAAAATGGTAGTCTTGCCATGCGTGTGTTCGAAATGATTCAAGCTGCACGCTCAGGTGATATTGATCCCCTTGAACTCAGATTGACAGAAGCATATAAAGAACTTCAAGAATTAGCAGCCAAAATAGACAGCAGAATTGACATTGATGAAATGCTTAACGAGATTCTAAGCTCAAAGGTAAATAGAGTTCAGGAACTCGCTCGTGTTCTCGCAGCTCCAGAGATTTATGTAAACAAACTGAAGGGGAGATCTTCAAGAGAACTTGCGAAGCTTCTATCTCCAAAACAACCTGTGGTCATTGGACATATTGAACATTCATCATTAGGTACAGCACTTGAGCGTGTTGTGCAAATTATTGATGCATTGTCTCGAGAACCCGTAGAAGAAACTATTCCAAAAATCACCGATTTACCAAATGGATATGCCTTAGAAACAGAAGAATCAGTGTTTTTGGAGGACTTGGAAAAATTCTTGCAGACGATAAACAATGGGAGAATCACTTTCGATGAACTTGTTATGAGTAATGAGTTTGATATATTTCTGAAACAGTTTCTCTATGTTGTGATTCTAGTATCCAAGGGTCGGTTAAATTACGATCCTGAAACGCGTGAGGTCTGGAAACCATCATTGGCAGATATTGACTCAACATAAGAAAGAGAAAGTCATGCTTGATTTCTCAAGCATGGACTTCTACAGGAATTGCTGGAGCTTCTTCAACTTCCACTTCAGATGGAATTTCCAATCTAGAGTGAAGTTTCATTATTGCGACAACCACAAAGCCTAGGAGAGATACTATCACCAATCCAACTGCAGCACCAATCAGCGGAGGACCAGTGGAGCCCGCTACTTCAGCCCAAACACCACCCAAACCCATTCCGACAACCTGCACTGCTGTAAAAGCCACGTTTAGAAGTGAAAAGACACGACCTCGGAGCTTATCCTCAACAAGCTGTTGCATCAGAACTGACAGAGGTATGTTCAGAATGACATCGACAGCGCCAATCATTGCCCATGATATCATCACAGTCACAAGATCAAATGCTAGAACAAGTGCAAAAACTGCGACACCGGCTAAAAGCCCAGCAAATGCGACAAGATAGAGAGGTTTGTCCAAATCCTTCTTCCGGCTGAAGTAGACTGCAGAAGCCGCTCCAGAAGCAGCACCCGCACTAAGAACTAGACCAACCTGTGCGGATCCTAATCCGATTTCTCCTTCAAAATATGGCATCAACAAAGCATTCAGAATTCCAGATGATGCAGCAAGAAGCATTGCGAATACAAAGAGGAATGAGAGGATTGCATTCCCAATAACATAGCGAGCACCTTGCGCAATCTGTGCCATTAAGGACTCTCTGTCTTCATTGGTCCTATCAGGAATGAGATTTGTTTTGATACCACGGAGTGCAACAGCAGAGAAGATGAAAGATGATGAGGTTATCGCAAAGGCGAGGAAATAATCTGGTGCAAGGAGCGCAACTAGGATACCCCCAAGTGGTGGAACAACTAACTGAACAACCTGAAATGTCATCTGAGATAGAGAGTTGGCTGCTACTAGCTCATCACCTTCAACGAGGTTGGGAATGGATGCGCTTCTTGCTGGAAAGAACCATGCATTTGCTGTAGCATAGATAAATGTGAGTAAGTAAACCCAATAGATTGTGGGCAAAAATGTAGGAAAGTAGATTGTAAGCGGAATGAGGAGAATTGTGATGGCTCGTACAATATCGGATGCAACCATTATCTTTTTCCTATTCCATTGATCAACATACACACCAACGAAACCGGCAAAAACAACAACTGGAATTGTTTGGACCATTGCAAGAATCGCCATTGCCATAGCTGAACCTGTTAGGTCGTAAGCATAGAACAAAAGAGCAAGTGAGGATATTGCAGTACCAATGTTGGACACTAACTGTCCAGACCAGAGGAACGAGAAGTCGCGATGGCTGAGAACAGCTCTGAAACCCTTGGTTTCAGTCTTCTCTTCCGATTCTTCAACAAGCATAGTTTCAGTCAACTAGATTATCTCCTAAAATATACTCGAGCGACAGCAGTTGTCGAGAGGGGAATCTTAGCTTTATTCAAGACACGTTTGTTCGGTTCAATTTTCGCGAGAGCCATAGTAATTCACATCCGTCTTTAGGGTGGTCACAAGATATTGTATTTCTGAGACTCAGTGCCCACTTCTGTGACCACCGGGTGACCACGCTGGGTCACCAATGGATCTGCAAGATACCAATTTACAGGGTTCATAATTCGCTTCAAGAGATTCACCTCATAGTCAAGTAGGCATAAGCAAGAGCGTCAGTTGACTGAGCTTTGTTGTTGTTCTTTGACACAGATGATTTTCGTGAGTTGGTTGTTAGAGCCATAATATTTCACAAGAAAGACTGCTCAATTTTGATATATATAGCAAAGCCACTTGTTAGGGTCACAGAATGAAGTCACAATATGTGACTATCAAAAAGGGCACTTTCCTTGTGGTAAGTGATTTACCAAATAGTAACTTTTTCTATTATATACTAGTGTGCTCAACCAGTTATTACATAACCTGTGAAAGTTAGTAAGATAGGTCAATTGAATTCTATTGTTCGCGGTGTTTTGAGGATTCCCTGTTTCTGACCCTTACTAATTGGAGGAAGTAAATGTGTTGGGAGTAGGAAAATGTCTCTTATCGAAGATGGAGAATTTTGCAGTTGCTATATCACTTTTTTACTATAGCAGTATCCCTATAGTATCTTAAATGATACTTTGATTATCTAATCGGACAGGTAGAGGAGGAATGAAGAATTACACATTCTGAGATTTCATTAAAGAAAGTGATTGCACTATTAGCTGCGTTTGTTTTAGTATTGTCATATACACCAGCTATAGCAGTCAATCCAGTGGCTTCGATTGATTCATTGAATCGAGATTTTACGATAGCAGATCAAGCAGATCTACCAACAAGAGGAAATGTGGGAATGGCATATGATAACGAATCAGATTTGGTGATTATTTTCGGAGGATGGAATAACACACCTACAACAGCTTCCAAAACTGATGTCCTAACATATGATTACAACATTGACACCTATACACAGAAGAGTCCGTCCACAACTCCTGATGGAAGAGCAGAGCCAGGATTTGCGTATGATTCTATGAGAGATCGAATGGTCTTATTCGGTGGAATGAGAGACATCAACACCAATGATAGGCTCAACGACACCTGGCTTTACAACACAAATACAGATACATGGACAGAGGTACTTCCAACTCTAGCTCCTTCAGAGAGACGAGCTCATGGTATGGTATACGATTCCGAGAGTGATCGATTCATCATCTTCGGGGGGGAGGATGGCGATGTTCTTAACGATACGTGGGCATTTGATCCTGGGACAAACTTATGGACTCAGATGAGTCCAAGTCTTGCACCGTCGCATAGGTTTGCACACAAAATGGTGTACGACTCTGAGAGCGACAGAGTAATTCTTTTCGGAGGTTACAATGGCGGTTCCGTAAATCAGCCATCTAGTTACTTTGGAGATACATGGGTGTACGATTTCAATACAGATAGCTGGGAAAACGTAACACCGACTTCTAGTCCCTCAAGTAGAGGAGTTCCTTCACTTGCGTATGACAGTGAGAGTGATAGAATAGTCCTATTTGGTGGTTCGAACGGAGGGACTGCGTATTCAGACACCTGGCTTTTCGATTACAACTCAATGACTTGGACAGAGATGAATCCAACCGTTCACCCAGATGTACGCAGTCGTCACGGCTCAGCCTACGACTGGGAATCTGACAGAGTAATCATCTATGGCGGCACACGAACCGGATTCTCTACTACCGTAATGGTTTCAGAAACTGACGGAAAGACCTGGTCATATGATGTGAACTCAAATACCTGGCAACGCCTTGATCAATCTCCACCATCAGCTCCAATACCAATCGAATGGATAGCGATTGGAGTTGGAGGATTGGTCCTGGTTATGATTGTAATTGTGTTAGTAAAACGACGGTAGTTATGAATCATTTTTGAGAGGTCTAATAGGTGTCAGCTTGTGTTTCTATCCTCCTTCAGACCTCTCAAAAATCCCTTTATTTCTGAAGGCGGTTTCAGGATGTAGGTTTGCCTAGTAATAACCTTACCTTGAAACCATCCGATGATGACATACCACGCAAAGAATAATGGGTTAAAGAGGTCAGACAGAGTATCAACACCTATCAAGAACTCTAGAACACCCGGGGTCAGTATTAAGAAAACCATTATGAAGAGAATCATATAATTTCTCAGAGTTCTCCATCCTTTCTTTGCATCATCATTAGTCCTCCAGAGGACTATATACTCAATTTCACAACCCAATAGAACTATGGCTAGTTGGAAACTGACGAACATCACAAACATATGAAACCCATTCGAATAAAGTGGTATCAAAGTCAATGCAAAAAAGAGGCATATACAGAAAGCCACTGAGCGTTCAAGTCGGGTGTTCATTTCGACTATCATATTCCTACAGCCATTCCAATTGAAGGGTATTAACGAGTATGGATTAGCGCGAGTCTTTCTTTGAAACCTCATTGTTTATACATGCTTGATACTGGAGGAGAGTAGTTTCAGGTGAAACAATTGTGAACGAGTATGCCATTCTCATGAAACTCCTTACCAGATCTGGAAATCCCATAGGTGCAGGAGTAGATGACATGCTTGACGCTCTTGGACTTCCCGAGGATATTGGTCGGGAGATTCTATTCAGAAGAATGGGAGAATTGCACAGTAGGCTAGAACCCGTTGGTCTAGTGATCAAACATAATCCTGTAAGTGGCGTCTTCTATGTGGACACTTCATTACAGACTAAATTGAAACAGGAGGAAACTCCTCTTCCGGACAAGCTTGCTGCCACTCTTCTGATTGTCATAACACTTGCATACCAAGAAGGTGGGTGGGTATCCTATGACAGGGTTAGAGAGTTCAGAAAAAAGAGTATGCGAGGAGTCTTGGAAGACCTCAGAGAGCTACAAACCCATGGCTATGTCGAGCTTGACAAGACTGCAAAGAGGGTTCGATTAGGTCTTCGAGTTCCATTTGAGATAGATTATGAAGCATTCTTCAAAGATCTTGTCAATGATAAATGAGTAAGGAACTTTTGTTCCTTCGTTAGTTTTATCAAGGTACCTTTCAGAGTTCCACTTGGTCGGAAACATGTCACACAGACGTTCACTACGATTTGCAAAGACGACCTGCCCAATCTGTGGAAGCAGGGAAGTTGCCCGAGATGATCACAAGGGAGACCTCCTCTGTACAAATTGCGGACATATCATAATCCGTACTGAAACAAGAGCAGTCGGAAAATTCGATATTGCTCAACATCTGAAAAGAAATGGAAAGATGAACTTCGCTGGACTCCAACAGGTCACAGGTGCCTCAGACGACAAGCTCTTTGGTGTTATACACAACATGGAGGAGATGGGTTTACTGTCTGAATTCCAAGGACAGTACTCACTCACCAAGAAAGGGCAAAGATGGTATCGTCAGAGGCTTGGGCAGGAGTGGGGATACTAGCCCTCGAGGGGGCATACACCTCACATTAGTGGACACTATTTTCTGGCTTTTGACGAATTTTCAATTTAATTTTGTGCAATATTCCGGCAAAAATAAGTTTATTAATCAGCTATCTGAGGCCAAGTAAGGATTCGATTCGTCGATTTCTATAATCTTCAATCTCCCTCCTACCACGCGATCGAAAGGAAACTTTCGAATACCTACACACACCGAATCGGATCCTATCTTCTTTTCCAATCTATTATTCTTCAAGAATCTGAACATCAGATTTAGTGAACCTTCGTGCTTTGGGGAGATTCTTTCTAAGCCACATATGATTCATTTGAGAATGAACATAGAGGGCTGGCAGCGTTAGGAAGGAAATGTGCATAAAGACATAGAGAACAAGTAGAGCCATCACAAGGTCTTGTGTACTGAATTGAACAACTACAAGATTGATGATGAATAGAATTGAAGAGAATCCTGCATATCCCTTCAGAAAAGAGTCGAATCTTAGATAGATTGGTTCAATCTCATAAAGTTCCTCAACTCCGTCATCAGGAATCTTATAATGGACTAGTGAAGCATCACGATATGACCATCCTGTAGACCACATTGCTACAGCAATAGGAACGACCAGACCAGCAATGCTAGCAATTGAGGCCATGTGAAAAACAGAAACTTCGCCTGGCTCAACTTCACCAGATGGAAGGAAGAGCGTGGGAGGAAGGACGTAAATCAGAATGGAAACAATACCCATTGTAAGCAGTCCGAGATAGATAGCTCTTCGTACAACACTTGTCTGTCTGAGAGTGGGTGGAGGAAGGTCAACATAGGCATTCTTGTAGTCAGGCCAGACAGCTCCTTTCAATTTCAGAAAAAGGGGAGCTAGAATGCGAGGCATCACAACTGCAAAAAAAATGCTTCCAACTAAGGGCCATACAAGCCACATGATCGTATATGAAATTCCTCCATTCAAACGAGTTAGTGGAACTGTGCCCCAACTGAGTGGAGCAGACCATTGAGTAATTACGACATACACTTCTATGAGGAAGAGTATGATAATGAATAGGATTCCGCCACGAGTGAGCTTCAATGGAAATCACTCCACATTCCAAATTGATGAAAAGTTGATACTCAGTCTGAAAAATGTTGTCGAAGTCTTATGCAAGTCTTCAGAAATCCATCCATTCCGAGCTAGAACACATTTAATTTTTCTAATTTCCCCTAACTCAATGTTTAATATACTATCGCGGGATTAAATTTCAGGGTCTGGTGTGAGGGCTTCAAACTCCCCTCCTAACCACGCGAATACCTGCTGTTGTGAAAACAACAGTCTACTTTCCCTATATTTTCCCTCGCTCCAGGCCCATATTCTCTTTCTTTCTCATCTCAAAATGGATCTTCTATAGGTCAGATAATCAACTGATTTTTTAGAAAGTATTGGGAATTCTATCTGAGGGACTGTAATTGAACTCGGAAAAAAATGAAGGACTTCCTGAAATTGATTGGGCTGGTCTCAGACCATCTGAAAGAGACAGATATCAAGACTATGTGTTTATTGCTCATGTCTTCGCAGGAGTATTGGTGTCAGTTTCGAGTTTTCCTGGGGATCTCCTATCGTGGGATTTGGGTATAGGATTGTTGCTTCCAACCTTGATAGCACTCACAGGTCTATCTTTTCTACTCCCAACCAGTATCAATTGGTATCGGGATGAGTACCTCCCTTTCGTGGATAGATTCATCGGGATATTCGAGGAAGAGAAAGAACAATTTCTCAAGTTTGAGCGAATATATCGATTCACAATTCTCGTTTCGGGGTACCTTACAACAGCAACTTGTATGGTCGTATGGAATCTGCTAATTGCCTTCTTTAGTCCATTCTGGGTGGACCTTAGTCCAGCACTAGACCCACAATCCGGTCTAATTGTTGGCGTTGTTCTACTCTTCATATTCCTCATGCTTATCTTCATGGCCTTCTTTGAATTTGTTCTAAGATCAATTTATCCAGATTCGTTACGTCTATCAAAATTAGAAACGAGCATGATAAAAGCTACTAAGAAGACTGATGATGATCAGGAAACCTAGTATGTGGATTGCGCTTAATTCGTAGACCTACACTTGTGCAGAAACATTGAAACCTGTGTAAACATCAAAAGTAGGCGAGAGTGAAATGAGAGGTAGAGCAAGAAGCTCACAAAGAGGTCCGAGAAGAAAGAGACCTCGAGTGGTCAAAGAATTGTTACGAATTGGTGTTGGCCCATCCATGCTGTATCTTATTGCAGGTTCTGATAGGGTAGTAAAGCTTCGAAGAGAGGACATGCAACGACTAGAAGCTGAAACTGGAAAGCACATTGAGGAGATGTATGAAGAGGAGCTCAAAGCCAAGATGGAAAGTCTGGGAGTGGAATCAATCCCCTTGACAGACGATGAGAGGCAGATAGCATTCTTGGCATCTAAATATGTGTTAGCAGGATACTTCCTTTTACATGATGATGGAAAACAATCATGAATCGTGTTTCAGAAGGATTCTCTCAAGCCGAGAATTGTTTCAAGGAACGACTAAGTATTTATCCTCAAATGTTTGGAACATCGTAGGGGCGTTTTGATATGGCTTTAAAATCAGCTATTCGCGTTGTGATAGTTTGCTTTTTGGCAATCATTTTATTCTCCAGCACTATTACAATCAATGCAGTGCTTGAAGATTCAGAGAATCCTTGTTCTGGCTCATATATGGAGAAGGTTGTATATACTGTAGAACCTGATGAGGCTAGTAGAATTCTCGCATTACAGGCTGGAAACTTCGATGCACTCCTTGACCCTATTGATCCAACTTACCTAAGCATCTTGGAGGCGGATCCTGATATTGGAGTACACCCAATACCAGAAAATGGCTACGGACGCCTCGCAATCAACTGCCGAAAGTACCCCCTGAACATCAGTGCATTTAGAAGAGCCATTGCATATGCAATTGACAAAACTCGGATTGTAGCAGAAGCCAGGAGTAATCACGCAATAGGACATGATTCGGTCTTTTCATTGCGAAGTAGTTGGTGTATTGAAGACGACCTTCCATATGATTACTATACAAACCAATCAGATCTCGGAAATCAGATTCTAGATAATCTGGGTTTTGTGGTCGATCCTGGTACTAATATGAGACAGATGCCTAATGGAACCTTCTTTTCGTTCACGATTCTGTCTTGGGATCATCCAGCCGCAGGGATTGTAGCTGATGCATTAGCATCACTTCACATTCCAACTCTTACTGAAAAGGGTACTATGTGGATTCATTCAGTTTATCCAAAAGACTATGATCCAAATTATGACTTGGCAATCCACGATTGGAGATTTTTTGAGGATGACCCTGATAGAATATTGTCTGATTATTTGTCACAATACGCGGATGTGGCATATATCAATCAATACAGGTATGAGAATGACACGTTTGATACATTGTTCGATGAGTTTCATAGTGCCACGACTTACGAAGAAGTCTTTGAGACAATCTCAGCCTTACAAGAGCATCTGCAAGAGAATGTACCATCAATTATTCTCTACGAGGATATCGACTATCAAGCTTATCGGATAGCAGAGCTCACTGGTCATGTTGAGGACAAATTTTGGGGGATTTTGGGTCCCTGGACTAACTTGAAAGTCCACACTAGAACTGGTAGTCCTTTCGGAGGGACCTATAATATTGCTACTGGGCTTGAACCTAGTACATACAACTTTCTTTCCTCCAACAACTATGTTTCAAAAGCAGTCAGTGAAACCCTTCAATCAAGTCTATTCAAGATGGGGCCAGACGATGTTGCATATCCGGACCTAGTCAAAGAAATACTCATCGAGAATCATGCAGCCAATCCATCAGTTCCAGAGGGACAGACATGGATTACAGTTGATATCAAGGACAATGCTGTTTGGTCAGATGGAGAACTTCTCACTGCTGAAGACATAGCCTTCACTTTCATGTATATTAATGAAACAAGGGCATACGGAAATTCTCACTCGTATTACGGATGGCCTAATGAATACATGTCCTCACAAGTATTGTCGTCGTATAGAGCAAGAGTGGTATTAAGCACTGAATCATTTTACAACATTCAACAGATACTTCAGGAGAAAATCATCCCTGAGCACATCTATAATGAAGAAACAGGTTTAGGATATGCAGAATGGAGTTATTCAGCTCCTGTTCCAACATGCGGACCATTTTACGTATCTGATTTTGATAATCCCGAAATTCGGACAGAACTCAGTAGAGCCATGGACTATCATTGGCCATCAGGTTTGGCTCCAAGGATACTCTCAGTGAGCGATGTCACATACATTCAGGGAACAACAGGAAACCAAATTGTTTGGGAAGTGACAGACGAGGATGGAGACCATTCAAACTACACTATAATCCATGACGGGTTTGTCGGTACAACTGAGGATTGGAATGGGTCGAACATAGTTCATAATGTTGATGGATTAAATGTTGGAAGTTACAACTTCACTCTGATCCTCAAGGATATAGCTGGACATTCCGTGACAAATACCGTCTGGGTTACAGTGACCTCTGGACTGCCAGACATCTTGATCATTGGAACGATTGTTGGTTCAGCCGCCGTCATAATTGGGGCTGTTGTTTTGATACTCAAGAAGAAGAGATAGTATCACCAGAAGAAAGGTCAGGCTTCAATGGTCTGATCAAATCCATCAGTCTGAACAGAATCAGGAAGGTAGATGGCAAATTCACAGTAGTCATCATCAGTCAGTAAAGACCTTACTATTTCCACTCTGACCTTTTCCCCCAAGATTCCTTCCCAAATCTGACGAGGCCAACCTGCTGAACAGTTGCAGAATGTACTCGGAACCTCATCTAATGACTCTTTAATAAGGGGACAGAAACAATATGCTTTCCGCTTCTCCTCACGAGTCTTTGCTTCCTCGAAAGCCTTTGGATTGGCAGGATTCTTTACCTGTGATATGACTCGCCCATTTCTGCTACACTTCGGATAGTAACCTCCAAGTTCTTTCATTTTTGCTATTACAGCATCAATATTCTTTGTATTTAGCCAGAGTTCTCTCATAGGTGGAATGAGTTCTGGTGGGTATACATGAGCGCATCTTGAAAGGATTTCATATCGTTGTGATTCATCTGCAACCTTTTCCAGTTTCTCTAACACAGCTATGATAGCATTCGTCCTATCTTTATGCGGTGCTGTTAGAGGAATCTCTCTCAAACTGGTCATAACCTGCTTTTCGACATCAGGTCCCAAAACCCGGCGTACGTTTTCAGATAGCCTATTCTCCCAATCATGTAGGACTATCTGAACTTCAATGATGTTTTTCTCCGGGTCTTCGAGATCAAGATTTGGATATTCCATCCGACCAGATTCAGCAATAGGCAGACCGTGAGAATAAAAATCAGTCACCATCCTAGAATAGGTTTCTCCAATCTTCTCATACGCTCCCTTGTAAATCAGTGATGCGGCATGACCGCCCTTCAATGTCTTTGTGCTAAATTCAGAAGTCTTGATTTCACCGTCAACTGGTATACAGACATCCATGTCATATCCATTGTCATCACGAAGTGGCCAGTGATGAATGACTATGGGGACTCCATTAGCCTTGTTCCCTGCTGCTTTACTCAGACTTTCAAATATTGGTGGAAGATCTTTTGCTTTCCCATGAATTCGTTTGTAGATGACAAGCGTTTCCTCTAATTCTTTGTATGTGATTTCATCGTTCATGGGATTGACTCCAAAGATGTTTGTATAGATGACTGACTTATGCAATATTAATAGTAGAATGTTTGACGCAAGATTTGTCTACTTTCTAATGATGAGCAATGGACCGTCGATTTTGACAGGCATCTCAGGAGGCAGGTCCAATAACCAATCCTCAAGTTCTTCAAGATTTGGAAATCTAAGAACTGTTGCTAATCGTTCAAGAGGTAATGTTTCATAACGAGTCATTATCTTTTTGAGTTGAAGCATACGGAAAGCTTCTAGCTCTGTCTTTTCCTCTTCAGCTCGCTCCTTTGATGTATCAATCCAAGGACTGTCTCTTTCAAAATCCCAAATCTCAACCATACCCTCTACAGAACCCGTGATGACGTGACGACTATCTGACGTGATGGCCATTGAGTGTACGTTCTCTGTATGTGTGAGGTTTCGTAGAAGAACACCTCCACGGAGAATCCAGACACGGACAGTACCATCTCCTGATCCAGTAATGATGTGTTGACCATCGGATGTGACATGAATCAATAGTATTGAGTCTCTGTGACCAGTCATCGTCTTCAACTGTGTTCCTGTTTCGAGGTCCCAGAGATGAACTACTCCATCCTGACCACCCGACAGGATGTATCGAGAGTCTGCAGACATTGCCAATGCTGTAACATGCCCTTTATGACCTTCTAGGGTCTTCAAAAGAATTCCAAGCTCAAAATCCCAAACAGTAACTACTCCCGGTTTGGTTGAGAGAAGTTCTTGCTTGCTTCCACACAGCATGTACCGATTGTCAGGGCTAATCAAAATGGAGTATATACTATGAGTGTGCTTAAGAGTTCGGAGGTTGATGCCACGATCGATGTCCCAGAATCGTGTAATTCCATCATCTCCACCTGTAACGATGTATCTCTGATCATGACTCACTGCAACTGCGTTCACATGTGCAGAGTTGGGGGCCAATGAACTGATTAGGGTTTTAGTTTCAATGTCCCAGATTTTAACAGCGAGGTCTTTGTCAGCAATTGATACAAATCGCTTGCCATCAGGCATTATAGCCAGACCATAGACAGGACCTTGGTGGCCAACAAATTTGTGAATTTCCTCTTCATTATCAATGTCCCAAAGACGTATAGTTGCGTCTTGGCCGCCAGAAAGTATGTTCCTTCCATCTTCAGTGACGGCGACAGACCAGACTGTAAACTCATGCCCTTCTAACTGAGTATTTGGTGTCAGACTTCCTTCCAACCTCTTCCTCTCCATTTTCCTAAAACTCGATTTATCTAATGCAATCAAAAGATAGTGGATTATTTGGACAAAAGGTTGTCGTTTTCAAGAAGAAGAGAGTGGTGGGTGGCACTAGGTGCCACCACTAGATTGTTTGTTCCTACTGAACTGCTTCCAATTCTTTGGCACGGCTAGTACCGAAGTCAGCAGGTTTGGTACTCTTTCGTATTGACCAGACTGTTAGCATGAACATTATGAACAATGCACCAACTAAGATTATGTTAGTAGTGAAATCTGCTCCAAACGTGAACTGAACCAGAAGGGGGGCTAGAATCAAAGCGAGTAGGTTAACTACCTTGATCATTGGATTGAGCGCAGGACCTGCTGTGTCTTTTAGTGGGTCACCAATTGTGTCACCAACAACACCACACTTGTGGCGCTCAGAACCCTTTCCAGTGTTATGTTCTATATCACAGGGTTCATCCTCGATTGCTTTCTTCGCGTTGTCCCATGCTCCACCGGTGTTGGACATGAAGACGGCCAACAACTGACCAGACACAATGATTCCACCGAGAAATCCTCCGAGTGCTGTGACACCAAACAGAATACCCACCATGATTGGAATGGAGATTGTTAGCGCTGCAAGTGAGATGAGCTCCTTTTGTGCAGCGGTTGTTGAAATATCAACAGCCCTATCATAGTCGGGTTTCTTAGTACCTTCAAGGATACCAGGTATCCTGAACTGTCTTCGAACCTCCATGACCATCTCGCCTGCGGCTCGTGTGACAGCCTTGATATTCAGTGCAGAGAACAACCAAGGTAATGCAGCACCAAGCAGAAGACCTGAGAACACAATTGGGTCATCCATGAAGATGTGTTCCAACCCGGCCACAACGACATAGCTGTCGAATAGGCTTACTGCAGCAATGACTGCTGAAGCAATAGCAACTCCTTTTGTGATAGCTTTGGTTGTGTTTCCAACTGCGTCAAGTTCAGCCATGGTCTTCATTGAGGTTTCATCAAAATCCCCAGGTGATAGCTCACCTATACCAGCAGCATTGTCGCTAATAGGACCATAAGAGTCCATGGCTACATTATTGCCAGTGTGTGAGAGCATTCCAATACCAATCAATGCAATACCATAAAGTGTCCATAGATGTCCATAGGCATCAGCAACGAACCAAGGTGCCAAGGCAGCTGCAACAGGTGCTAGGAATAGAACCCATGCAATACCAAATGTTGCGACAATAACAACTAAGGCAGCAACTGTTGATTCGTAGCCAGCTACAAGTCCTGACAGAATGAAAGTAGCATGACCTGTTTCAGCGGATTTGACGATCTCTTGAACAGGTGGTTTCTTCAGTGAAGTGAAGTAGCTCGTGATAGGATTGAATGATACTGCAAGCAGTACACCAACAGCAATCAAGATTCCAAATCGGAGGTCTCCGACATAGAACCAAGATATCAGCATTGATAGAATGATAGTAAATGCACTTGATGCCTCATAGGAGAGAAACATTGCTTTCTCTGCATATACAGCACTTTTCTTCAGGATCCTAGGCCAGACAGGCACCATTACCGTTCCAATCATTGATGAAATTACACCAACAGCTCGTATGAAGAGTGGAAAGACGACTACAGCCAATAGACCACCGGGTAGGAGGCCGATTGGATTCTCAAGAAAGATGACAATGGCCAGAATCAGAGCTGATACGATTGTCACCTCATATGATTCGAAAATGTCAGCTGCCATCCCTGCACAGTCACCGACATTATCTCCTACAAGATCTGCTACAACAGCGGCATTTCGTGGATCGTCTTCAGGTAGTCCTTGCTCAAGTTTTCCTACAAGGTCAGCACCGACGTCAGCGGCTTTTGTATATATACCGCCACCAACTCTCATGAAAAGTGCGAGAAGTGTACCTCCAAGTCCAAAACCAAGAAGTGCATCAGGAGCTGCAATTCCATATATTATGAAGATGAAAGTTCCACCAGCCAAGCCAAGACCGTCAGTCAACATTCCGGTGAATGTACCACCGCGGTACGAGATTGTCAATGCTCTATTGTATCTGTCTTCACCTTCTCGTGTAGCCTGTGCAACCCGAATGTTGGACTCAACTGCAATACGCATACCAAGCTGTCCAACTATCAAAGAGAAGCTCGCACCCAGTACAAAGGCTAGAGAACGACCTAGACCAACAAGTAACCTTGCTGCTGCAAGGGCTTCTGGAGTCGATTCAGGATTAATTGGATCGATTCCAAATAGCTCTAGTGTACCTCTCTCTGGGACGGTGATGTAAATAGTAAAGAAGAGCAAGAAGGATAAGACAACTAGTATAGGAATTATTGTCTTCAGCTGCCTATTCAAATAGGACAGAGCACCCTCTCTAATGCCATTCCAAACCTTCTGCATCTGCTCAGTCCCTTTGTCCTGTTGAAGGACTCCTTTTCTGAGCCACCAAGCGTACACGAGACTTGCAATAGCAGCCAGAATGACTGTGAAGATCATTGCTTGTTCATACCAGTGCATTCCAGCAAATGTCTCGAATAACTGCATTATCTTTTCACCACTTCAAGGGCATCCGTACCTATTCACAAGGTCGGCCGGCGAAAGCTCTCGCACATTGTCCCTTGTTGTTTCGATTTCCGCGAGGATGGCCCCCTTTAAGGGTTACTTTACGACATTGTTTGAGCAAATAGAGAGTTCAGATTCCAATTGGATAAGTGATTCCCAATTCTTTGCGTGTATCCTCATTGTCTTCATAGACACGCCATTCAGAGATGAGACCATCTCGAATCTTTGCAGTCCAGATTGCGGGACCATCAAGAGAATCATGTGAACATTCAGAGAATCCTACCATAATGACAAGTCCCTCCTTCACCTCGATATGAGTGAAGTTGTTTCTGTAGTCAGGATAGAACCTAAAAAAATCAAACCAGCCAGACACCATCATCGGTCGACTGCTGTGAACTTCTCCAGGTATGTCAATGAAGACATGGTCTTCAGTCATCATCTCTCCCAGACCGGTCAGGTCTCTCGCATTAATCCGCTCATTGAATTTCAGTGCAGTTGAAATATGCTGAAAATCATCCAATCACATCACACACTCTAGAAGCAAATATGTTGGATGCATTTAACAAATACTTATCATTTTGAAGGATGCCATCAAGCAACATAATCAGGTGAAATTGATGTCTAAGATAGTGTCGGTCAAGACGAAGCAGATTCAAACCAAGCTTGCAGGAAACGATTTCATAACTACGTACGGCAAGGAACCAACTACTAGACATCATGTAATCGTAAGTATAGAGTCAGATAACGGAGTGGTAGGAGTTGGTGAAGCCTGTCCATTACCCTTTACATTTGATGATGACCCAGACAAGATTCGGAGAGAGATTGATCATCAACTTGCACCCAATCTGATTGGAAAGAACCCATTTGACATGAATGTCTATCAGAACCTGACTGATAAATTTCCAACAGTAGGTGGTACCGCAAGGACCGGTGTGGATCTAGCTCTCTATGACCTGATGGGAAAGATACGAGGCGTTCCTGTCTTCGAACTTCTCGGTGGCCAAGCACAAGAGTGTGTGGAGATAGCGTCAGTGCTGGGAATCGGAGCATCAGAAACTATAGCTGAAGCGGCAGTTCAACAGCTTCAATCAGGAATGCGTGCTGTCAAAATCAAAGTTGGATTGAACGTTGAAAAGGATGTAGAAACCTTGAGGCTGGTCCGCGAAGCCGTTGGAAAATCTGCAAAGATTCGAGCTGATGCAAACACAGGATACACGGTGCCAGAAGCCCTCCAGTTCCTCAGAGTGGCAGAAGAGATAAACCTCGAATATCTGGAACAACCATTACCTATTGAGAATCTTCAAGGATTCGCACAATTACAGAGAAAGACAAGTGTGCCATTGATGGCTGACGAGTCAGTGTACACTTACGAGGATGCAAAGAAACTGATAGAATATGATGCGGTCAATCTCTTCGGATTGAAGCTAATCAAACATGGAGGTATCTTTCAGACGAAACGAATTGCTGTGCTGGCTGAAGAATATGGGATTGAGTGTGTGATGATCAGTCCATGGGAAACACAGATTGGAGTTTCTGCAGCAGTGCACATTGTTCTATCTGGCTCGAACTTTAACCATCCGCACGAATTGGCACCAGGGTCTCTGCGAGATGATCCATTTTGTGGTTTGCATGAACTGACCGGTGCGTATCAAGCCCCTACTGGAACTGGTTTGTGTATTGTACCTTGTCATAGACAACAGAATCCAAAATCCTAATTGTGTAAGCGAGATAATAATCCCAGGGAGTATTCAGTTGACAAACAGGCTCTATCGATTAATTGGCCAGACAGTAGCAATCATCGGGGCAATATGGGCAATAATACCGGTGGTCATTGTTATGATGGTGTTTGCAGATGCCAACCATCCTTACAACCCACCACAAATGTATATGGAACCAATTGGATATGCAGTGAATACTGGAATCTTTCTAATCGGCATTGTTGTAGCCTATTCTGGATTGTTTATTCTCAGGACATATGCAGTTACGACACCATTTCTCACAAAGGATGGCGAGCCAATACACTCTGCCAAACAATGGAGTAGAGGTTCTGAACCTGGTTTGTTCTTGACCTCCTGCGGTCTCGTTGTGTCTATAAATCAAGAGTCAGCAGAAACAGCGCACGTAGGATATAGAATCATCAAAAGTACAGGAGCTACGCATAGGGAATGTGTTGAGAGAGA
This sequence comes from Candidatus Thorarchaeota archaeon, assembly GCA_048882385.1. GTDB lineage: Archaea > Asgardarchaeota > Thorarchaeia > Thorarchaeales > Thorarchaeaceae > SMTZ1-45. The sequence continues at coordinate 59,967 of JBHLRQ010000002.1, read as the reverse complement.
AGGCAAAGAGATACTGGATGGCTTTTCCAGACGATGATCCTGGTGAAAGAAGGAATTGGTGGACCGAGCGAGATTTGAACTCGCGACCTTCTGGATGCAAACCAGACGATCTGCCAGGCTGATCTATCGGCCCACGTCTACCGAGTGGGTTTCCGGTTGAGTGTTTTAACCCTTACGCTATTTACCCCTTCGAAAAGAATTCTACTTAGAAAGCAAGTATATTATTGATTCAATTTGCTACATAGTCTTAGAAGAAGGTTCAAGATTGACACGGAAACTCAGTCGAAAAGAAAATTACAGAACTCGGAATCTATGACTTTTTAGGTTATATTGGTGCGTTCAATTCGCCATTCATAGGTGGAATCGAGGGAACAAGCAAACTACTAGATCAACTGCAAATCACTCAAGATAGCCAAGTTCTTGAAATTGGTTGCGAATCGGGATTTACTAGTTGCATGACTGTAAAGAAATACGATTGTGAATTGATTGGTATAGATCTCTCAGAAATCCTCGTGGAAAAAGCCAGAGAGCGTGCGATTGACCAAAACCTGACTAAAGCAAGATTCGAGGTCGCAAATGCATTAGACCTTCCCTTTCAGAACAACACCTTTGATGCTGTCTTCACTGTGGCTGTTACAGCTTTAATCCCTGACAAATATCAAGTCTTGCAAGAATTTCTGAGAGTAGTGAAGCCAGGTGGAGTAATTGGCACACTAGACCTCTTTGTAAAAGAAACTGCTCCCTCGGACGTTCGTGACAAATTCAATCAGATCTTCATGGATATTCTAGGCGCTGAAAATGAAATAATGAGTATCACTGAATGGAGGTCACTGTTCGATCAGAGGGGATTGGATGACATTCAAGTAAATGAGAACTACAGAAATGTCTTTGAAATGCCTAGAAACAGGTCAAGCGCGGCTGGAGCGACTCTTAGACTTGTCTATCATATGCTCATCAATGGCCATGTCCGTCGACAAGTCAGCAAACTTTTAGGAACGAGAAAGACAATTTCTCTCAGGGCTGAGGGAGAGTATGAAAATGTTGGATATCTAATCTTCACAGCAAGAAAGTCACTTAAGCTATTCCTGAGTTGAGTAGTCTTCACGGATTGAATCAATCCAAAAGGGGGCACCTTTTAATTTTGAAGCTTCTTCAGCACTGAGCTCCTCATACTTTACCTTTGACATATCATCGAGGATAATGCCGCTGACTCCAACGGGGTCCTCCATGATCAATGAGAATGAAATATCACCAGCAAGAGCTCTGTCTATTTTTGAAAGGATCTCAATCCCACGTGCTTTCTCCTCAGGAGCATCTGCAAATCCAATTGCAGTTTCCACGACAGACTTGACGCGTAACAATACACCCTCCACATTAGTGATGAAGGATTCTGCTGCAGGTCCGGGTTCCACATCGATTCCAAACTCAGGAAGTCGAAATGTTCCTGAACCTGACCTTACAACTCTCGCACGGAGAAGTGACGAATCACTGACATAAAGAGTAAACCTTGCTGGCTTTCTCTCTTCGGCAGAAAAGACATCGGAATGGCTGAAGTTGCAATGAGGACAGTTCATCGAGAACATAGCAAGCTCATTGAAGAAGGGAATGCTATAGAGTGTAGAGCGTACATTTAATGCACCCTTTTCACAAGAGGGACAGATGATTCCGGACCCTTCTTTCTCTGACATAGCTATCAAACCTTGAGAGCCCATTCTATTCCTATAAGGGTGACCGTAGGACAAAATCACACATTTTGGTATACATCACTAGAAGGCTCAAAAGCATCTGTGAGTCTAATCCTCATAGACGCGCCAAGATCTTTGTCTGAAACGCGGGAGGATGCAGATCTACAGTTCGCCATACTAGACTCGAGGTTCAACCCATGGAGATTAACAGCCTGTATATAATCCGCAGAGATACAGGTGTCTGCATATATCACAAGGACTTCACCGAGTCTGCATTTGATCCTCAACTCTTATCCTCCTTCTTAGTGGCAATGACATCTTTTTTTGACGAGGCTACAAGGTCGGTAAAATCTCAAGCTAGAGCCTTTGAAGGAGCTAATTACAGGATAGTTGTCGAGTTTGGGGAATGGACGCTTGGTGCAATTTCCCTAAAGGAGGACAGTGCGTACATCAGAGACAAGCTGAAACGTATCATTAAACTGTTTGAGGAGCAGTTCGGTATACTTAGATGGGTCGACCTAGATTTAGCAGTACATACTCGTTTTGAAGCAAGTATGATTGATGAGTTCATCAGAGACAAAATAAAACCTGAAACAATGATGACAGTCAGGCCAGAGTGGGAATACTACACGAAGAGACCTGATGTCCAGTCATTCCTGAGGCTTATTCCAGAAATATGCTCTGTAAAGGATGCAGCTAGTTTCTTAGAAGTTCCTTTAGAAGTCGCAATGAATATTGCCGCAGAAGCACTTTGGGAGAATGCAATCACTATTTACAATCCCGTCAAACCTGATGACATCTATCAAGCAACCCTCGCTCAAACAACCTATCCAGATGAAACACTATCACCAGATTCTGTGCGAGCACTAACGGAGATCGATGGCGAAACGCCACTTTCAATTGCTGCAGAAAGACTTCGTACATCAGACTTGAGGAGATTCTTGGATGATGTTGCACTTCTTGAGAGAAGAAGAATGATTGAACTTGTTACTCCAGCGCATGCTGTAGCTGTTAGATACATAGCCGCCCTTCAATCATTACTTAGAAACTGCGCGATGATTGTGGGACTTAATGCAACACGTAAGATCTTTTTCGTATCTAGGAAAGAGTTGGTTGGTAATTACCCATGGTTGGCATATATCACGCTCGAAATGGGTGTTGACATCGAGATGAGAAGCTCACTTACTGCTGCAACAATCAAAGGATCAATTGCACCCTTTGTCCTAAATGACGGATTTCGAGTCCTAACACAGTTCATCACTCGGAGAGTAAAGGATCTCACAGGAGCAAACCCGATTAACAGAATAGTAACTAATACTAAGGGGGAAATCGAGCAACAGTATCCAAGTACCGTATATGAGATTGAATGGGAAACACTCTCCGTTTGAAGACCAATATCAGCAAAATATACAAAACGGAATTCTCAATCAATCTGACAGTGTTCACGAGGAGCAGGAATCAAGTGTCGTTAGTAGGATGGCTGAACACAGGGTTGATTATCTTCTCAGGTCTTGCCATTCTAGTTGTTTCATTGATTCTCTATTGGGCAGGGAGCATTTCCAGTCTTCTAATAATAGTTACACTACTATCTCCAACAGTTGCACTTGTGCTTGGAGTTCTAGGTCTGAATGCTTTTGGTCATGAATCTCTCGTCAAGGATGACAGGTTTCATTCATTGAATGTTTGGATGGCATTGGGGCTTGTTGTATTCAGTCTATCAGAGATCGCAAGCGGGATCATCCACTATACAGGAAACAGCAGCGAAATTTGTTTCGCAGTGGGTCTTGTGCAGATGCCAGCGCTGCTCTTGTGGGGACTAGGAGTTTTAGGATATCTGCGCTCGTCAAACTCTGCATTAGGCATTTCAAATACAGACTCAATACTTCAATTCGTTGTTACTTTGGCTTCTATAGCAGGACTAGCCAGTCTGGTTGTTGTAGCCGTGCTGAATCCACTTCAGATTCTCTACACAGCCATTTCAATCCCTTTGGTTGTGGGACTCGGTGTGATTCTCATTGCACTTGGGAGCCTCATGTGGACTCTGCGAAATGGACTGATGGTAAGACCACTCATCTTTTTGTTTCTAGGAGTCCTATTGTTTTTCATCAGAATTCTATTCTGGAGCTTCGTAAACTACTGTCCAGGATCTCCGTTTGACTATGTTACTGCAATAGAGTCCTATATTTTGGTAGGAGCCTCGGTTCTTGCAGCTAGCAAACTGGACGAAATCTACACAGTGAACGAAGATTTCGAATAGGTCATCTACTCTCCTTTATCTTCTTCCTGGATCATCCTCTCAAATATCTCATGCATGTGTGCTGGAACTGAAGACGGGTCTTTCTTGTATTTTTCTTTTAGCTCTCTCATCATCTGTGGTGTTGGTCTACCAGACCCGAGAGGACCCTGTTGTTGTGTCTTGCTTCGACCATATTCATCGTTTTTCTTATCTGTCATATCATCAACCTCAAACATTTGCTTTAGCATCTCACGCATAGATGCAGGAATTGAATCAGGATCAGACTTGAACCTTTCCTTAATCTTCTCAATCATCTCTGGAGAAGGTTTCATGTCACCCATAGCACCATGAGCCATTCCAGGCATACCACCACCCATTCCCATCATCATCATTCCAGGACCAGCCGGAACCGGAGTTTCCTCCTCACCATATTTTTCCACCTCAGACTTGGCGACCTCTGCTACTTCCTCAGTTATCTCATCAATTCCTTGATGAGCATAATATGTGTCATATAGTGACTTGAAGACTCCATTGAGTGCAAGAAGTTCTTCATGGGTACCTTGCTCAACTAGGTCACCATGATCAAACACAAACACACGTGAAGCATTAGCAATAGTTGTGAGACGATGAGCTATTACAATAGTCGTTCTGTTTGCAAAGAGTCGTTCCTGTGCATCTTGCACTAACGATTCACTATATGCATCTAGTCGACTTGTCGCTTCATCTAGGATGAGTATCTTGGGATCAGCTAGCATTGTTCGTGCTATAGTAATCATCTGACGTTGACCTGCACTCAGGTTTTTTCCACCCTCGATAATGCAGGTCTCATATCCATCAGCAAGAACCTCTATGAATTCGTTAGCACCAATTATCCTACAGATTTCATAGATCTCTTCATCAGATGCGTCTGGGCGACCATAACGGATATTCTCAAAGATGCTATCATCAAAGAGATATGGTTCCTGTGGAATCAGTGACATTGAACTGTGCAATGACTCTTGGGTCACCATACGTAGGTTCTGACTTCCAATGAAAATGCCACCCCTAGTGGGATCATAGAACCTATTGACAAGAGCAGCAATGGTTGTCTTTCCAGCACCTGTGTGACCAACAATTGCTACCATCTCACCTGGATGAATTTCGAATGAAACATTGTTCAAAACAGGTGTTTCTTCCACGTATTCGAATGTCACATCCTGAAAATAGATGCCATCACTCTCATCAGCAAGTGGAACTGCATCAGGGGAATCCGTTATTGCTGGTTTGGATTCGATTACATCCATTACCCTGTCCATTGCAGCCATTGAAGTCTGAACCTGAGTGAACATCATACTAAGTCCTAACAGCGGCCAGAGAAACCTGTTAATCAGAGTGATTCCAAGAAACAATTCACCAATGGTGAGCAGGGGTAAAACACCAACTGCGAGACTTCCTGCAACAAACAGCATTGTAGCAATCGCTAGCTGGCCAATTGTTCGAACCAGTGGTTGCATTGCACTCATCAAAATCATGAATCTGAAACCATAACGGTAAGAATTCTGATTCAGCTCCATCATTTCTTCTGCAAGCTCTTTCTCTCGATTGAAGGCTTTTGCCACATGGATACCACTGAGATTCTCAGCTATCTGACCAGACACTGCTCCAGAGGCGCGTCGTGACGCAAGCATAATCCTCTGACCAACAGATCCAAAGAGGACTGTTATGAAGAGTACACCTGGAAGAACTACAAGTGTTGTCAATGCAATGTATGGATTGACCCACCAAAGCATGAGGAACGATGAAACGAGCATCAGTGCCTGGCTGGAGAAGTCAATCAGTACTTGAATTCCAGTTCCGAGCTCCACTGTGTCAGACGTTACTCGCGATGTAACGTTGCCACTCTGTTCACTCTTATGGTATGAGAGGTCAGCTCTGAGGAGATTTGAATAGAGATCTTCTTGAATATTCTGGACAAACCCTGCTTGGGCACCTGCGAGGATCCATATATTGACACTACTCAATATCCAAGATATCACTCTGAGGAATACATAGAAACCAGTCAGTAGGAATATGGTATCAATAACAGGATTAACGACGAGAGCTGAGTCGATTGCCCAAGAAAGAATCAATGGATCAAAGACTGATACAATTGTGGAAACAAGAGATAGAATTGCACCAATTGCTACTATTCGTTTGAATCTGCCAAGGTAATAGACCATCTTACGTAGTAGTATTCTGATTGGTCTACTCCGTTTTGGTTTCTGGCTAGCAAGTGCCATAGGACCACCGTGTCCACGCATACCCATTATTCAGCACCTCCACGAATTGAGGCACTTGCAAGGAGTGATTGTGCACCCGGAAGTCGTTCAAAGATCTTTCGATAGTGATCTGATTCACGAAGTAGTTTATCATGAGTGCCTGAGGCAATGATGTGTCCCTTGTCAACAATAATCACTAGGTCAGATTCGATTAGAGTCCTGAGACGTTGCGTGACTGTAATACTGGTTCGATTAACCATTACTTCGTCGAGTGCTTTTCTCATGAGGAACTCTGTTTGTGCATCGACTGCACTGACAGAGTCGTCAAGCAAAAGAATCTTGGGATCTTGAATAATTGCTCTAGCAATTGCGAGTCGTTGTCGCTGACCACCAGAGAGTGTCATTCCTCTTTCTCCAATCATTGAATCGTATTGCTCAGGCAGTTCAACTATGAACTCGTGAGCCTGAGCTCGCTTCGCTGCTTCAACAATCTCTTCCTGAGTTGCATCGCGCCTGCCGAATGCAATATTGTCTCTAACGCTCATGCGAAACAGAAAGATGTCCTGTTCAACAAGACCAACCACATCGCGTACAGATTCTGTAGAAACATTTCGAAGGTCCACGCCGCCTACCCGGATTGTACCTTCAGTAGGGTCATAAAGTCGCAGAAGCAACTTCAGTATAGTACTCTTCCCTCCTCCAGGACCTCCTATTAGAGCAACTCGAGACCCTCCGGGAATTGTAATATCAAAATCCTTCAGAGCATAGTGATCGTTGCTATTATTGTTATCACCATATTTGAAACTGACATCTTCAAAAATAATGTCACTAAGCCAATCAATATCACGAACCTCTTCTTCTGGTTCAATTAGAGTTTCTTTCCAATTCAATATGTCAACGATTCGTTGAGCATTCACATATCCACCTCTCAAAACTAGGAGGAATCTTGGAAGCATGAAGTTCAGACCTTCGATGGACAATAGAAGAGCCATGATTGTGACTAAATCTCCTATGACCATGGCTTCATTGATTACAGCATACGCTCCATATAGAAATGCGATAGCGTTCATCGCTATTAGAATTAAGGCAGGAATGTAGAAAGCTGCTAGTCTACTTTCTTGTGTGATTGATTTCTCATACATCTTACTGACATCATGGAACTTAGACTGCTCGTAGTCTTCCTTCCCGAACGCTCGAACTACTTCAATTCCTGTAAATACACCTTGGGTGATGGCTGTCAAGCGTTCCATATCCTCAGATCTTCTCCTACGTACGGGTTCAATAGAATTTGCATATCTATATGAGAACGCCATATAGATGGGAGTGCCAACCAACATGATTGTAGTGAATCCATATATTGGAATTGAAAGTCCACCCAGGTTTACAAGGGTGAAATTCTGTAGATTGGGACTGAGATCAATCTGGATTAGAATAATAGTAGTAATGGCAAAAGATATCATAGCTCCAATGAGGTTTCGTAGCGCAGGATTTAGAGAGAATCGAACCCAAGAGATATCTTGCATTGCAACTGACAAAAGTTTCTTGCTGTCAACCTCATCATGGAAGGTCATACTATAGTCTTGAAGGGCTTCAAAGAAATCCTGTCGAGCATCTCTTTCCCAGCGAAGAGTAACAATTGCCCATACATAGCCCACTACGAAATAGAGACCTAAATAGAGTAAGCCAAGTCCAATAATCAACCATACATAGAATATGAATTGCGGCGTCAATGACAGAGCGGGAGTGATTCCATCATCTCGTACTAGCTCATTCACAGCCATTCCGATGATGACTGAAGGTATTGTTACGAGAATAGTCGAAATGACTGTAAGAATTGTAGCAAATATTGTGATTCCTTTGTTTCTCATCAAGCCACTTAGCATGTATCGTGCAGGACTCTTTCTGATGGTATGACCACCATTGTTTCTAGACAATCTATGTTCCTCCGGATTTCAACGAGTCAATGAGTTTGGATAACTGAGTATCCATATCTTCAAGATGTTTCAGCAGTTTCTGTCGATCCTTTGAGTTTAGGGAGCTAGCTATTTCTTCCAATGAGTCCATAGCCATCTGTAATCCATGAATGTGAAATTGGACACGTTCAGATGGATCAAGAAGCTTTTCCCAGAGACGCGGTCCCAAACGAGTCTTGTGACCTACTGCTCCCTTTCTCTTCTTGATAATCATAACCATATGGTCACGACCCTGATCCGTCAGCCTGTATGTTTTACTGCGACCCTCTGTCTTGACAGTTTTAATTATGTTAGATTCCTCAAGAGAAGCAAGTAGGGGATAGATTGTCCCAGGACTAGGATTCCACTCACCCTCTGTCAGTTCCTCAAGAGCATTCATGATTTCTGTGCCGGTCATGTCCCTTGATCTTAAAAGACGGGGAATGATGTGACGTAAAAGCCCACGAGGTACTGATTGGGGCATCTCAAGATGTTCACATTCTTTTGGCTCAGATTCGTTCATGAGGATCATCCTCAATAATATCGGATACGATTATCGAATACGATATTTATCGATATCGAATGCGATATAAAGGCTTCGGAAGTGACACGAAATGCCTAGAGGAAGTTTGATAAGACCTCTGAAGTCGTTTCAGTGAAACAGCGAGTGATGTAATCTTGGGAGAGAAGGCGAAGGTAAAAGAAACAGTCAGGCTATACTCAAAGGTCTGGCAATTACCCTCCTACCGTCAGATAGTATTGAGAATGGTCTTTATGGTAGTTCTCGGTTCAGTCATACTCAGTATACTGAAAGGCCTTCTACTTTCTTCTCTAATCTGCTATTTGGTTATACTGGGTACTCCCGTCTTTGTCGGATCAGGCTTGCTATATCTCATTGCCACAGAGGAGAACTCACCCTTAGATGGTCGAAGGACTGGGGGGCTCGTTCATTTTGGCCTTATCTTTTGGATCGTGCTAAGCATTATTGGCGGATTAATTGATGCAGCAACGGGTTCTTCGGTCTATGAGGTCAAATTCTCAATTCTGGGTGTTTCAATTGCATACCTTGCATTTGCATTTCTGGTAAACGGACTCAGTGATCATCATCCTGTCCGTAATAGTATCGCGGCTCTTATGCCTCCAGTTCTCTGGATTCTAACAATGCTGTTCATCGCCCCAAATGAAACATCAATTCCAATTTTCCCATCACTATGGTATATCCCAATTCTAGTTTCTCTTATCATAGGCACAGTAACAGTACATTATATCTATAGAGCAGTAAGCGTTCCATTTGAGAGAGACCTGGGAATAAATGGACCTCAACTCCTGAGAGCATTTGGTCATGACTATTTGGCTGGCAATCCAGCACCTATGGAGCAAATCTTGACAAGAATTGCGACACATCAAGATGTTCCAGTGGAAATAATCCTCTTCAAGGATGAACAAGGTCCTGTTGCCTGTGGTGTGATTGAATATGTACATCCAGGACCATTCAGAGACATTGGAAGTAGTGGACTACCTTCAACAATCATAGAGCATATCAAAACGAAGCATGGGATTCCAGCTTTTGTTTTGCATGGGAGCTGTACGCACCAGCAGAACTTAACGACTAAGGATGATTATCCAGTTGTGCTAGCTGAGATTGATAGACTCATCCAAGACACAGAAGTTCATGATGAAATTTCTGGACCACATTGGTCAGATGGAGGAAAGTACAAGGTCTGGACGCTTTTTGCTGGAAATGATGTCATGACGATAAGTACCAGCTCACCAGAATTCACTGATGATATTTCACTAGATGTTGGTTATGATGTTGCTAACATGATTCGAGAACGATTACCAAAGGTAGGCGGAGTTGCTGTTGTTGACGCTCACAATTGTATTGATGACAGCGCCATTTCAGTGAATCAAGGAGATCCCGAAGCTGCAGAATACGTCGGGTCAGTCTCAGAAGCTGTATTCTCTACAATCAACAAGCCAAAGACTCGTTTACAGATTGGATTGCATCAGGTATATCCTGATGATATAAGTCAGGAGGAGGGTATTGGACCTGGAGGAATAATCGCAGTTGTTCTAAATAGCGGCGAAACCGAAATGATCATCATCTGCATTGATGGAAACAATATGGAGTCAGGATATAGAGAAAAGATACTGAGCCTTCTGAAGAGTCAAGGATTTGATAATGCCGAGGCAATCACAACGGATACACATGTTGTGAATGCGATATCTCTCTCAAGTAGAGGATATCCACCAGTAGGTAGAAACAAGCCTCAAGAAACTCTAGATCATATTGTTACAGCTTCAGTGAAGGCGCGTGAACGAGTACAGCCCGTTAAGGTGGGTCTTGGATTTGGGAAGGCAAAGGACCTTCGAACCTTTGGAGAGAGAGGGTTTGATATTTTGACACAGGATATTGCTGAGGCTGCAGGGATTGCTAAGAAAACTGGAATCCGTGCTGGAGGCTTGTCTTTACTCCTCTACATTCTCCTAGCGTTCCTTTTCTGACCCATTGCGATAGAAGTATATACGTTAGTTTCTGAATTTAGTTAGCTGGTTGCAAATATGAAGAAAAGAATTCTCGTTTGTTTGACTGGTGCTAGTGGCGCAATATATGGTGTTAGGCTAATACGTGCACTGAAAAGCGAAGGTCATGAAGTCCACCTCATATTGTCAAAATGGGGAGAAGAAACCCTCAAGTATGAAACGGGCTTTACGAGAGAATCTTTGAACAAAGAATCAGACTTCATATATGATGAACATGATTTGTCTGCAGGACCAGCTAGTGGGAGTTTCTCAATTGATGCAGTGGTGGTGATTCCATGTACTATGAAGACCCTAGCAGGTATAGCCCATGGGTATGCAGACAATCTCATTGCACGTGCAGCAGACTGCAGCCTCAAGGAAAGACGGAAACTCATTCTAGTCCCTAGAGAATCCCCACTCAACCTCATTCAAATCAGAAATATGGCTACCGTGACAGAAGCAGGGGCCATAGTAATTCCAGCCAGTCCAGCATTCTGGGCAAAACCTAAGACAATTGAGGAACTTGTTGATTCAGTAATTGAAAGAGTACTAGCTCATTTAGGTATATCAAAGGATTCGGCTGCAAAATGGACTGGCTAGTTGTAGTTCCGCTACTATGCCCAGTGTAATGGAGTTCCACAATGATCACAGATTACAGTTTCTCCTGGAAGTGCACGTTTTTTCAGAGCCGCACCACATTGTTCGCACTCTATCTTTTTCGGAGCTGTGTCACCAGTTTTTGCTTGGAGTTTGAGTAGGACTTCTCTGAGACCGTCTCGCATCTCGGATAGAAGCATTTCCATTTTACTCTCATCATCACTTGAAACTGATATCCGCATTGTCAGATTTTCTTTTGAAACTGATCCGATCACAATGTATTCAGTGCCGGACCTGGCTTTTCCATAAAACCAAGATTCCTCGCCATGTTTTGTTCCGCTCTTTTCTCCAATGAATTTCACACTTTGCTGTTCTATAATATCATTTACAATATCGAGCATCTCTTGAATATCAGCATCTGGGTCTATTTGATACTCTGCAGCTCTCTCTGTTTGTAAACGTGTTTCAAGAATCATCTCCAAATCTTGCATGCTCATTGTTGATAGAAATGCGTCACGAGCCAGTGCAGCATGTTCCCTCGGAATCTCCACTTTGCTTTCGCCATGTTGTTCGCACATTAGTGTCACTTCCGATTTATCGTTCTTTTCTTCAATCAAAGATAGATTCAAGGGATTATGGCACTTATGACATTCATACAGCTGACGGTAGAACCGTTCAACAACAGGTTCCACAGCTCCAACATGCAGATATCTTCCATCTCCGTGGCCATTTCTGCATTCCATCTTTAATTCAACAATACTGTCTCGCACCTTAGTTCCACGAATGGTCATTGGAGAAGTACACTTCGAACATTTTAGACTCTCCTCAATTGAGGGCATTCGATCAATGTGTGGATTACGTTCTTCTAGATGCTTATAGATTCCAACTGCAACACTCTTTTTGAAGTCTCCATGGATAGGACAGACCAACTTCAATTCTACATCGTTTCCACTAACTTTGGTTTCCACGATATCAGAAACTAAATCACCATCAGTACACTTCAAAACACCGTTAATTATAGAATCTATAGCTTCTTCATCCAAATCAACTGGTTGAGAAAGATCTACATTGTGACCATTCTTGCAACTACACTTGAGTTTGTATTTCATCTTATCAAGTTCAATACTCCTAATCGAAACAGGAGATCCACAGTCACGACAGTTCAGCATCGAACGTACAATACTTCCCTCAGACATAGCCTCAACGATGGCTTCAAACATCCATGCATACTCAGCGGGAAGTTCCTTCTTGGCTTTCCCATGAGCTGGGCACGAAATCTCAACTCGGGCCTTGTTGCCTTTAGGTTGGGTTTCCAATATCTGACATGGTAGACCGCATTCATCACAATGAATGAGACGTTTTACAACTGTCTTTAGTACAGATTCATCAGCGACCTTTGGGATAAAGCGCATCTCCTTATGGCCATTCGGACAACGGGCTTTTACTTCAAGGATACCTTTTTTGTCAGCGATTTCATGAGCAACAAATACTTCCCCACATCTAGGACAACTCAATGAATCAAGGATGGATTTTGAACTATTCATACTTCCCTGCATTCCTGCGATAGCAGTATGATAGAATGCAGGTATTGCTCTCATCTGAGGTCCGTGGATTGGACAAATGAAGGTGTATTCTGCCTTCGATCTACCCACATCAGTATTCATTAGTGACATCGTAGAACCGCATTCAATGCAAGTGAAGATTCCTTCAAAGACTTCATTTGCCATACTGTCTGCTTGATATCTCGAAACGTCACGTTTCCCCTTATGACCATTCAAGCATTGACAGTAAACTCGAAGTGTTTGTCCCCTCAGTTCACCAGCCTGAACATAGAATGGCTCTTTACATTTCTTACACGTGAACAAGCTTCTCCTCCACCTTGGCACGCGGCGATGAAACTATTCGTCATGTGCGGAAGTCCCTAAAAGGTATTACGTAGCTGATGAAATTGGTATTTCTGGGCAATTTTCGATTATCTGTAATAACATTTCACGATATTTCTTGTAAGTAAAAACCTCTATTGCATATACAGTGCTATTGTAAGCGTATGAGTACAGTATTTGCAGCGAATTGGAAATCGCTTTCCCATCTCTTCTACTTGCTCAACCTCGAGTGGAGCTCCACACCTCAAGCAAACCCAAGAGTCCATTGTGTCTGCTAATTCGTCGATTGTAGTAGGAAGCATTGCTGCGTCTTCTCCCAATGCTTCAACTCTCACATTAGCATGTCTTCCATTTTCGGGTCCACTGATGAGTAATATGACTGCCACCTTATTTTGAGTATACTTGCCTTCAGCATATCCTCTGATGGTTCCTATGAACTCACCAGCGATGATTTCCTCATCAGCATCAATGATATGGAAGTTCTTGGCGGGGAGTATCTTCTCAGCCTTTGTATACAATACTTGTGGATTCCAATCCAATGTCTGTTCCTGCTGGGTTTTCTCCAGTCCTGTGAGGACAAGTTCGAATGCATCAGATGTTTCTTTCAATGGTTGAAGGAGATCACACACAGACCTTATCAGATAGGGCTCCACGTTAACGGTGTGTAACTGATCGAGAAAGTCAATATAAGAAACCGTAGCTACCACTTTTCCTTGTACACAGTCTTTTGTAGGATAGAGCGTGAACTGAGGACTTCGGAAACCACCAACTTCAATCCGAGAGATTGTCTTCACGGTTTCTCCTGCAAGCTCCATACAATCTTGAGGATAAGCAACAATACTTACTGTGACATTTGTGATTACATATCCACTATCATTCTTGATTTTGACTTTATAGTCGAATTTTCCTCCAACGATTTCACATCCTCGTAGTACTTGCACACCTGCATCTGAATCTTGCATTGCAGCTGAAACTTCCAATGATTCTGAAGAATCCAGCGCGGGTGCTTCGGTTGGAGGTTTTATCTTATCTTCTTGCATTTCATTGTAGGCTCTTTGCATAGCCTCGGCGTGGTCTGGGGGAATGTCTAATACAGTCTTGCCATGTAAAGAACATAACAGAACAACTCTATCTTCCCTTCCACGCGGTTCAATGTAGACTAAATCAAGTGACTCATAACATTCAGGACATTGGTAGAGCCTTTTGTATAATCCTGAGAGAGTTTCCTGATCAAGTCCAGGTATGAATAGTCTGTTGCTTCGATGACCATTGCGACATTCTGTATCAAACTCAATAAGGCCCCTCTTCTCTTCCACATCTCGTACATTCATAGGCATACTACATTTTTCACAACTCAGACTTCGTACAATAGATGGCATTCTGTCAATGGAGGATTCGCACTTCTGAATTTTCTTGAAAACATCAGGCGGTGCTTCACGGGTCATGACTCCATGAATTGGACAGACTATTCTGAAATCTACGTTCTTCTTGCTCTTTTTCTTATCTAGAATATGAGTTAGATGACCACATTCATCACAAGTCAAGATGGCTCTTGTGATTCGATCCAGAACAGATTCATTCCATGTCAGTGGCAGTACTCTGTCAGAAGCATATTTTGTTCCAGGACAAATACATCTGAGGCGGTATCCCTGTTTGACCTCTTCAATCCCACGAATTGCGAGGGGTTTTCGGCATTCATGGGAGGTCAATGTCGATTTTACTACCGCATCTTCTGGAATCTCTGAAAACGCCTGTTCAAGCAGATCTACTTGCGTGCTTAGAATATCTTTCTTGGCTAAGCCATGAATTGGACATGATGTATTGACTCTTGTAGTATTTCCTTTATTTTCCAAAGACACAATATGTCCTGGGAGACCACATTTGTCACAATGTATAACTCGCTGAAGTATGTTCTTCAGCAAGGTAGTGTCAATACTACTTGGTAAATACCTTGTAGTCTTGTGTCCATTTGCACAACGAGTGTCCACCTCAAGAATTCCACGACGTTGGTCAATCTCATTGACTGCGTATACGAGGCCACATTGAGGACATCTGAAAGAATCAATTATCGATCGAGGACTATCTACATCAGCTCCAACAAGGTCAACTGTTGAACCAAAAGCTCGTGGAAACTCACGCTTCTGTGGCCCATGGATTGGGCATAGAAAAACGGATTCGATTTTGTTCCCATTACCTCTTTCTTCAATGTGGGTCATATTCGACCCACACTCTGTGCATATATACAACCTCTTGAAGACCTCAGGAGCCATCTCCATTGCCTGGTGCTCAGAAAGCCGCCGAACACTTTTGTGACCTCGAAGGCACTGAACATTCATTTTCAGAATCTTGTCTTTCAATTCTGCAGTATGAATGAACAGTGGGTCACCACAACGCTTGCATGTAAACACTACTTTGCACCACTGAAAGAGATGATGTTGTCTGCTGAGTTGTGATTTTCAAGATTCACTATTAAGGGAATTTCAGGTAGGTTCTAGGATTTACCATTATTATTGGTCAGTTTCGTCTGATTCATCTAACTCAGGTTCTTCTTCAATCTCTTCAACAGTTTCAACCTTTGACTTCCTTTTGGGCTCATCCTTTTTCTGTTGGGCTTCTAGGAAATCCTCAAGGTTCTTGACAATGGGTATGTCAATTCTCTGTAGTGCTATGGAAAAACCATAGAATAGTAGCATGACTCCACCAAAGACTTGCAGTGCAGGACCAAGCACCCATCCAATGATGATGACGTTCTGGACCAGGTATCCACCAATTTGAATCAATCCACCGACAAGCAACCCAGGGAGAGCAGATGAAATTGGTCTACTCATAGCTGCTTGAGCTGTAGCAATAATTGTCAACGCAAATCCAGGAACAACAAAGATTGGCATAAAGACCCATGTGAAATATCCAATAAACCAAATCACTGCTCCAACTAAAATCAGCAAGAAATTTGGCGATGATTTAATCTGTTCAAACACTTCTAGTTGATCACTCAATGTCCTCACCAATGGATTCGTGTAGTGTCTGAGAGATATTATATATTGTGGGGAAAAGCAGTTCTACTTGCTTCCTGCAGTATCAACACTCTCTAAGACAGCATCTGCAGATTTTTTCAATTTAGTTCTATACCCTCGAGTCGTGTAGACACGAACTGGTTTCAAAATCCTTGAGAAGCTTCTTGCCATAGGACTTAGAT
Source organism: Candidatus Thorarchaeota archaeon (assembly GCA_048882385.1). GTDB lineage: Archaea > Asgardarchaeota > Thorarchaeia > Thorarchaeales > Thorarchaeaceae > SMTZ1-45. The sequence continues at coordinate 43,658 of JBHLRQ010000002.1, read as the reverse complement.
CTGTTACTCTCCAAAACTCATAGCCACTAGACCCTCGCTCGAATAGTACAAGGTCCTCCAAGTTGAAGCGACCGGGATAATAGGTGACTGATGGTCGATCAGGAAAATCAATGTAGACATTGCTTTGATCAATTCCAGCACCTTCAGCAATCTCTCTCTCGATTGCATACAATCCATCTGCTGTTGACAACTTAGAAAGAAATACAGGGTCTGACAGAGCTCTAGAACTGACGAGTTTAATGAGATTCCTCCTACTAAAGTCACTATAGATTCGATTTGCAGTCTGCAGCTCCTCTGTATCTTCTTGCTCGACGTGAAGCAATCGATGAAGAAACGTCAGGTCATCACAGCAGAAGAAATTTGAAGGATCTTCGGTCGGTAGAGAGAACAACTGCGATCCAGCTTCATCAAGAACCCGCAATAACATGAGTTCTGCAGCTCTCACAGTTTTGTGGAAATACACTGCATCAAACATATTGGCAGATGCAGATAGATACGATTCAAGTGTGAATAGAGACCCTCTTTCAACAGCTATCTTGTTCTTAGCAATCCTTGTTGATGAAAAGAGTCTTCGAAATTCTAGCTGAGCATATTCAACTCCTGCAAAGTATGAATCACGTTCTAAATCATCAATCAACTCGGGATTGATTGGACAATGAAGCAAGTCTAAATAAACACCCTTGATTGGGACCCCTTTAGTAATCAAACTCACAACTTCAGACTTTGTGAACCCATGCTCCTCAACTAGATCTCCAACTTCAGTTTCATTGATAATAATCTCGCATATCCTTGGTCGATTAAGACCACGAACAGTAAGATATTCCTCTGAAACGTTAGCCCAGGGGCCGTTTGTCAGCATAAGGAGTAATGATGCTAACCTACCACTGAGAACCTCATCCAATTCTCCTCCAAGATACTCAAAGAAGAGCTCACTCATATACATGAATCCAAGAGTTCGTCCCATCAGAGAGATTGCTGCTCCCGGATAAACAAGAGAAAGTCCTGCAGGACCCTGAATATACCTCAATCTTTGAGTCAAACGTAGATCGATAATCCCCTTTTCTAGTGCTGTGAGTGACACATAACCATGGATTGGATCTTTAATCTTAAGGACCGAGGGCAAATCTGTTACAGGCATCTGATTTCAACTTCTTAGAACACGGACTAACTCTATAAAAAGGCTTCAAATACATCATTTGCTTCTAGGAGAACCTTCTTGAGGGGATTTGTTCCGAGCAGGAAACTATGAAGCGGTTGGTGCTACAGTGTTTCATGATTTTTCTATTAATCATGCCATCAACCGGAGGTACATCCATTTCGCCCACAGAACAAGTAATCGAAGCCCAGAGTGGACCAGAAATATACACCAGAGTGTATGGTGAAGATTATTCAAGGGATATTTACCACGAGGTTTCACTGCATAATTATGAGAATATTGTCCAGAAATTCACCGAGAACGGATCTAGAAGGGTTTTAGACTACTCCAGAGCAACAAGTGGACCCAACATGCATGCAAGGAACTACATCATTCAACAATTCGAAGAGCTCTCTAACGGGAGAATTGAAACCGAAATAATAGGAAATTATCTGAATGTTGTGGGAAAACTACCTGGTTACTTACCTGGGAATAATCCTGCTTTTGCAATTACAGCCCATTATGATTCTGCAGAAGGATCACCAGGAGCTAATTGTGATGGTAGCGGTATTGCTGCAGTCCTAGAACTTGTGAGAGTGCTTTCCATGTATGACTGGCCGCTCGACATTTACTTCATCACATTCAATGGACTTTTCACAATGCTGCCTATGGAAGGCAGTCCAGAGGTTGTTCATGAATTTCGGAATAGAAGTATTGATTTCCTGATGCTTTACAATGTTGACACACTCTTAGTCCAGGCACCTGATGTTCCTGTTGATGAAAGAATTCAATTTGGATACGCTCCAGGACTTTATCATTGGGGTCGTTATTGGGCTGAACTAGCACGTCAGATGAGCAAGAATATTGGATTGAATAGGATTGTTCCAGTACCTTCTTCAAGCTTCTATCTATGGACATCTTCGGATCATTACGCTTTCTATCAACAGGGTTTTACTAATGTGATGTGTGCATTTGAGTCAGGTATAGGATATGACACAGCATATCAGAATGAATACGATAGATGGGAAAATGGGGCTTACATCTATTATCTTGGACAGGAAACAGCCGCTGTAATAGGAGCAAGCATTGCATTCACAATGAGTCGTGCGCTAGATAAACCTGTATTCAATGAGTATGATTTCACTCTTGGAAGTGACAATTGGAAGGAGTTCTACATTACAGTATCTACACCAACCATAGTGAACGTTTCATCGAGATGGTTTGGCGGCTCAGCATCATTCTACTTACTCAATCCACAGGGATCCATTATTGCTACAAGAGAATTTAGTTCAGCATCAGCATGGGAATACTCTCAATTGTTTAATCAATATGTGTCACAAAATGGACAATATACGTTGGTTGTGCACAATAATGATTTCAGATCTATAGGACTGGAAATTGATGTGACTATTGAATCAGATATTGATGGAAATGGGATTTTAGATAGAAACGAGTATTGGATTGATGAGGCACTCTTTGATTCAGACCAAGATTCTGATGGATTGAGCGATGCTGAAGAACTGTTTCTAGGTACTGACATGATGAACAGTGATTCAGATCGTGATACATTGCCAGACAAATATGAAGTAGATAATGGATTTGACCCAAGAGATCCTTCTGATGCCAATGAAGATGCAGACTCAGACGGTTTGAGCAATGCTCAAGAATATAGTGCAGGTCTTAATCCGCACTCTGCAGATTCCGACAACGATCTCATGCCAGATCTCTGGGAGCTAGAGAATGGACTTAATCCACTGAACAACGATGCGGATCTTGATTTTGACAATGACGGGATTACCAATCTGGAGGAGTACTTGAATGATACAGATCCACAAGTCCCAGAACCCATGGAGATACGGACAGAGTGGTTTGCTACGCCATTAGTAGTAATTGCTTTAATCGGAGTATTTCTTTATATCAGAAGACGAGAGGATCCATGGAATTGAAAGAGGATACCACATGAAGCGATGTCTTCCAATCTTACTCATTTGCTTGCTCCTTGCTATGACTCCTACCAATGGGGTACAAGCTGTATTGGAAAAATCCTCTAGAACAACATATACTCCTGCTACAACAGAAACTCAGAGGATTTATGGATTGGATTATTCACGCGAAATATTCAGTTCAGTTTTACTTAGCTCATATCGCAACTATATCATTAAACTTACTGAGAATGGTTCGCGGGTTGTTCGAACTCCATCTGACCTGGGTGCAAACAATATTGCGGCGAGAAACTATATTGTCAAGGAATTACAAGAGGTTTCTAATGGCAGAATTGAAGTGGAGATCCTTGGTGATTATGCATCAGTTGTGGGCAGACTTCCTGGTTATCTACCTGTGGACGCACCTGCTCTAATGGTGGGCGGACATTATGATACAATTGCTTCATCAGCAGGAGCGAACGACGATGCTACAGGTGTAGCGGCAGCATTAGAACTAGCTAAGGTGATGTCAAAATATGATTGGCCTTTAGACATCTACTTTTGTGCTTGGAATGCGGAAGAAATCGGCTTGATTGGAAGTACCGAAGTAGCTCAAATCCTGAGGAACCGAGGTGTTGAACTCCTGGCGTATTACAATATTGATATGCTACTCGTACCAGATCCATTCGCTCCACCTAGCGAGCAAGTTCTCATGGCATATCCAACAGGCTTCTATTATCAGGGAAGGTACTGGGCAGACCTGACGAGAGCTATGAGTCAGACCTACGGTCGCAACATGATTCGACCAATTAATTCTGGTGATTTTTCAGGTTGGCAGAATTCAGATCATGCACCATTTGTGCAAAAGGGATATACAGCCTTGTTTGCTCATGAGAGTGGCGGCGCTTATGATAATGCATACCACACACCTCAGGATACATGGGATAATCCACTCTATGATTATCAAGTTGCTACTGAGACAGTGAAAGCAATTGGAGGTGCTATGGCATTCACCATGGCTAGGAAATATGGAGAACCGCTAACTCATGAATTGAGCTTCACTTTAAGGCCAGGTCAAAATCGTAATTATTCGTTCGTCATCAGTGCACCCACTGTAATCAATGTGACAAGTCGTTGGTGGGGAGGAGGAACAGCATTCAGACTCTACAACTCAAATGACAACTTGATAGCTAGTATGACAGATTCCGATGCATCAGCTTGGGAACCAAGACAGGTATTCAATCAAAATGTTCCGGGCCAAGGACTCTATAGATTGAACATTGTAAACAACGGGGAGGAAAGTGTTGGTCATGAAATCCAAGTTGCTTATGAAACAGATATTGATTGGAACGGTATTCCTGACCACGAAGAGTTTTGGTTTGATGAAGAGTACTTCTCATTAGATTCAGATGCAGATTCGATTAACGACGGTCAAGAAATGATAATTGGTACAAACCGTAATTCCAATGATTCAGACTCGGATACACTTCCAGATCCTTGGGAGATTCAATATGGTCTAGACCCACTTGATCCAAACGACGCGTTTACCGACAATGATTCTGATAGCGTTTCAAACAAAGACGAATACATTTACAATTGTAATCCAAATGAGCCAGACTCTGATTTTGATGGAATGCCAGATCTGTGGGAAATCGAAAACAATCTTGATCCAACAACTGATGATTCACTCGAGGACCCAGACGGTGATTCTTTTTCCAACTTGAAAGAATTTGAGGATGGAACAGACCCGCATTATGCAGAATTTAGGCTGGAGCAGTTTTTTGTTCCATCACTGTCGCTAGGTGTTGTAGCTGTAATAGCTTTGGGAGCATATGTAACACGGCAACGGCTGTGAACAGTCATCGGCCAAAGATTCAAATTAGGCGGACCAACGGATTTCGTGGGACCGGTGAGTAATGATTGTACATTCCAAGTAGGCGAGCACTCAGACTGGTTGAAATACAAGAGAGTGTACTGCCGGAGGATGAGTGGCTGATTGGAGTATCAGACCTTGGTTACTTCAAAGGCGTTGGGTATTCAATGCCGATTGTAGAAGAGTCTGGTTCTTCAGATGAAATTGGTAATCTCTATGCATTCTTACCAGGATTCTTCTACTGCTCAGCCCAACAAACATCAGTAGATGGTGTTCTTATTGAAGTAAGTCACAAGGAAATCGCAGGTGTAATGCTTCCAAGTTTCAGGCCTGAAGATGTCAGAACATTCGATGTGGGAAAAGGAATCTCATTTGATGATGGGGGAAATATCAGACCAATAGAAATAACACTTGATTCGCTAGGCAGTTTTGGGGTAGAATCATTCCTTAACGACTCTGGTCTGAAGCACGAAACCTTCAATTACAAAAGAGAGATGCAGATAGCTTCTAGTCTTGCTGAAATGATTCCCCTCAGTGAACTCAAGAAAGCATATGTTTCTAGCTCCTTTCTACAAACAAGACTAACGAAACTTCTTGATGATATTGAATTCTTTGGACTCAGTCCTAGAAAAAGAATCTACATACGAAATCTAAAACATCCATATGGTTCGGTTGTTGATGTCAAGTATCGAGGACTGGAGGATGAGATCGAGATTGACACTGGTACTGGAATTAAATGTCCAGATAATCCGGAGCTAGAGAAGGAGCTAAGTAAACTTTCGTTTTCAAAACTCGTTGATTCAGGTGTTGAAACAGATGTTGAAAAGGCAATACTTGATATGATGCTTTACATCAGATTCGAGTTTGAAGGAAATGTGTCACGGAGCGATGTATTACGGACGCTATTCGGAGGGGACTCTCTGTGACCAAAGGATGGAAGCAAATCACGAAAGAGATTGTTGAGAATCTTCGAAACACATGGCTCTATAAAACCATAGAGGAATGGAGTAGAAAGGATGCATTGGAGATTCGGGAGGAACTTGGTTTAGGAAGTTTTTCAGTTACCTCTTCCGATCCTATTGACATGTACACAAATATCAAGAAGCATATCTTGTCCAAAACCATTCACGACACTGATACTCTTAAGTTCTTGATGAACGCTCCAAAGTGGGTTGGGTTTAGTTTAAACAAAGATGAGTTTCAATCAGGGCAACAGGTTATCGGTGCAGCAAAACAAGAAGCAATTGCTATGTTATGGTTAATGGCTCTTCCCAAGATACTCATTAATCCATCTACCTTGCCAGAAGCTTTTGCAACTAAGGAGATCAGCGAGTTCATTTCTGAATTATTATCATCTGATGAATCACGCAAGAAACTGAAAGGACAAATATCAAATGAAATGGAAAAACGAGGTATACCAGACATTGTTTTTGAGGCCAATCCTATTGGAAGGGGACAAGTCATAGAAGATTCCATGAGAGAGCAACGCTTGAGGGCATTGGTGGCATTAGTAATCATGAAATCAACTGGTTTTCCATACGATCTGGATCGAGTGTTTGCCTTACAGGAAAAAGAGATTCCAGAAGAAACCACTGCATACATTGTTACAATGCATGCAAAGATTATGCTTAGGAGTCAAATCACAGGAGGAGGAGTACATCGACTCTTTGATTGGCCTCTTATTGGAAATCCGAAAAGTTGCAGTAGGTTATTCATAACTCTTGATGTTCTTGCTAGGTCTGCCACAAAAATGACCACATGTACATTGTTTTCCTATGCCGCAAATGGAGAGAGGAGGAAGTGGAGTGATTTGGACTTCCTCACGTATCTAATACAAGAGCTTGTCGATCATTACAAAGAAACTATGCGTATTCGTCATGGAAAGGGGCAGAACGAAGAGCTTTCTCTGTTTATCAATCTCCTTGATGGAGAAAAAAGTAAGATAGCAAATAGACTACTCGAATCTAACAATATTGGAAAAGACCTGTTTGAAGAGTTGAGCGACTATAAGCAACGAGCAAGGATTGGGGAGAAACCAAGAATCAGTCCTGAGCATAGGTTTAAAGTGGTTCTATCATCATTGAAACAGAGTCTTGAAGATGAAAAGATTGAGAGAATCCCGCAAGAAACAATAATCGACCAAGTTGATGAGGCGTTTGATGCGATCGTTGAGGTTGTTGAAAGCCATTTAGATACACTTGGTGAAGAAGCTGAGAGATTTACACAAGCACTCTGTTTTGAAACCTCGTATAGATTGATTCAGCTTTTAAAGATTGGAGAAGCTCTCATGGATCTTCCATGGGTTTCTAGATTCATTGCTGAGGAATCGACTCGTTCAGACATCACTTCAGGAGATATCAGTAAACTAGGAGATGAACATCGCATTCAAAGAATTGTTTCTTCTTATGCTGGTGGAGTAACATATCTAATACTTCAGTCGCAAAATGGTTTCAAGTAAATGTCTTGATGACAACATCCCATCGATGCTGAACGAAGTCCTGTAATTCCTGAATTTTCTTGTCATCCCTTTTTGGTTTAAACAGATGTGAAAATCGACCCTGAAGTTTTAGAAACTCGTCGATTGGTTTTCTCTTTTCTGGGTCCTGGAATCTTTTACTGTGGCGTCCAAGAATGAACTCCTCACCAATTCGCTCCCACTGTATCCAGTATCCTGTTTCAACAGCAAGCTTCCCTATCTCAACACCCTGTTCGACGGGATAATTCCAGGCTTGCGGACAAGGGAGAAAGATATGACCGAACTTTGGTCCTTCAAACTCTCGCGCTTTCTGGAACTTCTCGTAGAGATCACGGGGGTAGGATGTGTTCGCTGTAAACTGGTACACTGGTTCATGTGCTGCTACAATAAGATCAAGCATCTTCTCTGGCTCAGTCTTACCAAACCATGTTGTCGTTGTTTTAGCGTGGAGTGGTGTTGCACCAGATCGTTGCGTTCCAGTATTACTGTACACCTGATTGTTATAGCAAATGTAGAGGAAATCTGTCCTCCTCTCAAATGCACCACTTAGAGCTTGTATTCCAATATCAAATGTTCCGCCATCTCCAGCCCATACCATAACCAATGTATGGTCGTTTCCTTTAGCCTTAAGAGCAGCTTTGACACCAGAGGCTGTAGCACCAGATGCCATGAATGCAGTATTCAGGACTGGAATCCCAAGACCACTCTTTGGCCAGAGGGATTGAACAACACTTGTACAACAAGCTGGGACGACCTGAATCACGTCACCTTCCAAAGCCTTGTGAGCATGCCGAAGAGCCACCATGTCTTGGCAACCTGCACAGGCCGCATTTCCCTTCAGCACATATTCCTTGAGTGGCATATCTTTAGTTGCTACCATAATCACTCCTCCATTAGATTGTGCCAGGTTTCTTCTGGACCTAGCTCACCGCTCTCAACAGCATTGAATGTGTCCAATATTACAGTCTTGATATCAGGCACAGTCATATCACGTCCGCCTAACCCGCCAATGTAGCTCTTGATGATTGGACGGTACTTTGTGTGATACATTGAGGATCGAATATCGTTTGCGACAGGACCACCAAATCCATATGAAACTCCTCTGTCGAAGCTTGCAAACCCTTTCACTCGACTTCCCAACTCGCGTATCTTTTCAACAGGGAATGGTCGAATCATCCTCATTCGTGCATTACCAGCTTTGTAACCTTCATCGCGTAGCTCATCAATTGCATCCTTTGCCTCTGCCCCGACTGAACCTTGCGATGTGAATACAACCTCTGCATCATCACATCTATAGCAGTCAATTGGTCCACCAAAGTACTTCCCAAACAATTTCTTGTAATCTTTCTCGACCTCTTCATAGACTCTGAGCGCATTCTGGGTGCCTTCATGCATCATATAGCGAAATTCTTGATAGTGCTCAGGAAAGACTATGTTGCCATGAGACACTGGATTCTCAGGATCCATCACCCAATGAGGCGGTGTATAGGGTGGGAGGAACTTGTCAACCTCTTCTGGTTCTAGATAGTCGAATGATGACAGAGTGTGACTTAGTACAAATCCGTCTGCATTCACTAACACGGGCATTAGAACACGCTCGTCCTCAGCCAGTTTGAATGATTGTATGAGTGTATGATATAGCTCGTCAACACTTGAAACATAGAACTGAATCCATCCAGTATCGCGTTTGGAGTATGCGTCATCATGTGTTACATGAATGTTCCAGCTTGGGGAAACTGAACGATTGACATTGTTGACAACTATAGGTAATCTTGCGGCAGCGGCCCAGTGGAGACCTTCATCCATCAGGAGAAGTCCGTTAGATGATGTAGCTGTAAAAGCACGGGCTCCAGTTGAACTTGCACCAATGCAAGCGAAAATTGCAGAGTGTTCAGACTCTACTCTGATGAACTCGCCTTTGAAAATCCCTTTTTCATTCAGTAGGGCAACCTGTTCAGGAACTGTTGTCGCTGGTGTGATTGGATATGCGGCAACAACCTCAACACGGGCTGAAACCACGGATCTTGCTGCTGCATAGTTAGCACTCATGAGTTCGGTTTTCATATCTCGCCAGTCCTCCTCTTTCGCTCATCTGTGCGTAACATCTCAATGCACTGTTTAGGACAGACTTGCGCACATATCCCGCAACCCTTACAATAATCATAATCTGTGTGAGGAGTCCCATCCTCGTCTAAACTGATTACAGCCTCTGGGCAGTGTAGCCAACATGTTCGACACCTGTTACACTCGTCATAGTTGATTACGGGATCAAAAGTACGCCAACTCCCAGTTTTACCAGTAGCACCAACAACTGGTTTGGAGTATGATGTCTTTGGCATTTCCTTCCTGCTCTTTGGCTCGGTATTTACTTCGTTTACCAATAGACACACGTCCACTAGAGCCTACGCAAGCCCGCACTAATACAGACAATTAAGCGTTATGATAGTAATGATTGGGGAAATACAGAATTCGGTTGCCTTATCAGACGAATAATCTACCACCATCTTGCTTACGAGGATGATTCGCTTTGGAGTTTACATTAACTCTTGTTCAGATGCCATGTGAAGAAGGTAATCGAAAGAACAACTTCGACCATGCTCACTTCTTGCTTAGCAAACGCAAACCAAGAAGAGGTATTCAATTCATTCTTCTTCCTGAGCTGTTTGCGATTGGCTTCAGGCATGAGGATTACAAGAAACTGGGACCAGGCATACCAGGTCTAACCACCGAGTTCATTTGTTCTGTAGCAAAAGAGCATGGAGCCTATACCATAGGTACAGGAATAGAGAAATTTGGGGACAAGTTTCTCAATACCCTTGTCATGGCAAAGCCTGATGGAGATATCCATGGAACATATAGCAAAATTCATCCATTTCAGGAGGAACGTGAAGTCTTTGCTGGAGGCACTACGATGGCAATCTTCGAATGTGCTGGGATTAATGTCGGAGTCGAGATATGTTATGATATCAGATTTCCTGAGATCACACGCAAGCTTGCTCTTGAAGGCGCTGAAATTGTGTTTATCCCTGCTGCATTCCCTGATCCCAGAAGTGAGCATTGGAACACACTTGTTCGGGCTCGAGCAATAGAGAATCAGTTGTATGTCGCAGCAGCAAATAGGGTCGGATTTGGTTTTGACGGAAAAACATACTTTGGTCATAGCCAGGTGGTGGATCCCTGGGGAGTACTATTGACAACTCGCAACTCAGAGAAACGAATCATCACCACAGAGGGAAACACAGACATGATCAAAAGTGTGAGGTCTCAGATAACATGCTACTCCGATATTTCGCCTTCAGGGTATGATAGCATCCGTTGGTTCCGTGAGTAACTAGGTGAACACAAGCGTTAAGTGAGCGGTAGAATTTGCCTAAGTAAGTTGGAGGAGAACTCGGTGTCGAATCAAACAGAGCTCATCAAGGAATCTGTAAGAGATTGGTTTTCACGTGAAGGTACAAAGGTTGAAACCATTTCAAATCCAAAGGCAGAGTTTTTGTTCAAGGTTAAGTTCATGCGGTTCTTCTTCACAGTCGTTCGCCCAAATGAACAAAGATACCTTCAGATTGAGTCACAAATCATGATCTCACCTCAACATCAGAAGCTTTTGACCGTTGAGAAGATGCGCGAGTTTCAGATGAAAGCGATGAAATTCAGTTTTCAAGAAGGATTCAACATGGGATTTGTACAACCACGTCCGGGTCAGCCAGGACCGCAGCCTCCTGGTCCAGGATTTGTTGTTTCAGACAGAATCTATGACGATGCATTTACAGAAGACCATCTTTGGAAGACAATGCGAAAGCTTCACGGATCTATCGATATGATGATCGCACTACTTAATGAGGTCACAGGCCAGCTAGGCACAAAAGAGGACACTACGACAGAAGCCGGACCTTCATATTATACATAATAGGGAAAGGCTCGACTGTTTTTCGGGACGTATACATAGTAGCTCTCTTTTTCAAACAATAGGAAATAAGTTTAGGATAGCTATGAGTAGCTGTTTAGGAGTCCCGCCGTTTCCAAAGGTGTTTGCATGAAGAGATCTGTAATCTTGTTGGTCATTGCAGTCTTGCTCCTGTCTTCAATTCAGGAAACAGGACATCCAGAGGGAACACTAATCCTATCGGATGAGAAACCAATCCTACCAGATAATAGGAGTAGTTCAGCTTCTATCTCAGGAGGCGGTAGCGAACAGACCGCAACAATGTTTTTCGAACGCACATTCACAGGACAACGTCTGGAGATTTTCAACTCATATGGAGATACAGTCACTCATAACACAATGCTTGACCTGTCAAACTATCAAGTTGCTGGCTGGAAACTATTCAGGATAGAAATAGATACAGTTAGTATCAAGGGGGCAGTTGAAAAAGAAGTAGTTGGAGTCACTCCTCAGAATTATAATTTCAAGATATTTGAAGAGGGAGTTCTCTTTTATTCGCAGCTTGCGCAGGGATTCTACAATCAACCTCATGATGGAGCTCTTGTCAACTACTCAATCTACTATCTTACAGACGACTATGATCCACTAATTAGAGGAAATGCTTCATTAGTCGTTCGTAGTGGAAGCTCATCAGATTTGGACAGTGCTACGGATATCACAACTCCAGTAAATATGACAGCATCAGACAGCGTTCTCTCTTGGACTACATCTCCAGGAGGAAATGCATCAATGTCTGCAGATACTGTGTATTGGGCTGTAATAGATGGTTCGACTTTATCAAAAGCAGGAGATCCCTTCCCGACATATCCAATTATCTACTGGAGCGCAGAAAATAGTGCAGGAACTTTTGGATCATATCAGAGAGGTCCTGGTGGATGGGCATCATTGTCACTTGAAGCTTTGTTGAATTATTCATACATACCATGGAATCAGACATCAGATGCGCCGTTAGTATTCTCTTCTCCCCAAAAAGTAGACTTGAGAGGAAATACGACAGCCATCACTACATCCAGCTTCACTTTTTCATCGGCGAACAAGAACATAACAAGCATCTCATTTGATACAAACCAATCCGTCTACTTCGACTATAATATGACTCTGTTCTATGAAAGACAATCTTCAACAACAACTTCTTGGGAAATCACTCCTTCAAGTGGATTAGTACATTGGAGTGTAGGTACTAGTGTTTCTTATCCTAGTGTGTCAGGACAAATATCGAAATATCTCAATATGTCAAAAGCAAATAGTTGGATAATTACAGGACTCTATGAAAGCTCAGCTCCAATGACAAATCATACGAGTTACGTTGTAGTTGGTACAACGGTGATTTGCGCAAGTATGACGGATGGTTTATGGCGTCTAGAAGCTTCATCATTTAATCACCTTATAGCAGTTCACACATATGATTCCTCAAATGACAATGAGTTGAGTAGTCTTTCTTCAATTCTTGCTGATGTCGATGTCAATATGTCCATATTGGAGCAAGACTCGGACCCTGTGAATACAGGACTAGCAAATCTTACGATTACCAAGAGCGGATCAGTCATATGGTCCCCATCAAACCAGAGTGTGAGTAATGGACATACTAATTATCTCTGGAATATCGACACTACAACATCGGATAATGGTGCATTCACAATCGAAGTTTCTTGGGCTAATGGAACTGATGCAGGCTACTTGGTGAAAGAACTGGTAGTTTACTATCCAACTTCTTTGACAGCCACGGATTCTGAAATCGATGGTTTCACAGAGAGTACCTTGGAGGTGAGAGTCTACTTTGAAGACACATTCACGCCCCAAGGGCTTTATGGTGCTGCTATAGAGGCAGTGTACTCTTTCGACAGCGGAACTAATACCAGTATGACTGACCACAACAACGGTACATGGACTGCTACAATCCCAACCACGGGAAAGAATCCAGGGACATATCTAGTTGACATCTATACTGAGGGATTTGCACTCCAAAACCAGAGCATTCAGGTCAGTGTGGATTTAATTCATGATACTGAACCATTAACCGTTGAATGGACCAATGGCAATAATATCACATACATCGAAACAACAGAACTTGTGGTCTACTACAATCGAGTGACAGGATCCACTCCCATTCCGGGTGCGACAGTAAATGTTACAATCAATGCAAAGAATTGGACATTGACCTGGGATGATGTTAGTGCTTACAGAATCACCTTCAACGGAACTGATGTTCCTCCAGGTTTTGGTTTACATGACCTCACCATTGAAGCGTGGAAGGCGGGCCACAAAGCGCAATCCGATACAATGCAAACTCTGCATATTAGAGAAGAACCAACTACAATGACATATGAGTGGATCAATGGTAATGACATTACGTACCTTGAGAGTACAACATTGATTGTGAACTACACGATGAGTGATGGTTCTCCTGTTGTTGGCGCAATCGTGAATGTTACCATTGGAACAGACCTTTACAATCTAACTTTAAATGGTGCAACTTACGAGTATGTGTTTAATGGCGATGCTGAACTTCCCGGTTTTGGCGGTCATATTCTTACAATCATGGCAGATAAACACGGTCACGCAACCAAAGATGAAACTGGTGTTTCATTGACCATATCTCTTGAACCCACATCCATGACCTACACGTGGTCTAATGGGAATGTCATCACATATGTTGAGTCTACAACACTTATTGTGAACTACACGCTGAGCAATGGGTCACCTGTTGTTGACGCATTAGTCAATGTCACAATTGGAACTCTAGATCCATTCATACTAGTGTTTAATGGTTCAGTCTATGAATATGTGTTTGAAGGAAACGCTCCACCTGGAATTGATACTCACAGTCTAACAATTTTGGTTGGTAAACATGGACATATTGATCAGAATGAGTTTTTGGTTCCATTTACAATAAACGAAGAACCCACTGCTCTTGTTGTGTCCTGGTTGTCAGGTAATGACATCTCATATGTTGAAGAAACCTATCTTATTGCAAATTACACTATGAGTGATGGTTCTCCAATATTAGGAGCAGTTGTCAATGTAACAATTGGTGTCTATCCCCCATGGAATTTGGAGTGGGATAGCCCAACTCAGACATACAGGGTAAGGTTTTCTGGGGCTGATAGTCCTCCAGGATTTGGAATACATACTCTCACAATACAAGCGGATCTGTTTGGATTCGTCGAAAAGAACAATATATCCCAAATGATTTTCCGCGAAGAAACAACAGATTTAGTTCTTATCTGGTCAAATGGGAATGACATAACCTTCATTGAGCAAACCATCTTGTCTGCAAATTTCACAATGGCAAATGGAACAGCAGTTCGAAATGCCATGGTCAATGTGAGTTTAGGTGGAGCATCACCTCTGGAAATGATTTGGCATGAAGGGTCCCAAACTTATCGCATCACTTTGAATGGATCAGACGACCCTCCGGGCTTTGGTAATCACAGCGTTGTTGTTCTTGCAGATCTATTCGGATATAATGATAGGTCGAAAGCATCCTATCTCAATATCACTGTGGAGCCTACAAGTATTGACATATCATGGTCTAATGGAACTACAATCACCTATGTTCAACAAACAACGTTATCAATCATGTACCGAATGAATGATACAACTCCGATTGCAATCGATGCAAATGTTACAGCATTGATAGGATCAACATTATTCACTCTCGATTGGAATGTAGGCAATCTGGCATATGAAATAACATTCAATGGGACTGATAATCCACCTGATATCGGAACGTACAATGTTATTATTGGCGCATCTAAATTTGGATTTCAGACCCAAACCAACGACACCTACTGGTTCACCATTGAAATTGAAAATACATCGCTGGAACTCTCGTGGTGGGTGTCTGACACAATTTCGTATGTTGGAAATACAGTGCTCTATGCAAACTTCTCCATGAGTGATGGTTCGCCGGTCCTAGGTGCCCGTATCAATGCGACAATAGCCTCTAGGGAATGGATATTCGATTGGAACGAATTCTCAATGATGTACATGCTCATTCTAAGTGGTAATCACCCAGACATTGGTGTTGGAACATTCCCAGTGACTGTCAATGCAACATTGAATGGATTTGAGCAACAAGATAACACTGATGAAACTTTGACTGTAAATTTAGAATCTACAGACTTGGTAATTAGTTGGTCTAATGGCAATGATTTGACCTACTTTGCACACACATTCCTTTTTGTTGATTATCGTATGAGTAATACAACCACAATCACAAATGCAACGTTAAGCGTTACAATCGGCACAAACTCGTGGGATATGGTTTGGAATGAAACTGCTTTGTTGTACCAAGTCAGATTCAATGGCTCAGATTGGCCTCCAGGAGTGGGAACACATAATCTGACGATACAAGCTTCGAAGTATGGATATGTGAGTCAGACGGGTGATACAAAGAAACTAACTTTACCAGTCATTCCTACCTTAGTAGAAATCACGTGGTCGAATACTGATACGATTACATACATAGAAGAAACAACTCTGAGAGTAAGGTATTCTATGTTCAATGGAACTATAATTGATAGTGCGACAGTTTACATCTCAATTGATGGCACAATATTCCCATTATCTCTGATTGGAGAATATTATGAGCACACATTTTATGGAACTGATAATCCACCTGGTTTTGGAATCCACACTACTGAAATATACGCTCTGAAAGATGATTTTGAAACACATTTCATTGAAGATGAGATCCTAACCATAGATAAAGAACCAACTAGTATTGTCATCAACTGGTCAAATGGATACAACATAAGCTACGTACAAGAAACCTTGCTTTCTGTCAGATATCAAGATAGTAATTTTGATTCAATTCCGGATGCTATTGTTAATGTCACAATAAACGGAAGATTCTGGGAACTCATCTGGAATCCGAATAATGAAACTTACGAGGCTTATATTTCTGGAGATGAAGACCCTCCAGGTTATGGAACTCACACAGTGGAAATTAGAGCATCGAAATTTGGATACATCAACATAACAAACACAGACGAGCAATTGGAAATTCATATTGAAGAAACACATTTTGTCTTTGAATGGGACCCAAGTGATACTATTACGTATATTGGATCCACAAAAATCAGAATCTTTTATCTTATGAGTAATGGAACACCGATTTCTGGTGCATTGGTAAATATAACGCATGTGATAACTAGACTAGCAATCTGGAATGATACATCTAAAGCGTATGAATACACATGGTTGGGAACAGATGAACCTCCAGGAATAGGTACACATCAGTTACTCATCAAGGCTTGGAAAGCCAATCATGTTGGTTTAACTAATTTATCACAATTCTTGACCATAAATGATGAACCAACATCGATCACAGCAAGTTGGTCCAATGGTCATTCAATCACATTTGTTGAATCAACAACTCTTCTTGTCAATTATACATCAAGTGATGGAAATGAGATTCCAGATGCAGAAGTAGATGTGACGATAGCTGGATCAGGTCCTTGGTTTCTAGACTGGAATTCAACTAGTAGTCTTTATGAGATTACCTTCAAGAATGACTCCATAGGTTGGCCAGGACTAGGTTCATTTGGACTATCGATTAGAGGGGTGAAGCCAGGTTATGAAATGACAGTCAACATAGACTATAATCTGACAATAATCAGTGAGAATGTCAATTTAGAAAGTAAACTGCTAGGGGGAAGTACAATAACCTATGTTGGTTTCACGGTACTTCAAGTAAACTATACTACCTCTGATGGAGTGTCAATTGCTGGAGCAACTGTGAATGTGACAGTTAATGGGGAACTCTGGGATCTCAAATGGCATCCTAGTAGTGAAACCTACAGAATTCAATTCAATGGTAGCGATAGTTCGCTTGGATTTGATACATTTAACCTAGTTGTCAATGCATCAGCCTATGGTTTTGATCCTTGGCCAGATTGGACATTATACCTCACAATAGTTCCAGAGCCAACAACAGTTGTGACCTCATGGGGAGCTCCGAACTATGACAATGTAACATTTTTCGATTATACTGTCCTCTATGTTGATTTCAGAATGTCCAATAAGTCATCCATTCAGGATGCGAGTGTAAATGTGACTATTGGAGTGAAGACCTGGGTATTAGATTGGAACTCAACAGCAGGCATGTACAGTATCAGGTTCAATGGGAGTGATTCTCCACCAGGATTTGGGACACATTCAATATTGATTGAAGCAACACTCTATGGTTATGTGGATGCCACGAATTCATCCAGTCTTACCCTTGCTAGAGACCCAACAACCATTGATGTATCTTGGACAAACGGGAACGACATTACCTATGTCGAGTACACTGTCTTATCAGTCGTCTATAGGATGAGTAACGGCTCAGACATTCTTGGAGCCATAGTTAATGCAACAATTGGAGTGTATCCGCCATGGACCCTTGCTTGGAATGATACTGCAGGTGCATATCAGGTCCGTTTTGATGGCGATCAAATTCCACCAGGCCTAGGAACATTTACAGTCGATATTCAAGCATCTGCTCCTGTCTACGTAGCACAATTACCCTCAACATCACTTATTTTGAGAACAGACTCCCCAACTGTCACTCCATCATGGACGTCGTATACCATTGACTGGACTGAGAGTGTAATTCTATCGTTTGACTTTCTAGATTCCCAAGGTTCGCCAATTGAAAATGCAACCACGAAGTTAGTCTATGTGAATAGTACAGAGTATATACTCCATGGAACTGCTGGTGCATACTGGATTGAGTTCAACAACACATTCGACCTTGGACTGCATAATGTCTGGGCCAACTTCAGCAAGTTTGGATATGATCCGGTCATATCACTATCGATAAGCTTCACTATAGAGAAAGCCTTGACAAACCTCACAATTGTCTGGTCCTCAACTGTTGTTGACTATCTTCAGGATATTGACCTTACTGTAGACTACTATTACAATGGAACTGGTGTTACGGTTCCTTCGGTGGGCACAGTGGTAAACATCACCATTGATGGAACGAATACATACAGCCTGACCTTCGACGGAAGCCTTTGGATTACTACCTTGACGAGAAACAATCTGTCATTGGGCGGTCATGTTGCTGATATTCGAGCTCAAGTATATGGATACGAGTACAGTGAGTCCTTGGGCATAATACTCACAGTAAATCCGGTTTCAACTGATCCTCTAGCTGTAACTTGGGAACCATCCAATGTTACAATCGAGTATACTGATTTACTTAACTTGACTGTGGACTATACTTTCTATGAAGGGGATGTCCCTGAAACAGCCATTGTCAATGTGAGTATTGACGGTCGATTTTACAACCTGACTTATTCTGCAGATATATGGAGTGTATCAATTCCAGGTCAAGAACTTGGTATTGGAGAACGAATTGCAACTATCAATGCATGGCTTTATGGATATCAGTATCAGACAAACTTAACCATAGGAATCAATGTGACTCTTGCAGCAAACTCCTTTATTGCCACTTGGGAGCCATTGAGTTTAGAGGCTTCATTCATAGATACTGTAAATCTGTCAGTCGTCTATACTGAAGACTATCAACCAATTGTCGGTGCAACTGTTGAAGTTTCGATTAATGGCACACCTTACACCCTTACATATAGTGCATTTGACAAAAAGTGGCACTTCAGCATGAAAGCAAGTGATATTGGTATAGGAGTTTGGAATGTTACGGTGACTGCAAACAAGACAGGTTATGCTGATGGCTGGGATTCTAGACTATTGACAATATCCTTAGCTCCGACAAATCTCACTATCATAATATCGAATGCAACCATCTATTATGACGAAAGTATGACTCTAAATATCTACTACCAGCTTCTGAACACCACCTCAGTGACAGGCGGGACCTGTACAGTGACTATTGACAGTATCGACCAATCAGTCCTATGGGTCACTGATCATTGGACTTTCACCATCACAGGATCAACTGCGGGTCTAGGAATGCATTCAGTAGTTGTGTCTGTCGATGCATTTGGCTTTGAGCCGGACACAAACTCATTCGACATGACTGTCGATGCAATTCCAACTAGTGTTGATTTTGATGACGTGCTTTATCAGGTCTTTCCATTTGATTCGATTACGGTGTCCTTCACATGGATGGACAACAAGAATTTGGTGGGTATTTCTGGATATGAGCCAGCTGTCGTCTGGCCAGACACCTTCTCTATTGTTGATTTTGGAAACGGCACATACAACATCCAAATAGACAATGATGCTCTACATATAGGAATCTATCAGCTCAATGCGACATTCTCTAGAACAGGATACATCGCAGGTAATGGCGGTGTAGAGATCGAGATTATTGAACTACCAATTGTTTTGTCCTTTGTGGACGAGATCGAGCAGTTCGAAAACGAAACAATAACCGTTGCAATTCAGATATACGATGGGCCTCATGCTACTATAGTCGATTGGGGAGAAATCACAATTGAATTAGTCGGATTTCAATATCCATTATTCTACGATTCAGATTCTCAAGAATACTCTGTTGATATCTGGCTTGGGTCATTGGCTCCAGGATCGTATATTCTCAACTTCACTGCATCAGCTATTGATTGCGAAACAGAAACCGGAGAGATTCAGCTTGATATCGTACCAAAGATATTGTACACACTTGTGATTGAAGTAGATGAAGAAGTACAAGCAGGTCAAACAATTCAGATAGTTATTCAGGCGAGTTATGAATCAGGTTCTATTACCGGTTTCGAAGTAGCTGTTCATATTATCATTGAAAGAGGACAAGCGTCACCTCATGAGATCATCGAAGTAGCTCGTGATTTACTTGAGTTCAATGTTCCATCTGATGCAACGAAACTAACAGTATGGGCGGAGTTTGAAGGCAGCATTGGCGAGTGGCCTGCAGTTTCTAACACAGAAATTAGAGAAGTTTCTCCAGGTGGAATGGACATGCTTTCTTTCATAATATCACTCTTTGAAGATCCGCTGACTCTCACAATTATTGTGGGAGGAGGAGGATCAATTGCTGGTCTGATAGTATTACGACGACGAAGAGGGAGAGGAACAGAATCAGTTTCTATTGCTGAACCAGTTGTTGCTCCCTCCTCAATGACTCCTCCACCTAAAGGCGAAATGGACTTACTTCAGGATCAAATCAGAGGAAACATAGAAGGACTCACTCGAGCACAGATTGCTCAATCGCTTGAGATAACTACCAGTAAGGCGGGAGCAATGGTGAAGAAACTCCTTGAATCGAACCCAGCCTTTGAAGAGGTCAGAGATGGAAAGCTTCGAAGAATTCGTTTCCGTGGTGGGGACTGAAGCAGGATAGATTGATATAACGAATTTCATAATTCTCGTTGTCCGTCCCACTAACATGTAATAGACAAGGATGTGACTTCATAATCGGACGCCACAAACTGTCCCGAATGATATAGAGGTATCAATATGCGAAAGACGACCATTTCGTTGGTAATTGTCTTATTTATGTTGACCATTCCTACAACAATAAATCAGTTTGATATTACCAGTCCTGTTTCAATCACCAACAGAGTTCAAGAACCTACGCTTACTCTGTCATCAGCGGGTCAAGCAGGAGTCACACTTCCGACATCAGCATATATGTCAAGAGCTCTGAACACTTTGCAGACAACAATTCTAAACACATATTCCAACACAGTTGTGCATTCGGGCGACGTTGACCTTTCTGGATATCTTATACCGGGCTGGCATATCTATAAAGTAGAAATGGATGTGAGTAGTCTAAAGGCTGCACCTGAAAGAGAAGTATTGGGAGTCACTTATGAAAATCCGTTCTTTTGGATACTTGAATCAGGCCCAACAAATTATTCCCAACTAGCTCAAGGGTTCTATAATCAACCGTTCAATGGTTCATTACAAAATTACTCAATATACTATAGTACCGATGACTATACTCCGTCTACAAGAGGAAATGCATCATTCTCTATTATGAGCGACTACACAACATCATCTGCAATCACGTCTCGAGTTAACATGACAGCTCATGATGCCGTCTTTTTGTGGTCAACCATTCCAGGAGAATCTGCAGAGCTTGATGCAAACTCAATATACTGGGCAATAATCAATGGTTCACTACTTAAGAAAGCAGGATTACCGATCCCAACGCTTCCAAGCATCTACTGGGGTTCAGAGGATGCACCAGGAGTATTCAATTCCTACATTATGGGAAATGGTGTATGGCAGCCTGCCACTCTTGAACCTCTCTTCAACTATACCTATATTCCATGGAATAGAACTTCTGATACAGCACTCCAATTCTTCAATCCGGAGAGTCTATCACTACAAGCGAATTCGAGTACTATGACTGGATTTTCATGGACATTTACAAATGAACTAGCTAATATTACATCAATAAAATTGAACACTAACCAGTCTGCGTATGTGGATTATGATTTAACTCTCTGGTACAAGAAAACAGGTACAGCTTTTACAAATTGGTTTTCAGATACGCCTTTATCCAATGTAGAATGGAACTCTTCTACAACTATTACCTATCCTTCCGTTTCTGGTACCCTCAATCGGTTTCTCAACTTCACAGTACAGTCAGACTGGAATCCGATAAATCTGTATAATGGATCGACTCCAATTGTTGGCACAAATACGAAATATGGTACAACCGTTCAATGTATTGCAATGACTGATGGAGCTTGGACATTGTCATCATCAGCACCTAATTACATCACTGCTCTCGACATTTTCGACAGATCCGATGATTCAGTAGTAGGTGGACAAGTTAGTATCCTTGTAGATCTTGATATCAATGCAACAATCGAGGATAGCTTGAGTAATCCTTTGAATGGTGGAACAACAAATCTAACAGTCCTTCAGTCTGGTAGTCAAATTTATTCCCCCGTTGAAACAACTGCAACTGAGGGTTTGTCTTCATTCATCTGGGACATAAGTGCCTATACCACTGGGAACGGGACACATTCAATTGAAGTATTTTGGACAAATGGAACAGAAGCTGGATACTCTGTAGCAGATGTTTTTGTCTATTATGCAACTACTTTGGTTGCAGATAATATGGTCATATCAGCTTTTACTGAAAACACATTTGACATTGGAGTGAACTTTGACCAAATTTTCCCAGCCAGAGGACTTGATATTTCTCTTGCTGCAGTTTCCTATGATTTTGGATCCGGTAACACCTCGCTAATTGACGGTGGTGGAGGTAGATGGACAGCAACAGTTTCGACCACTTCCATGGCTGATGGAGTTTATAATCTTTACATCTATGCTGAGGGATCTGCTCTTGAGAACCTCAGTCTAACAGTAAGTGTAACGCTGATTCATGAGACCCGGGCTCTCAACTGGAGCTGGTCAAACACAAATGACATTGCATATTTGGATAGTACAAATCTCACTGTGACTTATAGAATGCTTGATGATACAAGAATCACAAGCGCAACAGTCAATGTAACATTCCAGGGGTCGACATATGACATGGCTTGGGACCCACTAACAGAAACTTGGTGGATTGAACTAACTGGTGAGAACTTCACAGGAGTTCCAGGAACTTTTGCTTTGAATGTGAGTGCTTGGAAAGCAGGATACGAAGCCCAATTTGATGCCACAATCATGATCACAATTGGCAGTCAGACAGGAGAGGTATTCGGTGTAGAGTATAATCCATCTACTCTGAACATCTCATATATTGAGAGTCTATTCATTCAAGTCACATATAATTATAGTTCAGTTCCAATTGATAGTAACACTGTTGTACGAGTCACATTCAACGGATCAGCGCCAGTTAATCTTGTATTTAACCCTATATCAGCAAAATGGGAAGTTACTCTTTTGGGATCTAACTACCTTGGTGCTTGGGATATTATGGTCAGAGCTACAGCTGATGGGTACACCACGCGAAACGATACTGCAACTTTCATTGTATATGAAGACACTCCAAATCTCAGTAGCTCGTGGTCTGGAGATTCTGAAACTACTGACTATGCCACGAGTGTTCCTCTTACCATCACTCTGACAGATTCGACTGGTAGCCCAATTACAGATGCGAATGTATCGTTCATTGCTTTTGGTAATCCCTATCAATTATTGGCAGGAGCTGGAGGACTATACACCTTCAATATTGTCCCAGACAACACAAGAGGAATTGAAACATTCAATGTGTACGTCGAAAGGACGGGTTATGTTTCTGACCAAATGGAACTCAATCTGACCGTAAGTGCTACAACTACAATTGACGTTGTGCATGTCAGTTCTGAATATGAGGAGTGGAACCTCACAGTCACAGTGACCTATGAAGACTCAGTATTCAATACAGCAATCACAAGCGCTACTGTCACTATGACATTGGACGGAACAGACTATGTTCTTGAATATTCAGCTGGAGTCTATACCATAGAGATTATTCTGGAATCTTCGCCCGGTTCTTACACAATCGATGTTTCTGCTTCTGCTCAATACGCTGTGACTGCTACGAGCCAGACTGACTTTACAGTTCTTGCCAAGGAAGCAGTCTATCTACAGGTGACATTCGATGGAGACCTGATTGCTGGTCAGTTCATGGAAGTCATAGCAACTCTGAGGTCTAACAATACTGGTAATCCCGCAATACCGGGAGAATTGATACGCTTCGAAGTTTCTGTGCATTTTGACAACGGCACAGTTATCCAATACACTGGTCCGACAATGACTGACACCACCAATACAGAAGGTGTTGCATCAGTTGGTTTCCAAGTTCCCTTTGGAAATGTTGACAGACTGACTGCACGTGCCATCTATGATGGGAGCAGAACAAGATGGAATGCAGAGATGACTGAAGTTGCAGGAGTCGGCGTCAGTCCACTTTCTCTTCTGTTAGCATTCTTCACCAGCGGCATTGGCCTCATGATTGTATTTGCTATAGCTCTACTAGGTATTGTGGCCACTGGATATAACAGGACTGTAAAACCGAAAAAGAAGGCTGCAAAGAAGGGACTCGAAAACCAGCTTCAGATGTTTAGAGACCTTGAAACAATCCAGCACTTCATGGCAGTATATCTTGATAGAGGGACTTGTGTGTTCTATCATCCATTCACTGAGGAACGGATTCAACCAGATTTGATCAGCGGATTCATCGCTGCAATAACCAGTGTTTACG
Source organism: Candidatus Thorarchaeota archaeon (assembly GCA_048882385.1). GTDB lineage: Archaea > Asgardarchaeota > Thorarchaeia > Thorarchaeales > Thorarchaeaceae > SMTZ1-45. The sequence continues at coordinate 19,228 of JBHLRQ010000002.1, read as the reverse complement.
GAGAGATAAAGGGTGATGGTGTTCGCGGAACTTTAGAAGAGATTCAGTATCATGGACTTCGTTTGAACAGCTACAGTGGACAATACATCATTGGAATCCTTATCTTGGGAGGAGAAATGACACCACTCTTGAGAGACCGACTCCAGTTCTTTGTTGAGCTGTTTGAGAATCAATATGACCAGGACCTTGATGGATGGACTGGAGTTGTTGATTGTTTTGATCCAGAATGGGTTGTTTCAACTCTCAATTCAGCTTTCAATTATGCGTGGCATCTTCCTCATAGGTTTGGTCCAACACAGAAAGTTTCCAAATTGGATGCAAAGATCCTTGATTACATAGGTGCTGTACGAGACGAAAGAGGTGAGTTCTATCTAAAGAATCTCTTGAAACCTCTCGGTGAGATGTTGGATAGGACTGAAGCACAGGTCTTGGATAGACTTCTACATCTCCAAGACAGAGGAGTGATTGTTCCAATTGGAATCCAGACAATTCTTCAGAGACAAGGATTAGCCTTGGCTGACGGTTCTGATGAGATGCTGAAACCTATTGGAGAATTAGAATATGAGATACCAAAAGAGGAGGAAGAGGAAGTGGCAGAGGTTGTGAAAGAACCCGAAGCAGAACCAGAACCTGAATTGGATCCAATGGAAGCATTTGTGCAGGATGTGGAGTCTATCCTTCAAAAAGAAGCTGAAGAAGAAGCCAAGAAGGAAGACAAAGAAAAGGAGCAATAATATCAGTTTGGAAACCCTTTCGAGCCAAGAACACTTATGTATCATACAGAATTGAAGGAGGACGTGCTCAGCGATGCCTTGGGACATAGAAAACTACAACATTGTTGACGGGCGCATTCTCAAAGTAGAGATAACCATTCCATTGATAGAATTCATCTACCTTAAGATAGATGATGTCAAAGAAGCTTGGTTGGAGATGCTGGGTCAGTTTATTTCTGAACAACCTGGGATAGACATGTCTTGGGTAATGGAACCAAAAAATGAAGATGCCTTGGTCACCATCAAGATTGCTAAGATTGGTGAACTACCAGAGTTTAGTCCTGAAGAAGCTAAAGGCGCAATCGATGCTGTAGATGCCCTCTTTGTATGAAGGAGATTCAGTGATTCTTAAAATGAGGAACGGTTCTAATACCATGGGGTATTACTGCGATTTTCCTCTTTGATGCAAGCATAGTCTGAGCAACCTCAAGTCCTTCTTGCGGATCTCTCACAGCTTCACTACGAAGGCGTTCTTCCACAAGTGAGTGTCGAAGTCGACTGCATATCACAAGCTTTCTTGAGGACAGGACATTCCAGAAAAACTGAGCTTTCTCAAATCCGAGTTCGAACCCGATTTCAGCTGCCAAGGTAACATCATTTTCAGAAGAGAATTCTGACACTCCGCGAATGAAACCTTTTGGACCAACCCCCTTATTACATTCTGCAATCAAAACAATTGCACCGCCATTTTCAGTTACTTCAAATGCAGTATGAAGACTATCAATAGCATCATAGAGAGTCAAATCTGAAGGATAACCACCAGCACTTACAATTGCAATGTCCGCTCGGCGAGTGAATTCTGCATTGGCAAGCATCTTCGCAGAATCAACTCCGGATTCCCAGGAAGAATATGGATTGCCAGCGCATATATGTGCAACATTACCCAACCAGTCAGAAACATAATTCACAATAAAATCAAGACCACCTAGCTTTGAAGCTTCAATCATATCAATACATGAAGGAGTTGTCAGGTTAAAGGGTCCGAAATTATGAGTTGTTCTAAGCCGAGTATTTCTCGTAATTGTCCTGATTCCAGACGCATAGGGCAATACCGACATCCTACCTCCTGTTGCACCAGCAAAGACATCAGGGCGGATTTGACCTAGTCCAATTTTTACATCAGTACACAGAAACCTCTCATTCACAAAAACAGGTGTTGAGTTACTTGGCGTTTCACCAACTAGATTCAGCATTTCGTTTGAATTTGGATTGTGAAGAACCAAAGAGTGACCCCTGGATTCGGGAGATCCCAACATCTCGTCAATCTCATTTGATGAAATTCTTTGGTCGGGATCAATAGGATAGATTATTGTAATATCATCCGGGTTGAATGAGAACGTTTCAACACTATTTAGTAGAAAATGAAGTAGATTCCGTGCAAGCTCGGGATGTTCAATCTGATTGACTACAATGGAAATTGAATTTGCCCTTGAAACAATCTCTGAAAGAGGAGCAGAGTCAGCAGGAGTTTCTAGAACCCTCAATAGCTCTGCAGCGGTATTGGGATGCACATCTACCGTCTGAGGAACAACATGTTCAGTGGATGAGCTGATCTCCAGGGGTAGTAATCCCTCTCCGTAATGCAGGTCGATTCTCATCTCCGAGTACCCAAAAGTCCTGTTGTCGACTTACCTCTTAAAGTTACCAGCAGGAGTGTGAAGGAACCTTCTTATCCCAGCCATTAAAGCTCTGACCTGTGGACTCTATGCTATCAAAAAGAGCAGACAAGCTATTGATTATCTCAGTCTCGTTTCTCTTTGTGTATTTAGTCGTTGGAATGGTGTATCCAACTTTCAGCAGTCCATTTGCAGCTGCGTATAATGTTCTATTGAACCTCTCACTGTCAATAGGATATCCAGGGACGTTCATTATATCAATCCTAGGAAATGCCACAGTTCTTTTTCCATTTCCATACATAGCAGTTCCTTTCATTATGGGGGGGCTCACTGTAGGATCCGTATTCGTTTTCAATCCATGGGTCATTGGGATTGTTTCTGGCATTGGAGCGATGTTAGGTGAAATGACTGGATACTTCATTGGATATGGTGGAGGCTCCTTAATCAATGAAGACCAGAGAACCAAATTCAAGATGTTCATCGAATCACACCCAAGAGCTACTCCAATTGTTCTGTGGTTTCTTGCAGCTACTCCGATCCCTGATGATATTCTTATAATCCCTCTTGGAGCTGCGCGATATCCATGGTGGAAGGTAGCTGTTCCTCAACTTGTTGGCAAAACGATGTTCCTGATGGGGATTGCGTGGGCGGGTAGGTTTGGACTAGAATTCATTGGATTACTCTTTGGTGGAACTGACCCTTTGAGCTTGTTTTCAAGGGTCATTGAGGTTGTAGCACTGCTTCTCGTTGTTGTCGCAATCTATATTGTTGTTCGGATTGATTGGGAAACGGTGATGGAAGAGGCATAGTAATTGTGAGAAGCTTCATATTGAGCTTCAATGAAGACGAGTATGGTTTCTTGAAATGAGAACAGCTGACAGAGTGTTAATTGTTGCGATGGTCTTGATTCTTATCTATTGGATCAGTCTCATATTGATTCCAGACCTCACAAGTCCATTAACTCTTCTGTTCGATTGGATGACTCAAGCGTCTATTCTTCTCGGGTATCCAGGTGCATTTCTAGCATGCTTTCTTGGTAGCGCAAGTGTAGTGATTGAAGTCCCATTTGCAGGTGTACCGTTTGTTATGGGTGGATTGACTGTTTCACCAGGACAGTTTGCTTTCGATCCGTGGCTTCTAGGAATATTGTCAGGAATTGGTGCAACAATAGGTGACATGACTAGCTATGCGCTTGGATATGCAGGAAGAAAATTCGTTGATGAAACCTCAACATCAGGATTCAGCGAGTTCATTGAGAATCATCCAAGAGCCACACCACTTGCAGTTTTCATTCTAGCATCCACTCCACTTCCTGTAGATCCAGCCTTAGTTTCACTTGGAGTGGCGAGGTACTCTGTGTGGAAGCTCTTCTTACCCTGTCTTTTAGGGGAAGTCATTTTCCTGTCAGGAGTTACCTGGGCTGGAAGATTAAGTCTAGGGTGGTTTATGGAGATTCTTGGAATCGGGGGTCCTACTACACCAGCTTCCATCACATTCGAAGTGCTAAGCATTATTGTTCTCATAATTACTGTATATGCTGTTATCCGTGTTGACTGGCGTAAAATGACACATTCACTCAGTCGGAATGTTTCCGTCAAAGAGCAAGTTGAGAACTAGTCTTCATCAGAATCTTGATAGAATCCCTCTAGGATTGCACTTCCCGCTTTCGTGAGACTGACAAATCCCTCTTGCAGCATGGCTCCAATTGCGGCTAAGTTCATACCGCCAGAGGTCAACGGAGTGGGGATGTTTACAATTCCAATGTCGTTCATCTCACCCAAGAGCTGAACGAAAGCTCCAAGTCTATAAAGGGCGAGAAGACCTACGCAGTTTGAAAAGGCTCTCTTGACTCCTTCAACAAGACCATCCTTTGGATTCTCAAATTCGGAAAGTGCGTTTTCTATATGAAGAAATGAGCAGCACATTGTCCGAGCATTCTCGTCTGGTCGGTCCATAAAATGACCAGGTGCTTCCATCAAAAAGGGGTTTCGAATGAACCCTTCAACCTTGAGTCGTGAAGCCTCTTCGGGTATAGACCACCATGATTGAAGATGTTGGTCAGAAAGTGGCTTGACCTCAAGTCCCTTATCCAACTCGTTTTTCGATAACTCAGCAGGAAGAAAAGAATGCCAACCAGGAATCATACGAAATCCAATCTTGTCTTTTCCAGGTTTCTTGAGGTCGACTCTTCGAGAGCAATAGTGAACCAAGTCATAAATCGCATACCTTCTAGAGCCATCCAGATAAACAAAGATTGGTTCATAGTCCCCTTCATGTGCAGGAACTGCCTGATAGTCCCAGACATAGAAATACTGCAGGCATATATTGCTCTTGAATCCTTTCTGTTTGACAACGCGACCAAAGACACCTACAAAATCAGTAGCTCTCAGTGCTTCGCGTGTGCCCTCTGGAATCATTGTACCAAGGGTGTTAGCCAATGTTTCATCAGCTTTGAGCACTCCAGAGGTAAGAGGAAGATGGTGTTGGAGTAGGTTTCGATCGAACTCTGCAGAGAGTCCATCGACATGCTCATTGAAAGTCATCTTATCTGGTGGGACAAATGTCCGAATGCGATCAGTGTGTTTCTTATCAACCAATGCTCACACGCCTCGTAAACGTAATGTATCGTAGCATTAAAGGAATTCTGAAGATATGGAAAAGGCATGAGAGGTCCTCACGCCTCCATTCAACTAGGCAGGTCTGAAAGCAAGATAGGTTCTACCCGACTTACCTTTCTCGTAGTCAATTTTCAATGGAATACCCAGTTTGACTTCTTGTGGTTTTAGTGGATCAAATCCCAGAAGTCTTGCACTGACCCTCGTTCCTTCTTCAAGTTCAACTATCGCTACATAGTAAGGAGCTTCTTCTGCAAAGGCATCAGGAGCAATGTGAATCACTGTGAAGGATACTAATTTTCCATTACCACTCACATCAGTCCATTCCATCTTGCTACTCCCACAGCCATAGCAAGAGCCTGAAGGAGGTGCAATAACCATTCCACAGTCAACACAACGATATGCTCTGAAAATACCTTCTTGGATATTCTTCAGGTATTCCTCTATTGAAGGATTCTTGCTCATGCATCACCCCTCCTCATCACTGTGACGACACATGTAGCCCCGGTCCCACCAAAATTATGAACTACAGCACTGTCATGTTTGGAAACTTGATTTGGACCTGCATCACCAATTAATTCTCGATATGCAACTACAGCTTGTTTAACGCCAGTAGCCCCTACCGGATGACCAACCGCCTTCAAACCACCCATTGGATTTATTGGTCTATCACCATCAAGAGCTGTAATGCCGTCCTTGACAGCTTTTGCGCCTTCTCCAGGTTTGAAGAAACCAATGTCTTCACTTGCAATGATCTCAGCAATTGTAAAACAGTCATGAACAATAGCAAAGTCCATGTCATCAGCAGTAACGCCTGCCATTTTGTAAGCGACTCTACTAGCATCAACAGATGCACTGAAGGAGGTGAGCTCGTTTCTGTCACATAGGTTCATAGATGCTGAAGCCTGACCTGAACCAGTGATTTTTACTGGCAAATCTGTATACTGCTTTGCTTTTTCATTGGAAGTCAGTACGAGGGCTGCAGCACCATCAGAGATCGGAGAGCAATCAAATAACTTCAGAGGCCAAGCAATGACAAAAGGTTTGAGTGCTTGCTCAAGATCTATTGCTTTTTGAAACTGAGCAAGAGGATTTGTTGAAGCATTCTTATGGGCTTTAACAGCCACCCTCGCCATATCTTCCTCTGTTGTACCGTACTTGTGCATATGTGCGACAGCAGCAATGGCAAAGACTCCGGGGAATGTAAGACCTATACTTGATTCAAATTGGTCATCAGCAGCCGCTGCAAGTGCTTCAGTGACCTCAGGTGTGGTTGATGAGGTCATCTTCTCAACTCCTGCAACGAGAACAGTGTCGTACATCCCAGATTCAATTGCCATGATGCCTGCTCGCAGAGCTGTTGCTCCTGAGGCGCAAGCAGCTTCATGACGCGTTGCAGGTAATCCTTTCAATCCTGCAAAGTCAAGTAATAGGGGTGCAGAGTGTCCTTGATGAATTAACATCTCAGGGATAAAGCTTCCAATGAAAGCAGCCTGTATGTCTTTCTTGGGAATACCAGCTTCAGTGGTAGCCTTGTCAACGGCTTCAGAGAACATTTCTCTTTGCGTAACTCCATCGAGTTTCCCAAATTTTGTTTGAGCGGCGCTCACAATATTCGTATTTTTCAGGGGCAATTTGCGAAACACCTCATCATAATGCAACCTTCGCGTGAAAACACAAGTACAAAAGTGTAAGGGCGTGAGAGCTTATGTCGTGACGCCCCCCTTGTTGGGACCGAGGAGGATTGCAAGTTGATACTATCTTTCGCATTAGGATTCTTGACGGGAAAATTCGTCAAAAAAAAGAATTTGTTGCTATTCTAGGGATAGTCTTTGCACTGCTGCTAGGTCTTCTTGGAGGATTTGTGATTGCACCTGTACAATATCCATTCATGATTACTGAACTCAATTGGGTCGGTTTTCCAGAAATAAGGCGTGTCGGACTCTCCTTAGTCTTTCCAGATTTTGTGCTTTTTCAAGAATCTATTAATTTCCAGTCATTTTCCCTATTGACTTTATTAGCTCTCCTCGCAATTAGCATTCTTGGATCGATTCTTGGAATTTTCCTGGGAATTAGATACCGTGCTAGTGATGAAATCTCACTATGGGCACAAAGTAAACCATCAAAATGACTAGTCCTAAGACATAAAAAGGTCATAACCGGAAACCAGTGTCGATTGACGATGGACTTCTCACTATCAGAAACTGAGCAGAAACTATTTGAAAGAGCAAAAGAGTTCACAAAGGAACACATTACTCCACGTGCTCACGAGCTCGAGAAGAAAAATGAGTTTCCAAAGGATGTTGTGCAAAAAGCCTATGAAGCAGGATTGATGAATCTACATATCCCTACAGAGGCTGGAGGACCAGGACTATCCCTTCTTGCAGAAACACTTGTATCAGAGGCAACAGGGTACGGATGCGCGGGTATGGCAACTTCGATTATGTGCAATAATCTTGCATTCGCCCCCCTTGTCATTGGAGCCACCATTGAACAGCTGCAAAAGTATGTAGAACCTTTAATCACTGGAAAGGATGCAAAGTTTGGCGCATTCTCTCTGACTGAAAGAAAGGCAGGATCAGATGCAGCTGCTGTAGCCACAAGAGCGGTGCGTGACGGTGACGAGTATGTTATCAACGGAATGAAATGTTGGATAACAAATGCTCCAATAGCATCTCTCTACACTGTTTTCGCTTCTACTCAACCAGAACTAAAACATAAGGGACTTTCAGTATTCATGGTTCCCAAAGGCAAAGGTGTCAAAATCGGGCATGTTGAAAACAAGGTGGGTCAACTAAATTCAATTCAAAGTGAAGTGATTTTTGAAGATGTACGAGTACCTTCGGATTGCCTTGTAGGGAAAGAGGGTGATGGCTTCAAGATCGCTATGTTGACTCTTGATAAGACTAGAGCCGGAATCGCAGCTATTGCTACCGGAGTAGCCCAAAGAGCAGTCGATGAAGCTGCCAAGTTTGCAAATATCCGTCATCAGTTTGGACAGCCAATTGGTAAATTCCAAGGAATTAGTTTTACCTTAGCGGAAATGGGAGCAAAGACAGCCGCTGCAAGATGGCAAACGCGTTATGCAGCCTGGCTTGCTGACCAAAACCTTCCCAACTCAAAAGACTCAGCTTTTGCCAAGTTCTTTGCATCAGATACAGCTATGCAGAATGCTATAGATTGTATCCAAATCATGGGTGGTTATGGATATATTGAAGAGTATCCAGCTGAGAAATTGATGAGAGATGCAAAGCTCCTTCAGATCTATGAGGGGACTAATCAAGTTCAACGACTTGTTGCGGGAAATGTTATCCTTAAGGAAAGTGTCAACCTAGACACCGGTTTCCGGTTTAAGTACGATGGACGCGATGCACCTACAATGTAAAAGCAGTAAGACCGTGTTGCCTGAACACGGTCTACTATTCTCTTTTTGATTCTGAACTCGTCATTGAGTTACTTACTTAAGAGAGAGATACTCCGGCCAAGTCATCACTGACTGGAGAATCACAAATTTGGGCGAAAATGAAACAATCCATACAATCAAGAATCGTCGAGCCATAAGGGACTATGATACGTCCAGAGATGTGCCGGATGAACTTGTGTATCAGGTGATCAAGGCAGGCGGTTACGCACCAAGCGCAGAAAATCAGCAACCATGGCGAATTATTGTTGTCCGAGATAAAAAAATACAGGAATTCATTGGACAAAAAGCTGTAAACAGAACAATCGAACTCTTTGGACGGGCAACACCAAGAGAGGAACTGGAACGTCGGTTGAATTATATTCAATCAAAGTCAAGTCGCGAGAGAACAATCGACATCCTGATATCAGGTGCGCGCTTTGAATACATCAAAGGAAAACCTGAAACTCATGGAGCTCCAGTTCTTCTTGTTCTGGCTGTGGATCAGACGCACGTAGGAAATTCTCAAGCAACATTAAGAGGAACTGGAGGAGTATACGGTTGGTCATCACCTAGGCATGCAGTCATTGCTGGAGCAATGATGATGGAGAACATGACACTTGCAGCAACTGCTCTGGGATTGGGAAGTTGTATCTCATCAGTCCAGTTAGACCACTTCGATGATGTTGGAGAAATTTCAGAAAAGTTGGGAATTCCGTATCCTCATTGGGTTCCTATTCTTTGTTTAACACTTGGATATGCGTTGAATGAGAGAACTTTGGGACCTCCAAGACAAGCACCTGAGGAGATAGCATTCTTGAATAAATGGGGAAATCCATTCAAGGGGGCCAAGAAATGAACGAACTGGAAACACTTCGCACAAGTTTTGTTGCATTCCTTGATGGACTTTGGTGGGGACTCAGAGATAATACAGGACCACTCTCAATGTATGAAGGATATGCTCGAGGGTTCAAGCAAATAGGACTCGAACTGGCAGAAAAATCCGGAGGAAAAGGACCTGAATCTGCAGCAACTGTTGCGGGTCAGATATTCAGTTCAATTGGTCTTGAGGTTACAGTCGATGAAAAAGCAGTCATTGTAAAGAAATGTCCAATTTGGAATAGAATTCTTGAACGTGGGCTTGAATTTGCGTTTCATGTAGAAGAAATATGCTGGAAGCCTATGCTCGAAGGTATTGGAGAAAAGACTGGTGCTAGTCCAGAGATGGAGTCAGCACTTAGACTTGCTCACATTGAACATTCAAGAATCGAATACAAGAAGAATAAGGCAAAGGCATCACTAGACAATGGTCAAATGACCAAGGAAGAGTACGATAAGGAAATAGTTATGCTGGATGAGATTCTAAAGAATGCACCAATGCTTGGACGTTACCGATTCAAGTAAATAGAGATCAAAAAGGCAGGCAAGAACAATGGAAAACCTAGAGAAAGCAGGACTTGCCGTTAATTACAACAAGGTTCCATATACAAAATCCAAGTCACTACCCAAGAGGGTCTATATCTGGGACGAGACTTTGAGAGATGGAGAGCAGACACCGGGTGTCGCCCTTACAATAGACGAGAAGATTGAGATTGCAAAGAAACTTGATGAAGTAGGTACTGCAATAGTTGCAGTAGGTTTTCCAGCAGTCAGTGAAGAAGAGAAAAAGGCTGTCGCGGCCGTTGCAAAGGAGGGTCTCGACAAAGCTGTTGTTGCTGCTCCAGCTCGTGCTGTGATTTCTGATATTGATGCATGTATTGAAGCAGAAGTAGATGAAGTTCCGATTTTCATTGCAACTTCAGATTTCCGCTTGAAATATCAACTCAGAATGTCAAGAGAGGAGATGCTTGATCGCCTCACTGAATGTATTCAATATGGTCGAGATCACGGTCTTACAATCAACTACATTGCAGAAGATTCTACACGAAGTGACATGGATTATCTCTGTGAGGCCTATCGAAGGGCGATCGATGCAGGTGCTGACAAAATCTGTATAGCAGATACAGTGGGATTTGTACGACCAGAAGTGATGAAACACATTGTTCGTCAAATCAAGGAACATCTATGGACTAAATCAAAATACAAGATTCCGATGGCGGCTCACTGTCACGATGATTTTGGACTAGCCACAGCAAATACTCTGGCTGCGATTGAAGAGGGGATAACCTATCCCCAGGTATGCGTGAACGCATATGGTGAACGCGCAGGAAATGCAGCATTTGAAGAGATTGTGATGTCTTTGGAGGAGCTCTATGGAGTTGATACTGGCGTTGAAACGGAGAAACTCTTCAGTCTCTCAAAGTTAGTTGAACGTCATTTTGTCGTTCCACTACCCCTCCATAAGGCCATAAGTGGAGACAATGCCTTCACGCATTCTAGTGGTATTCATTCACATGGTCAGTTAACTCACTCGATGACCTATGAACCAATCAGCCCAGCACGAGTTGGAAGACGACGTGAATTCCATCTTGGAAAATTTGTTGGAAGACACTTTGTTGAATATCTTCTGAAGATGGGAGGAGTAAAGGCAACACCCGAGCAAGCTCGCGAGATTACTGAGCGAGTCAAACGCACTCATGAAGAGAGAAAGAAAACCCAGACAAAGGTTGCTTTCGATCAGATAAAGGGAGATCTCAGGGCTCTAAGAACAGGTGTTTCTGAACGAGAGTTCTGGGCCATTGTGTTTGATGTGATTTGACTCACTGGAATGACTTCTTGAGACTTCGTCGCATTAGCACTCCAAAGTTCATTATCATGATTCCAAGTAAGAATGCAAGACCAAAACAGTAGAGGACAATGATTTCTATGTCTGCTGTTAAAGAATTGAGACCTGAGAGCCAGTAGCCCATTACAAAGTAATAGAGTATCTCTGTAATGAGAAAGAGAGTGGCAACCAACATCGAGAGATTGATTCCTCTTCGAAATACAGTTGTAGCGTGTGTAGCGTCTTTTGTCGTTTCAGTGAGTTTGTCCTTCGCTGGAAGCGACTCGACCTTGACGAAGTTACCTTTTTGGATTTGCTCCTTTACAAAATTGTCCAGTTTATGTAGGTCTATCTTGGTATGGTCTGCTTCAATGAAGGTCCCTTTTACAAACTTGAAAGCAGCTCCACCGCTAAAGAGTGCCAACACAAGAATCACGATGACAAACACAACAACCTGCCAGAATGCGAACAAGGCGAGTATAAGAACCACAAATGCGAACATTACTAGCATCTCGATGATTCCGCCGGAGCTCTCTACTCCACCTTCGAACATGAAACCGAGCTTTTTCATGACATTTATACTCAACCAAGTCTGGTAGAAGCTCTCATCAGTTAGTTCCAGATTTCGTTCAATTGATTCTTTCACTTCACCACGCTTTCCGCCAAAGACTGCGATCTTCATTGTGGGTTCGAAGTTTTCATTGGACGTGCTCATTTTCTGAAACCTCCCTACGCAATGGTGCTACCAGGAGTGTCGTTTGATATAACAGTTCCTCACGTATAGGTATCAATACCGAATTCCTTTTCCGATAGAGTAGTTGTCAGTATACTATGACAGATGCATGGAGCGAGATAATGAAGGACGCATCTGATGGCGTATCTGGAGAATATTACATCGAGAGAGATGATGGAAGAATTGAAACTCTGAAAGTTTCAGACTACACTTTACAGTTCTCAGAATGGTCAGAGGTTGAAAGAATCGCCATGAAGCATGTTAAGGGAAGAGTCCTAGATGTTGGATGTGGGACTGGTAGAGTTGCTCTTCATCTACAGAACCTAGGATTTTCAGTAGTAGGTGTGGACCTAGCACCAGGTGCTATTGAGGGCTGTAAGAAACTCGGTTTGAAAGAGGCTTATGTTATGTCAGCTGAAAGATTGGAGTTCCCAAATTCAGAGTTTGATACAGTAATCCTGTTTGGCGACAATTTTGGCATTTTGGGGGATAGAGAAAAGATCATAGACATGCTTAGGACACTTCACCGAATCACGAAACCAGATGGTATAATCCTCGCAGCCAGTGCAGATGTTAAGATAACAGAAGATCAGGAACATCTGAATTATCACAAAATGAACTTATCCAAAGGCAGACCAAAGGGGCTTGTCCGGATACGAGTGAAGTATAAGGGAATCATTGATGACTGGAGTGAGCTTTGGTTAGCAATGCCGGATGAGATGGAGTCCGTGGCTAAAGAAGCTGGATGGAAAATGAGGTCAAAATATCAGAAAGGAACGCCATATGTTGGCATTCTGAAAAAGAGTTGATTACAATGACAATCTATGAACTAGATGGAAAGAAACCACAGATAGCAGAAACTGCTTATGTTCATCCTCAGGCATCAGTGATAGGCGATGTCAAGATTGGGGAGAGAGTATTTGTTGCTCCCATGGCTTCCATCCGTGGAGACCGTGGAAGAATAGAGATTGGAGATGAAACAAACCTACAAGACGGTGTGGTCATTCACTCAGACCCAAGTTTCACGACAAGAATAGGAAAAAGAGTAAACATTGGACACAATGCGACAATACATGCAGAATTTGTTGGAGATCATGCAGCTATAGGCATGGGGGCGGTCTTGATGCTAGGAAGCAGAGTTGCAGAGGGGGCTATGATTGCCAACTCAGCTCTCCTTCACAACAAAACAGATACTGAGCCATTCAAGATCTATGCTGGAGTTCCAGCTAAGTATATGAAAGACCTTGACCCCGATGGAGATGCACGGAAAGCAATAGACGACTACATCGATTCCTATATCGAAAACACTCGGAAGTATAAGGAAGATCTTGTTGAACTACCTCTTTGACATGACCCATACCCTTTTGAACATATTTAACTATTGTTAATATATGATGAAGATGATCGCGGGTAAAATCATTTCCACTCAACTGGGTGAATTCTCGAAGAAACAGATTGTCTATGGTTACATTGGTATTGAACTTCCAGACAAATCACATGTCAAGATCAAGATTGATACTTACACTTGGTATGAAACACTTACGATAGGAGATGAAGTAGTCGTCGATACCAGGAAACTTGCGAACACAGACATTCTAGTGGCTAAGACAATACGGCTCAAATCCAGTATGGATCTAGAATCTGAAGATTCTAGTGAAGTAGAGGCATCCGTCTAAGGAAGTTCAAAGGAGTGTAGTAGCCGCAGCCCAGATAGATGAGGTTATATGCAAACAGGAATGGCGTGCGAATAGGCGAACCATAATGGCAGAGAAGATATTTACTGGTTCAATCACCTCAGCTCAATTAGGATATTTGGGCAAAAAGGCGTATGGATTCATAGGCGTAGAAACCGAAGACCATGAGCATTTCAAAGTCAAGATTGCAGCTTTTACACAGCATGAAACCCTTGAACCGGGTCGCAGAGTACATGTTGTTGCGGAAAACCTAGGTAACATGGATATCCTTACAGCTAAAATTGTTTCACTGGCAGAGTAAACAACCCAATACACAGTATACTTTTAGCGACGGATGTATAACATCAGTCACCAAAGAAGGGAGGTCATATTGTGCCGGAGCTTCCATTGCGTTACTACTGTTATGTATGTGGTCATTCTAATGACTTAAAGCTAGACGTGCCATTGGCACCGCAGCTTGACAGAAGTGAAATCAAGTGTGAGAACTGTGGTGATATCACTCATCTGCTTGTGACAGCATGTCCTGAATGTCAAAAGGCTTTCAGATATTTCCTCTCGGACCTTGATTTTCCAAACGAGATCACTCAGCTTTCTGCAGCATATGTCAAACTAATCGAAGGTATCAGAAACGGTATCGCGGACCATATAGATGAGTTCAATGTACCATTACCTGGTCGATGGTCGGTCAATTTGAACTGTGAATGTGGGAAAGAATACCAGGCTGAAATATTATTACCAAAGATATCATAGTTCATTTATCCGACCACTATATCTGCCTCGACTTTTACAGGAGTTGAAAGCGAGTTACCTACTGGACAGTTCTTATGGGCTAGGTCAACCACGTTTTCCACTTTTTCTCTAAAGGATTCATCCTCAATTACAACATGGACCTTCAGAATGATCTGATCGAACCTCCAGACTCCATCATGTTCTCCCATGATTCCTGTTGCATCCACCGTGGCGTCCTTGAAAGTTGTATGTAGTGCAGCACTTGTCCGAAACATCATGACAAGCTGGCAAGATGCAGATGCAGCAAGAAGCATATGATGGGGAGTGTGAAATCCTTCAGGTGCTTCAGGCCACCAGTCAGGAGAAGTTGTCACCTCAAACTCATCCATGTCATGTATCTTAACTCCTGCAAACATTGGTCGAGTGACACGAGCGTGCAATCTATAGACATGATCTTCCATAATATTAACACATTAACAATAGTTAATAAGTTCTTCGTTGTACTCCGTTATTCTAGAACAACTTCGTAATTGAGATGGGTGGGACATTTCATTGAGTTTGCAACGAGGCAGTATGTGTGTGCTCGTTCAGCAGCCTTCTCCATTCGTTTCTTGTCCTGCTCAGTCGTGACAATGATCTTGGCATCTATGGTAATTTGATCAAATTCCCATCCAACATCACCTTGTGATAGAGTACCGCTTCCTGAAAGATGGAAGTTCTTGAACTCAGCATGAAAGCGTTTGGCAACTCCGGACAATGAAACACCATAGCAAGAAACAGCTGATGCAACGAAGAGGTCTTCTGGTGAGAGCAATTCCTTAGGGCTCTCAGGCCAAAAATCTGAAGGCGTGGCAACATGAAAATCAGGTTTCCCATCAATCTCTATGGTTACTATCTTTTCTTTGACCCAATTACTCTTCATATCATACTTATGCTCTTCTGACATATCTCTTGTTCGCTTACCATCTATTGAATAGCATTGTGCTAGCGGAAAGTCTTGGAGTGTACCACAATACAAAGATGAGAGTGACGCTTATTAGGAACCTCGTCACATGAAAAAAAGGTGGTCGGTCGGCTGATGAGGCAATATTTTCTGTAACATGCCCTCATAACTCCCCCCCTCCTACCATTTTGCCTTTCGGCACTGGCCACCAACTTTCAACGTTTTGAATCAAACAGTGTCGAATTTTTGGAATTGTTACATCCTAAGAATCCTAAATACACGTACTGAGAATACAGGATTGAATGGTTGCCGTTTAGACGGTTTCCTGCATTTGCACCAAATTGAACACATAAAGAATACAAAAGGAGAATAATAGAATGATACCATCTGGATCTAAATATAGACCAACTGCTAAAGATTACTCTGGAAAGCACTCGTATTTGCTAAAGTGGAGTGTATTCTTTATCGTTTTATTTATCCTATTGACTCCATCTTCAGACATGGGTATGGTGCAGCCCAATGAAGCAGGAAATGCCATTCCGATAGATACTAGCTACTCAACATCCTCCAACTTCATTAGAGTGAAGTTACCATATCAGGTGTTTTCAATTGCTCCAGGAACTATTCCAATAGGATCTGGATTTGCCTATGTTCATGGAGAAACTATACGATTCAAGGATCCTATTAACACATTAAACGACTCCCTCTTCGTTGGTCCCGGGGATGTGTTCTATGAAACATTGACTGGAGCTGACATAGATAATGATGGTTACACTGAGTTTCTATTCATCATGTTTAATTCAACAACAGCAAGTGAAAGACTGATTATTGCTGATTTCGATGCAAGTACTATCAGAAATTACGACTGCCCTGTTTCTGGACCTATTGAGATCATTTTTGGAAACTTCAGTTCTGATTCTCAGACTGATGTCGCCATCTATAGCATGGAGTCCATCATAATGATGGATCCTACCGACGGAACACCCCTTGGATTTTATGATCCAATGCCAGAGATAAAACGAGCTACCGCAGGCAATTTTTCAGCAACATCACAGGATGAGATCGCAATTCTTAGTACCAATTGGGGTACTGGTAGGGTCAATGTTGAAACAATTAGAGGAGATGGTTCACCAGTATTAGGGACCGAGTATCCCGCCCAATCCATAGCTAGTGATATGATAATTCACTCTAAACGCAGCGAAACTGATGATTTGGCCGTCACTTTAATGAACCAAGATTCGGGTATTAGTGAGCTCTTGGGAATTTATGGCAATAATCTGACTTCCAGCTATGTTCGAAAGATTGGTGAATATAACGGAGAGGCCTATCTTAAAACAGGTTCTTTCAATGATGATTCGATAGACGATCTTGCAGTTGTACCAAGTATGTGGTACACAGCATGGTTCTTTGATGGCAATACTGGAATGATAATTAGACATACACAAGAGGAAGTTTCTTGTTACTGGAATCGAGGGTTTGCAGTTGCAGCATTGGACTCAGATTCATATTCAGATTTAGCACTTGAAGGACCTCGAGGGCAGTTGACATTGATAAGAGGTAGTAATGGAATAACAGGGTATGAAGAAAATCGCCTCCCTGGACCATTCTACCAGGTCACCTCTTTTGATATCAATGAAGACGGAAGGGACGACATCATCACCGTGATGGATAGTGTTTCAATTCTATTGAGTGATACTGAAACACCTAGTGTAATTCTGGACCCATTATACCCAACGCATCCGACTATCTATGACACCTTTATGAAAGTGGAACTCACAGCTACTGACAATGTCCATGTTGCACGTGCAACAATATACATCAAACCTGCAACTGGAGGAATCTTAACACCATTTGTGCCTAACGAAATGATAAGGGCACCAAATGACAAGTTCATCTACATCACAACAGATCTTCAAGCAGGAGAATATCTCTATTATGTTAAGGTGGTTGATGCATATCTCAACACGTTTTCGTATGGTAACGAAACATACCCAGAAGTCCTAAATGTCGAAGACCATTTTGCAGAGGGATTCTATATCAATGCAACAATTGATCATGCAATGGGTCATGTTTTGGCTGTAGGTAACAACAGTGCGGGTGATGAGCTAGTTCACATCATTACACTGGGGACCACAACAAGAATTGCATATCTCAGAACTTTTACACCTAATGGAACATCCGTTTCAAACATAACAATCGGGACAACAAAGTCCTCTGATAGTTTTGAGGTCTATTCTGGATTGCATGATGGAGATACAATTTTAGATCCATTGGTTACAAGGTATAACTATACACACACAGTCTTCTATCTCTTTCATGGAAATGATATGACATCTTGGAAGAATGCAACGTACAAAGAAGTACCAATGATTGAAGAACAACCAATTAGTGTCTTTGATGATGATCAGGATGGATTTGATGAAATTCACTATATTGAGGGCAATTATTCCGCTCCGAAGATCAGAAGAATAGAACATGATCTTTCAGCTGATATCAGTAATGCACTTCAGACTACCAATGATGTAGTAGGAATGGCGCACGCAACAATTGTGGGTGCAAGACCTCAAATTGCTGTCCTAAGAGACACTGGTGAAGTAGAGATTTATCAAGCTTTTAACCTCACGCGAATAAAAACTCTGAATTACAATTCACCGGGTTCAACAATAGGAGACATGCCTCTTGGAATCATCTCCTACGTTAACTCTACACATGCAACTGATCAATTCCTTGCAGCCTATAGTGGATGGTCAGGCGACACTCCTACCATTTACTTATGTTTGATAGATTATCAAACATTGCAAGTTGGTGATCCACCTTCTGTAGAGTTACTCGGTGACCATATCAAGGGAATATTTCCTTATGATATAGACTTGGATGGGATTGACGAGCTATTCGTATTTGAGGAATCAGGAAACATTTCACTATGTGAACTAGCGGAAGCAACACCTAGACAGTGGTCTGTGTTTGTGAGTGAGGCATTCCCAACAAGTGCAATTACATTAGATTTTGATGGAAATGGTGTTGAGGAGTTTCTACTTGCGACCTCAGATGACCAATTAACAGCGATTAGTTTCCAAGGAGAAGTGGAATATCAAGCTAAAGTTGGAATGATATTCAATATGGTAGGAGTAAGTAGTGTGGATGTTGGTATTGGCGAAGATATAGCAGCATTTCCTGTACTTCGTGCGCGATATAGTCTGGCAACAATCCGCAATATTGACCTCCTATACATCCTAGATGCTACAGTTACACTAGAATCAAGCACAACTCTTCAAGGCAGCAATATCTGGGCTAATGTTACGGTTCTCAACTCCTATAATGAACCGGTTTCCGATTCTGTAGTTTCTCTGATTGTTGAATATGAATTTGGTAGTGGAACATCACAGCAAACGCTTGGACTGGTCTACGATGAAATCTTGCAGCTGTATACAACAACAATCGCTCCGAATTGGCCAATTGGTATGGTAAACATGACTCTGAGTGTAGATCATGATTATTACGACCCATTCACACAATTCAATGCAAATGCTTTGAGAGTAGAGTCACCTCTGACTATTTCCATAATCCGTGAACCTGTATTGCTACAAGGCAATGATCTTGAGGTCAACATTACTGTCGCTGATAGTTTTGGCAGTAAAGTTACAAATGCAGATGTTACAATGACGTTTGATGGTATAGATTATGCTGCAACTCAAATTGGGCAATTCTATTACATAATGATCCCAAGTGTGACAAAGGCTCCAGGAAGTTATGGTTTGCTAGTAACAGCGAATCATAGTTATGCAACAGGTATCAAGACTCTAGCAAGCTCTGTTTCTATCTTCACAGGCACCCTAAATGTTGCTAGAAGCTCACCAGATCAGGTTGTTCAAGACCAGTATTTTGTAATTTGGCTGAACATTACTGATACATATGGCAATTCCATCAACAGTGCGGATGTTAGAATTAGTTTTGATGGAACTGAATTCTCACTTAGCGAAATCCAGCTTGGAAAATATCAGCTAAATACTACAGCAGCTCT
>JBHLRQ010000001.1:0-141750 GCA_048882385.1 Candidatus Thorarchaeota archaeon | reverse complement strand
TCGGATGGAACTTCTTTGGGTTCAGTTCTCTTAGCAAAGAGGGTTTCTAAATCGTCTATGGTTTCTCTATTCGGATCCCTGTTTTCAAGAGTATAATGAGTTACAAATCTCTTGTATAATGAAATAGCCTCATCTCTTCCAATAGTTTCAGTCAATACTAGTAGATTGGGATAGCTGATGTGTGAGAAGGATCGAAAGTAGTTTCTGTTTACAACTTCTATTTTTCCAAGTTTGGATTCAGTGGGTAATTGAAGTATTTGTCGAAAATAATTCAAAACTACTATTGCAAGTTCAAGATGCTCTTTCAGATTTGGATTATCAGAAACTAGTTCATCTAGGTCTAATGGATTTGATATCTTTCTTTCATCCTTTAGTAGACTATCATATTTGGATATGAGATTTAATACGTATTCTGGAAAATCTTCTGGTTTTTGTACTTTAACAAATCCAAGCAAGTAGTTCATTCTTTTGAACCGTCCTCTTGCTTCATCCAGGGAATTGATTTCGACTGAGCGCTCGAGTGTATCTTCTCTATACTTTCCAGTTCTGACAAATTTCATTCAAAACCACGTAAGTGAGGCTCAAGACTTTAGAATTAATAAGAGTGTCAGAGAACGCAAGAACCATTGTAGCTCTAGAAATAATTCAGCTATCACGACTAAAATAAGGGTGAATCATCAGACACTAAACCATGATGACCATCATCGAGATGCTAATCAATCACAATTTGGTTTGTAGGGAGCCATTGTTTCAGACTCTGGAAAAACTTGGCTTGAAAGAATTCTTGAAACCGACTGGTGCGGGGAAAGGATCGGTACGGGATATCTTGGTGCATATCATGAATGCAGAAAAGTTTTGGATAGCATTTCTTTCAGAAGCCAAATATCAGATGAGTAAGCCAGAGGACTTTCAAGATATTCAGAGTATCAGAAATGAATGGTCAAGAGTTTCTGTGGAAACAGAGGAATTCATCAGAAACCTTCCAGAAGACCAACTCCATCATGTCAAGAGTATAAAATCAGGAGATCAGACAATCAGTTTTACCATAGCTAAGGCTCTACTTCATGTGACAACTCACGAAACACACCATCGTGGATTTTTGATAGGGTTGATTAGACAGAAGGGGTTAGAACCTCCAGATGTCAATATGTTATAGTTTGGAGATGAAACCAGATGACCGAGTTCCTAGACATTTGTTATAATGCAATAAGATTACAAGAAAAGTCGATACCTCAGACATTCGCAAAGGTGGATAATACGTCTGCTTCTGTTCTCGAAGGGAAGAAACAGATTTTGTTGATGGGATGTGGAGACTCGTATGCTGCTGCAGACTATGGTAGATGGGCTTTTATCAACTCTGGATTAAATGTCCAGTGTGTGTCCCCTGACGAAATCAAACACTTCAGACTGGATCAGGACTCTGTTGTTATTGGAATTACGGCATCTGGGAGAAGTCTTGCAACAATAGACGCACTTCAAAAAGCTAAGAGACAGGGTTCAGAGATTATTGTCCTTACAGACAATGCAGATGGCACTGCTTCAAAAGAAGCTGATCATGTCTGGGTCACGAGGTCTGGCGTGAGAACATATAATACAAGTCCATCCGCTCCCACAACTGCTGCAATGGCATATCTTCTTGGAGTTTCATCCAAATTTAGAGAAAATAATGAAAAATTGGTTAAAGACATTGAAAAACTGAAAAATATTGGAAATGAAATGATGGCTTGGGCTGAAAAGGAGGGAGAAAACATCTCTGAACTCACAAGTCCCAATGTTCCCATCTATCTCATCTCTGAAGGACCGAATCATGTTGCAGCGCAGATTGGAATGATGAAGTTCAACGAGTTCTCTATTCTGAAAGGTATAGCAACAATTAGAGAAGAATTCTGTCACCACTACAATATTTCAGTCAATGATGGTGAGTGTGCAGTACTGATTTCCAATAGTCCTATTGGCTCATCAGACGACGCATACATGAAGGTACTCACTAGCACTCTCCAAATGCGGGCATATCATCTCTATACAGATATCAAATTAGGTCTGAATACATCACTTGTACAAGCCATTCCCAATGTGATAGCACTACAGTTGGCCTCATACTATACAGTTCTCAAATTCAATCCGGAGAAAGATTCATTCAAACTACCACACGCAGAAGCCTTCAAAATATACTAAATTGCTCTGGGGGAAAAGGTAACTAAGGGGATAATTAAAGCTGGAAGTGTGGCCAACGTGTTTGAGTTCTTGACCGATATCAAATCTGTAGACAATCGTAAAGAAGCAGCAGAGTATATCAATTCGCATCCAAACGAGTTTATTTCACTACTCGAATCGGAAGAATATACAAACTACAAAGAGTCCATTATTGATATCATAGATTTGCTGAGTGCAAAACTTGCTGTGTCAGTCATTGAGAATGTGGTTGCTGATGAGGATTCACGAATTCGTGTCAGAGGATTACAAGCAGCTTATAGGATCAGGGTAGATTCAATCAACCAACAGCTTGTTGAGATTCTTGGTGACAGGAAAGAAGAGTTCGAAGTTAGAAAGTGGGCTGTTCACATCTTGGGGAGTACTGATCCCAAAAGCTATGGCAGAATATTAAGGAGAATAGCACGGGATGGTAAGGAGGATGTGAATCTCAGGAAAGAAGCTGTCTTTGCTCTTACAAAAGTAGCTGATGGCGAAACACTTGGTACACTTTGTGCCATTCTGGGAGACCCCAATGTGGAAATGAGGGAGTCTGGTGCATGGGCATTGAGTAATATGAGCAATCCTGAGTCCATCAACTGCCTTCTCTCAGCGCTTGAAGATGAATCCGAAAAAGTACGAGATTGGGCTATTCGGGGACTAAGAGATATGGATGATGCCAGAGCACTGCAAGGTTTGGCAGATGTATTATCAAAAGTGTCTTCAAAAGAACAAGTCAGAATGATAAGATTAGTAGTGGAAAAGAAGTCTGAAATCATCCTCAGAGCGATAACTGAACTATTAGACTCAGAAGATGTTGAAGTGCTTCGAACGGCGGCCTGGGCGATTGGAGTTTCACCATATCCTCCTGCAGTTGCAGCACTGAAAGACCTTTTGGATTATGATGATGACCAAGTCCGTTATTACGCTCAGGTTGCACTTGTCAGAAGTGGAGGTATTGATCCTACCGACCTTCAGATTTGATACTGACTACATCATTCCTTGATAGAGGCCACCATCTATCAACAACAGAGCTCCGTGAATATAACTAGAAACTGGACTAAGAAGAAAGGCACAAACAGGTCCAAACTCCTCTGGTCTTCCCATTCGACCCAGAGGTATTCTTGTATTGATACTCTCTTCTGCCGATCCGGAGGCAGCCATGAGTTCTTCTACTCGTTCTGTATAGATGTATCCAGGACAGACGGCGTTCACACGAATATGGTCAGATACTAGTTCAGTAGCAAGTGTGCGCATCATACCAATCACTGCTGGACGAATTGTATTTGACAGCAGCAGATTATTGATGGGTTGCTTTACTGAAATTGATGTACTGTAGAGAATCGAAGGAGAATCTGACATCTTCAGAAGATGACGTGTTTCTCGTGTCAACCACACTGCACTCATCAACGTGAGATCAATGGCTTTTCTCCAGTCATCGTCTGTTAGGTCAGAGAATGTTCCTGGAGGCGGTCCACCAGCATTTACAAAGAGACCATCTATATGCAACATCTGTGAACCTATGTCATTCACTAATCGTTTGATGTCCTCTTGCTTTGAAACATCAGCTACGAAGTATTGAGCCTTCTCACCAAGAGCTGACGTTGCATTCTTCAGTGATTCTTCATTTCGACCGCAAATCAACACTTCAGCACCCTCATCTGCAAGTGACTTGGCTACACTGAAGCCTAAGCCCCGAGAGGCTGCAGTAACAAGAAAGGTACGGTCTACTAGATCGAGATCCATAATCTATCTAGGTTCAAAGACTCTGATAAGAAACACGGCCTACGTAGATGCAGGGAAAATAGGTTTCTCAGTCCTTGCTCCAAGAGTCACCTCAAGATGTAGAAACGCTGAACTGAGACGTTGGAAATCTCTGGGCACTTTAAACTCGCCAACATTCAGATTTGCTAAAGCATTCTCAATCTTTCGAATTGATAGGTTTCTGTTGTCCTTGGAATTGAAAGCGATAAGCACACGAGTATCATCTAGGTCAGGCATCTGGTAAACAGATTGACACTTGATACCTTTGTTCGCTAGAGCGTGCTTAATCTTGGCTTCTATTGCTTTCATTACTCGAATACACCAATCATTCGTACTTACTGGGATAGTTAAGCACCTGTATTAACTAGGTAATACTCACAAATGGCGCCAAAATGGTTCTCATGATTTCCGAGTGAGCTTCTTATCATCTCTTTTCTTGCGTTCATCCTTCGTTTCATTAGTATATATCGGGAAGATTGAACGGGTGTGTAAAAGATGGACAAGGATGGATTTCGAAAGTACTTGACGGACAGGGATCAGCCTGTTCAGGAGGAACAGATTGTTGAAAACATAAAGATGGTAGAAAGATTCGAGAAGTTTCTGAAACAGTTTGACAGGACTTTAGAAACTGCTAGAGAGGATGAATTCAACAACTTCTCTAGGGTTTTGATTGATGAAGGATTGAACACATATCTCAACTATGCTGCAATTTCTCGGTATGCATACTTTTTGCAAAACATGGATCTGTATCTGCCAGTTCTGGCGATATTCGATGGGGGAGAAGTAATGAATGTCCTCCGCGAACGGCTTGGTGAACATGTTGGTGAAAAGAAACGTGATGAGATTCTACCAGAAGAGAAGCTACCTCATTTAGGTATGCCTGACACAGACAAAATGATGGTCACTCGAGAAGTGGTAGAAAAGATGGAGAAAATACTGGAGCCATCTGATTGTAAGAAAATCTTAGCCGATGTAGCTCATGGTCTGCCACGCGACTTCAGAAAAGGGGAGCGTGAAAAGTTCCTAAAAGCTGGAAGTATTGATGAATATCTGAAACAGAAACGAGAGGATGCAATCGCAGAACTAGAGAAACATAGGGATGAAGGTACACTGTTTTACAATCAATACATTACTGATGCTGTCGTTGATTATGTGAAAAGTCGCCCTGATGTCTTAAGTGGCGAGAGAAGAGGAAACACAATCTACCATACCAAAATTCCATACATGGTACAGGAGTTTCTTAATGAAAAGGATGAGAAGAAGAAGAGATACTATGCATGTCACTGTGCGTGGGCTCGTGAGTCAATACTGGATGACAATGTTGATGTTTCTGTAAATTTCTGTCATTGTAGCGGAGGCTTTACAAAGATGCCTTGGGAGGCTGCACTAGATCGGCCACTTGAGTATGAGATGGTGAAATCTGCATTGAAGGGAGATATCGAGTGTAGTTTCGTAATTCAGCTCCCAGAAGATGTTCAGTAATCTGATGGACATTGATGATGTAATCAAGGGACGACAAAGTATCAGAATCTACAAAAATGGCAAAGTTGGAGAAGACCTGATATTGAATTACTACTAATCAGACCAAAAAGTAAGAAAGGATGATTCGGTTCATTTCTAATTGACATGCAACCAGTGTTTCCGAATTCTCCTCCCAGAAGAATATTGATTCTAGGTCCAAGCGGGTCAGGAAAGTCTACAGTTGGAGGAAGAATTAGTAGAATTCTTGGTATTCCATCAGTCCATCTGGACATGCATTACTGGAAACCAAACTGGGTGGAAACTCCTAAGGACGAATGGATAGACAAGGTCAAAGAATTGATTGCTTCGGAAACTTGGGTTATGGACGGGAACTATACATCAACGCTGAAGATGCGTGCAAAAGCCGCAGATACTCTAATTTTCTTAGATATGACACGTAGATTATCGTACTTCCGTGTGTTCTCTAGATACCTAAGAAACCGGGGAAAGACACGACCAGATGTAACTGAAGGGTGTCCTGAGAAGATTGACTTGGATTTCATTCGTTGGATCTGGGATTATCCTCGGACACGAAAACCAGTAATCCTCAGATTCTTGAATAGACTGAGAGAAAGTAAGAATGTGTATATTCTTCAGAATCAAAGAGAGATTGAGGATTTTGCAAGCGCACTTGGAAAAAGATATAGTCAGGACGACAAATATTCTACAGTTCCTTGAAAGCTACCCATCGAATTCCCTCTTCATCAGTCATAACAATCATCCGAAGGTTCAATTCTTTTGCATAGTTTCTAAGACTATGATGAGAAACACCCATAAATTTCACGACATCATCAAGATTGAGTGGATCACCAGTTTTTCTATATTTTTCCAGAACTTTCTTGAAACGTGGGTAGTTTCTTGTTCTTCCCCTACGGTATCTCAAATTTTTCTCTGATTTAGTTCTTATTTCATTAATTTCCATAATGTTCTTTTATTATTTGTTCTTATAAATGTGTTCAATAAATGACTTTTATTTTATCTTAAATTTGTCTCTATCATAACACTTATTAAACCTCTATTGTATATATAATGTATAAGGATAAGAAAATAATGAAATCAAAAGATGAACAAATCAAGAAAGCAGTTGTAGATATGTTATACTGGGACAATCGTGTTGACGCCTCAGATATTCATGTTGAAGTTACAGATGGGGTTGTAACTCTAAGAGGCACTGTTCCTAGTTATGGTATAAAGGAAGCCGCTCTTTTCACAGCTTGGAAAGTTCCAGGAGTCAAGAAGGTAAACAATAACTCCTTTGTCAGGTTTCCTTCCACAGCAAAGATACTGACTGATTCACAAATCAAGGAAAGTATCGAAAAGCAGCTAAAATGGAATGACAGTACCAGTAAGGAGAACATTCAGGTTAGAGTAAAGAAAGGAGAAGTATCACTTGAAGGACATGTCGATGCATATTGGAAGACTTTCCGTGCACAGCAAATTGCTTCAGATGTGATAGGTGTTATTGATATTGAGAATAAACTGACAGTTGTGCCTACAGCGAAAGTAACGGACCAGGTCATTGCCACGGAGATAATGAACGCGGTTGACAGAAGCTATGCAGTAAATGCAGATGAAGTAGATATCAAAGTTAAAGATGGAGTTGTTACAATCTCTGGAGAACTTTCTAATCGTGCAGCTTACGAAACAGCCCTAGAATGTGCATACAACACAGTTGGAGTAAAAGATGTCAAGGACAGATTAAATCTGAAATAGACCTGATTCAGATCATTGGAAAGTCCTCTATCTGTGTAGCTTGCTTTAGTGAGCAATTCAACAAATGATGAAACATGTGATTTTGTAGGTGTTTGATATAGAGATTAAGAACCAAATTTCCCTCGCTTTAATTGGTGATTCGCAAGTGGGAAAAACAGCAATTGTGAAACTATTAGATAGAGGAGCTGAAAGCAGAGGTACTACATATCAACTCAAAGCTGAAGATACTTCATACACTATTTGGGAGCTTCAGACATCCAGCTTTGAACCAGAGCGACTCGGAGTTTTCGCGGCTTCTTTTTTAGAAATAAGTCCAAAATTCAACCGCTACGTCATTATTGTTTCAGATAGTTCCAGAGAGGACGTTAATAGAATTAAGTACTCTTTGAAGTTCATGAGACAGGTTTTTCCAAATACCCGATTGGCAATAATAGCAAACAAACAGGACTTGAAAGACAGATTCACCAAAAGGCGAATTGAAAAAATGACAAGATTACCTACATTGGAGCTATCAGCAATAGATCAGAGTCATCGTGACCGCCTTATCAATTTCATATCATATCTTATTGATTCAGATACTGGACTTGAGTAAATAATCATCAAAACGACTCGTGATATGTCTTGAAGAAGTCATCCGGACCTAATCTCATGGTTTCAATCAGTGTTTCACGTCCCAGATTCTTTTCAATCATTTGAGCCATGTGAGCCCCTGCTACATACCAGAGTCTATCTCTGTCACTCATTCTATCGAGAATCCTCCAGTCTTCTTCACGGAGAGGACTATCAGCTCGAATCTCTAAATCCGTAAGAATGTCGAAATATTCTGATACTCGTTTTGTCGTAGCTCTGTCATCAAGGAGTAACTTGTAGTCACGATTATTCAGTGCATTCGCAGCTTTTCTTTGTTCCAATATGGAATATACAGCAAGACCCTCCATATGAGTACAATATTTCACGACATCGAACAATTGATCAGTACGATGAATTTGGGAGAGGTCAAAAATGGGATTATAGGCAGTGAAGACTACATGATGTAGTTCATGCATTGCCATATAGAGAATTTCGCGTGGATCTCTGTGAAAATCGTGGTGTCCCAAGTTGATGAGTGCATAGCCTTCGGATACAATTCCAATATCGTATCCCAGAATCGTATACAGAACGCTTCTCAGGTATGTACCGTCTGGAAAGTACTTCCATAAATCTGTGAGGAGTTCATTGAATATGTCAGTTTCATTGTAGATATAGGTCAAGTTGCTTTTTACAGAATCTATCAAAGTATCATCCTCTGATAGCTGTTTCAGAATGCCTTTCCAGAAATGACCAATGCTCTTTGTAGTATTTCGAAATCTAAGAGCGTGTGAATGTGTCTTAATAGCAGCATCGTGACTGGTTATCTCAATAAGTAGTTCTTTGCTGGGCTTTGAAAGATAATGGAGTAATGGCACGATAAATGATGTATCTATTTTTACTGACAGTGTCATGAGTTATTCACTCGTTTTCAAAAGGTAATGTGTTTTTGTTGAAGAGCATTCAGAGTCTTCATTAACAAATACTTTGAAAATTAATTCCAAATAAAAGGTATAATTATCTTCTGATATGAAGTGCAATGATCAGAGAACTAAATTGGGTTATTATGCCCAGTATGGTTTTCTGATATACTTGTAGGCATTATGTGCAGCAAGAGCTCCTTGGGCTGCAGCCACTGAAGCCAACTGATATACTGAAATAATGTCTCCAGCAGCAAAGACACCTTCGATATTGGTCCTCATCTCAGCATCCACGACAATGAACCGTCCATTCATTTTGAGACCCAAGTGATCAAAAACCTCTATGTTGGGAACTAATCCAACAGCAATTATCACACGATCAACTTCCAAAGTCAAATTCTCTTTGGTCTGATTATTATGAAGTGTGACTTCTTCAACCTCTGATTTTCCTCTAATTTCCACAAGTTCTGTATTATATAGAGGCTCAGCCATCTTCTCCTTCAATATCATATCTACCCTTGTTTCTGCAGCCCGAAATTCATCCTTCCTATGTGCAACCCAAATTTCATGGGTCACATTATGAGCATCAATGACTGCATCTATAGCTGTGTCCCCTCCTCCAACTACCAGTACTTTCTTGTCACGAAACAACTCAGGGTCAGTCACATATGGAAAGACACCGCGATCCTTCTTGCTGAATTCAATTTCACCGGGTATTCCAAGCGTATTTGGACGCATCCCTGTCGCGATAATGACTACTTGAGCTTTGTATTCATCTTCAGTGGTAATTACAGATTTTTCACTTGTTATTTCTGTGACTCGCTCCTTAATCAAACGAACTCCCAAATCTGCAGCTTGGCGAACCCATTCAGCAACTAAGTGAGAAGCCATTATTTTCGGTGTGCCCGGATAATTGAAGACATGTTTGTATGGATATATTGTCGATAAGAGACCGCCCCATGTACCACCTTCGAATATAGCTGCCTTGAGTCCCTTATATGCCG
Organism: Candidatus Thorarchaeota archaeon; assembly: GCA_048882385.1. Classification (GTDB taxonomy): domain Archaea; phylum Asgardarchaeota; class Thorarchaeia; order Thorarchaeales; family Thorarchaeaceae; genus SMTZ1-45. The sequence goes on along the minus strand of JBHLRQ010000001.1, from coordinate 132,071 downwards.
CTATGATGCCAGCAGACAGTCCGGCTGGACCTCCACCGATAATTGCTACATCGAATTGATTGCTCTTACTGATTGCCATATTGTTACCTCACTATCCCTTATTCACCGTATTTCGGCGAATATAGATTGTTAACCATTGTTAATAAGGACTGGGGTGTGCCGCATCTACAAGATCAAAGCTCATTCAGTCGGGGATGATTTTCACAAATCTGGATGATGATTGGGACAATTGGAATTGGATTGATTACTAAAAGAACCCACTTATAAGCAAGTATTAACATGATGTATTGATTGAGAGAATAAGTAGAGAGTTAATTTCGTCGTATTCCCGTATAATAGCCGATTAGGCAGATAGAATGTGTTGATAGTCTATTTGTACGAATCCCGAAAAGTCCTACTTTAGATCTGAGCTACAATCATGAAGTGAAAAAGAATGGCAAAAGAGGCACTGAGCATGAAAGACTCCGCAGAAGTCAAAGTGGCAAATTCAAGAAAGAGAAGGGTGTGTATGGGTTGCGGACAAAGTCTTTTCACAGAAGACTATTCTCGAGGAGAGAATACCTGTACGGTATGTGGGCTTGTTGTATCTGAGCGTATTGCTGATACTGGTCCTGAATGGAGAGCATTTACCACAGAAGAGAGGAACTCAAGAGCAAGAACAGGTGCGCCAAGTACTTTCACTATAGCTGATAAAGGCCTAGCAACCATGATTGATTGGAGAAATAGGGATGCAAGTGGAAAGGCACTCACAGGTAGTACTCGTGCCGCTATTTACAGAATGCGAAAATGGCATATCAGAAGCAGGCTCCATACTTCAGAACACAGGAATCTCAGTATTGCAATGAGTGAGATGGAGAGACTCTCTTCACAACTCGGAGTTCCACGTGATATCAGAGAATCTGCGGCTTTGATATATCGAAAGGCTCTGGCAAATAGACTTGTGAGGGGAAGAAGTATTGAATCAGTAGTTGCAGCATCAATTTACCTTGCTTGTCGGATTCATAGAATTCCAAGACGACTGGACGAAATTGTGACTGAAACAAACTTGGATAGGAAACAGATTGGTCAGTCAGTTCGTCTGATTGTTTCTCGAACCGATACTAATGTACCACTTGCTTCCGCACAAGACTTGATACCAAGATTGTCCTCCGATCTTGTATTAGAAGGAAGAACTGTGAAGAGGGCGACTGAAATAATCAAGGAAGCAAAAGAGAGATACATAACCATGGGAAAGGATCCTGGAGGAATCGCAGGAGCTGCGCTCTATATTGCTGGAATACTTGAAGATGATAGACGCACTCAAAGGGAAATAGCTGCAATTTCACGAGTCACAGAGGTCACAATTCGTAATCGCTACAAGGAACTTGTCCGTGTTCTTGGAATCTCAATCAATCCCAATTCGTGATAGGATTGTCCTCCAGTATAGCATTGCTTGGATTTGTAGTTTGGTGGTTCTAAGATTGTAGGAAAAGAAATGGTTGGGACGGCTGGATTTGAACTGACAACCGATGATTCTACAGTCTTGGGAACTATTTGCTAGATAGAGAGTGCGTGGATGCTATTTCTATACCTAGTTTCCTTAATCTTGTGCTTTCATCAATTGGATTGCCTGTGTCTGGATTTATTGCCAAACAAGCACCATCAATCATCTTGGTCCTGAGTAGTCCCTTGGCAATGGGATTGTTTCTCAGATGTGGTGCATCTAGAACTCCCTCTTTTACTGCGTGTACATATGTTACAGGTTCAATGAGTGGGTCTTTTGAAGACTCATCCCCCAGAGATTGTATTGTAGCGGTGAGTAGTCGGGTTTCTTTGACAAGCTCATTCTTGCGCATCACCACTTCCTTGTCGTTTAACAGGTTCGGGATTCCAAGAAGACAGTCATGAATGATTCTTCGTACAATTTTGCAACTCTCAATGATGTCGTCTGCAGTTGCAGCATGATTGGCCTCACAGAAGCCAACGACATGCACGATATGTGGTTTCAGCATCATTCCGGTGTAAATTGATGATGCAAGTTGACCCTTACCCATGTCTAGATCGGGAGGATAGGAATAAAGACCAGGACGTACTTGTCTTAGAGATACAAAATTGTGATCATGAAGTGACTCGATAAGTTCGATTTTTGCAAGCATCTTGGCAAGATCCATCTTTGGAGAAGTTCCAAGGGGTGTGTTTAGCATGTATTGTGCAATGTAGTGTCTTACACCAGATTTCTTTGCGTTGTATGCAGAAAGATATGCCATGGTAACTGCGATTGTGTCATGAGCACATCTCAAGCTCCAGTGATGTGACTCATTGATTTCTACAGGAATGTCATTTTTTGTATGCCATCGGTGATTCTCTTGATTCTCCATTATGGCTTTCTCAAGAGGTCTCTTGCTTCTTCCATCAAGCTCACTATACCATAACAGAGGTGTTGCACACCACGCGTTGTTGATGGTGTTCTTTAGCAGCTGTGCCCAAGATAACAAATCACGAGTACCACTATAACATCTCAGGAGTGGGTAGTTACCTCTTCGTGAGGCTTCAAAAATTCGCTGCAAGTCTTTGGATTCTCTAAGCGGGACGCCTCCATCGCCGTCAAGGTTTTCGTTCATCTTAGATGGCTGAAAGAATGATTCTTGAGCGTTCTGATCAGGTCCAATAGAGATAATATCTAGGACAGATGCCTCTGCAATTCTTTGGACACCATGTACAGTTTCTTCAATTGTAGGTAAACCAAAGTGGTGCCTTATGATTGGAATTGGACTCTTCATAGTCATTCTTGTCATCAAGTCTTGAGGATACTTTTCTTCTAGCGGCATGTGTGTACGACCACGTAGAAAATTGATTGAGTCCTCATCAGTCGAGAAACCGGTGAATATCTCCTCAAAAAACATGGTTCGCTCTGCGATAGGTTTGACTGGCGCAGTACAACCAAGCACCCATCGTTTCTTCTCTAAACCTGATTCTTCTGCAGCGCTCTTCAAGTCTTCAAGAAGCTTTTCCGCGCTAATCGCTGTAAGTCTATAACTCACACCGATAACATCAGGATTGTGTTCCTTTGCTTTCACTATCAATTCATCTATAGAAACTGCTGGTCCCAAGAAGATTGTTTCATGTCCCTCTTCCTCCGCGAGTGTGAGAAATCTGAGAACACCAGCCACATGGACGCAACTTCCTATAGCAGCTCCCAAGATTCTCAAATATCATCCACCTCCAATCCAAAAAAGTCAGAAAACTCATGCCATTCGGGATATTGATCCGGCATGACTCCAGTTCTGGCATATTCCCGTACTTCGTACGGATTCAGTCCCTCAACACCCATGTTTTCAAGATTCCTTCCGGTGTTCCAGAAGTCACAGTCATAAAGCTGACAGGCCATGTTGATTACTGCATCTATTGCAGGAGTTTCAACTCCGGCTAATTTTCCAAGATGGGAGAGGGGTACGAGACCTGTGGGTACATCTTCTAAAACGTAACGATGATTCAGTGACGAAGGGCTGCCCACATCATCATAGGCATCAATACTTTGAATACAATCACAAAGTGTAGTTCCTTCAGCATCATAGGTGGTCCTCAACCATTCCAGAAGAGAAACAGGATGAGAAACATACTCACGAGAAACATTGATCCTTTCAGCATCCATTCGTTCTATTAGTCGTCCTACTGATTCAGAAATAGCATCATGATAGTGGTTGTATCCACCTTCTTTAGACTCTAATAGACCTGCACAGAGAATTGTGGGTGTTGGATGTAGCATCGCACCGACATTATCAAGGCTGGTTTCCATAACATCATCAGCCATACTGAACGTAATTGGAAGTCGTCTTAGACTCCTTAGAAATTGGTGGTTGCGAGATGCTGGAAAAGCACTTACCCTAGTACTGTTCTTAACCTTGGAAATCAGCACAGAGTCTGTTCCAGTAATCCGTGATACGAAGCTGAATGTTTGAGCCTCACCTAACAAAATTCGACTAGTATGAGATTGTGACCTTAAGATTTGGGCAAACTCAAGTGCACCGCCAGTCCTACCTGGCATCAGAAGTATTGCCTGTCCTGATTTTAGATGAGGAGAAATAGACTTTGCAAAAAAGGTGTGTGCCTGTGCAGGGACAACAACAATCAGTATATCACGGTCTTCAATAGCCTTGGCTATGTCATCTGTGACCAGGGGGAGATAGGCGAATGAATCATAGAGACCCTGAACCTTGATTCCTCCTCTTTTCGATATTTTCTTGACATTTGCAATTGTGCGATTATAGAGAGAAACATCAAATCCTTGAATAGAGAGATAACCAGCGAGTCCTCTGCCTGCGTGTCCAGCACCTAGTACTGCAATCCTGATTGAGTCTACTGCGTCGTTCTCTGATGCGCTCCATGACATGAATATCACGGCTATATAGGTAACCCGCAAAGTTGGTCAAAGCTGGTGGTCTTGGTGAACAAATACACCCTAAGTGTGACCACCATTGTCCAATATGACCAAGCGGTATGGCTCACCCTTGTTATTCTATTGAATAGTATCTTCCGCTCTATCATTGGAGAATGGTTTTATTAGATTTACGAAAATCGACATTTGCCGAAAAAATCCTATCTTTCATTGAACACTAGCCCTTTATGAGCTTAAGAATAAGTGGTCGGGACGGCCGGATTTGAACCGGCAACCGATGGATTTACACTGATTAGGAGATGATAAGCGCTCGACTTCATGAAAGTAGTGCTGGAAATTGGTCTATACTACCAGCAGTTCCTGCAATCAGATATACTCCAGCACCAGAATAATCACTCCAAAAATTGCCTAAACTTGCACCATCATCCCATGAATTACCGGTGCCATTATCAAAAGCATTGAATACAGTATTCCAGCCGTTTCTGTTGTAATATGAGGCAAATCCTGAACACAGATCATCAAGTTTTATCCCATAATCCTCATTGTGGTAAACAGTATTATTGAGCACAAAACAATCAGCGGAGTAGAGAGCATATAATCCAGAACCTGTATTGTGTGAGATATTGTTGCCAACTACCGTGGTAAAAGTCACACCTGTTAGTTCGATTCCATCTCTATCATTTTGTTGAACTGTGTTGTTATGAATAACAGTGTAGTCTGAGGTGTCTACTTGAATTCCATAATGATGATTGTATAGAAAGATACTGTTGTTTATAGTGCCTGAGTCAGAAAGAAAGATGTCCAATCCAGAGTCTTTATTGTTTGAACAATTAGTGTTCAAGATTGTGTATGAATTTGAAGATGTAACATGAATACCGTCATTATTGTTGTATAGATTATTTTCAATGATTTGACATCTTGGAGAGTGGTAGACCATTATCCCAGATTCAAGACTGCCTGATATAGTGTTGTTATCAAACAAACAGTCCTCAGAGTACCAAACAAAGGCACCCCACTCACCATCAGCTATGACACAAGACTGAACTGTTGTGTACTGAGATGAATAAATTACGATAGACTCCGTTGATGAAACTATCATATTTGAAACCGAGCTGCAATATGCTGAGTCACGAAAACGAATGCCGGACCATGAAGAATCTCTTATGATACTGTTTTTGATTACTATGTTGTTTGAATTAACGACCAGTACTCCATCATTCACCTTCGAGATCACAGCATTCTCTATTATACAGTTTGAACTGAATGCCACGTTGATTGGCGTTGAAAGGTTGGTAAGATTTGCGTTGTCGAGCGTCAGATTTGAACAAGACATCGCAAATACCTGAGAATGGTTGGTCAAATCTATGATCTGATTGTACTGATTCTCAAAATAAGCGACTTCTTTCCCATCAATAGTGTTGTTAAGGAATCTGTGTTTCCAATAGGTTTTGTTTTCACCATAGATGTCAAAACCTGAATCAGTGAATTTGTTGTTTATGAAGCTACAATTCTTTGATTTGGATATTCTAATTCCAGTTCCTACTAAGGTGTTGTTCGCGACAATGCAATTGTAAACTCCACTCAGAACTATGTATTTACCAACTATTTGGTTGTTGTTGATAGAACAGTTAGTAGAACCATACATAGCGATGTTGCTGAAACGTCCCGCTGATACAAATGTACAGGATTCGATTGTTCCGGAAACAACATTGGAGAAGTAAACACCGTATGTACAAGTTCCGTGAAGTGGAGAGTAAAGGAAAGAACAATTGCGGATTATGAAGAAGACATCCACATATTGAATTTTGATGCATGAGCCGTTTGTAATTATGAGATTTGAAATTACATATGGGTCATTCTCAGTTCCGCTTCCAGGATATCCTCGAGATGAAAAATCATCATTTGAATCAATCAAGATAGGAGGTTGAGAGGTGTCTGGTGGCGGAGATGGTATTGGATTATCATCTGAATTATCTTCATCATTCAAATCAGTGTCTTGTAGAATGTTGATGACAACTGTCCCAGTCAAGAGAAGTATGACTAAAATCGATGCAATGATGATGCCTTCTCTTTCCTCCACAACCAACATCCTCTGAGAGAATCTGGTGTTTACTCGCGTATCTTTGATAAGAGGTTGTTTGTGTTTGAAAGTAGACATTGGAAAAATGAGATTGGTCGGGACGGCCGGATTTGAACCGGCAACCGATGGATCTACAGTCCATTGCTCTGCCAGATTGAGCTACGTCCCGTGCGAGTCGATTGCATCTCTGGAAACAATAAAAGGATTACTCAGTGTTCCTATTTGTTTTGTTGATATCTGTAGTGTGAAAAGGTGAGCTCTAAGCTCTTAATCCCTTGGTTATACAGTTCTAAGATTCTTCATGGAAAAGAAATTTACTCAGTAATGTTGAAAGGGCTGTATTACATCTGGTACCATTGGAGGTTTTACTCCACTGAAGCGTCCGATTGAGGCTACATTCCCAGTTTCACAGGTAAACAAAATTGCTGAGAAGGAATCAACTGGTTTTGGAAGAAGACACTATAGACCAGTCTATGTCATGCATAAATGGTGGGCGCGACGACTGGGTTCAGTGTTCAGATCAATTCTACTTTACTCTCTTTCTGATAACACACATCCAAGTATTCTCTGGAAACAATATTCGAAAAATGTGGATTTGGGAGGAAAGATTGTTTTAGACCCTATGATGGGTGGAGGAACAACTGTCATTGAAGCGCTAAAACTTGGATGCAAAGTAATTGGTGGAGACATAAACCCGGTTTCTTGGTTCATCGTGAAGAAGCAGATTGAGGATATTGACCCGGACCTTCTTCGAAACTCACTTGCTGAGCTGGAGAGAGATCTTGGACCTGAACTGCGTCAGTATTATCAAACTTCATGCCCAGAGTGCAGTAGTCCTGCTGAAGCCATATACTATTTCTATTACAAAGTTGGAGTATGCTCAAAATGCGCAAAAGAAATACCCTTAATGCGCAATTTCTTCCTGGCAAAGAGTCCAGGAGAAAAGGGTGACTATGTGGTTTGCCCACAGTGTTGGGATGTTTTTCGAGCAAAGAACGCTCGAAAATCGTCAAAATGTAAGAAATGTGGCCATGATTTCATCCCTACAGAGGTTTCATTTTCCAAAGGTCGAAGATACGTGTGCACAGATTCCAAATGCGGCCACAGAAACAAGATAGTTCACTCTGTTCAAAGATCGGGTAGATTTCAAGAGAAAATGTATGCAATCGAGTTCTATTGCAAGGATTGCGATATTTCTGGAAACTCACGATTAGCAAAGGGGAGAGGTTACAAGGCAGTAGATGAAAAGGACCAAAAAATACTGGATCAAGCGTGTAGGGAATATGAGAAAATTTGTAGAGAATTACCTATTCCCGACTCTGAGATTCCATTGGGAGTGGAAACTAAGCGTGCTTTGAATCATGGGTATGAGAGATTCAGTGACATGTTCAGTCAAAGACAGCTTTTGAATCTGGGAAAGATCTATCGTTGGATATTGAGGGTGGATGATTGGAACATCAAAGAGTTCCTTCTTTTGGCATTCTCAAACAGTCTCAAATACAATAACATGTTTGCAAAGTACAATGCAACAAGGGGTTTTATCACTGATATCTTTCGAACGCACTCATTTTCACCATCGATGTCCCCGGTTGAAGCAAACTGCTATGACACTTCAAAGGGAAGAGGTGCTTTCACAGCATTTGTCAACCTGGTGATTGAAGGAAAAGAATACTCTAGAACTCCCTTTGAAAGAGTACATGATGGAACATCAATGCAAAAGATATCACTTGGAAAGCAAAAACCAAGAAAAATTGCAAAAACGTTTCAAAAACTGATGAAAAATGCTGATGTCCTTTTGAAATGTGGGTCGTCAGAGAAAATAGATGTTCCAGATAAAGTTGCAGATGCTGTTGTTACTGATCCACCCTACTATGGAAATGTGATGTACTCAGAACTCTCGAACTTCTTCTACGTATGGTTGAGGATTGCGCTGAAGGCTCGATACAGCTTTTTTGAAGCCAAGTTTGTTCCACACGAAAGAGAAGTTATCAAGAATCGGTATCAAGGAAAGGGAAAGGAAGAGTTTGTATCAGGTCTGACCAAAGTATTCACCGAGAGCTATCGGATTCTGTCAGATGAAGGAATCATGGTTTTTACTTTTCATCACAAAAAGAAAGAAGCTTGGGCGGCACTACTTCGGACTATTATAGATTCAGGATTTTTTATTGTGACTACGTACCCAGTCAGAAGTGAGATGAAAGCCTCAACACATCTTCATGATTTGGAGAACATAGTCTATGATATGATTCTTGTCTGCCGAAAGCGTAGGGAAGTAGAGGCTTCTCCGAAATCATGGAGAGCAATTAGGAACTCAATAAGCCAATCAGTATCTTTGATGGTCAAACATCTGGAGAGAGAAGGCGAAACACCGTCCCGAGAAGATATCATTGTCATGATTCTTGGAAAATCTCTTGAACTCTACTGCAAATACTATCCAAAAGTAACTGAAAAAGGAGAAATAATAGATCCGGAGAATGCACTTGAGAAAATTGATGATTTGTTGAGGGGTTTATAGTACTATTGACCACATTTCATTGCTATTAGGATACCGACCGGACCAATCATGTTTTAACGCCTCAAGCTAAAATTCTTACGATATGACCGGTAGAATTTGTAATGTGGAAAAAAACAGGGAAGGATGTGGATGCACATATCCAGGATGCTCTAGGCAGGGCTACTGTTGTGATTGTTTGCGTTATCATTGGAAACATAAAGAACTACCAGGTTGTTTGTTCCCTCCTGAAGCAGAAAGAACCTATGATAGGTCTCTTGAGTACTTTCTGGATGTCTGGAATCAGAAGCTCGGAAAGAAGTAGTCTTTGATGCAATAGATTCAGTACTTATCAAGATGTTATAATTTGTGTGTGTGGAAAAAAGGGGGAGGGGTTTAGTAGGAAATAAACCCTTACTAAACCCTATGCGCGTAGAAGTGGACACTCAAAGAATGTTTCAGTTGGCGTGATTGTCAAATGTCCTAACATCATATGATGAAGAACAGCATCATCACTAGTTAATTCAAAGTTTGCTATACCATCACCATCGGGATCATGAACTGATAGACCTAGTTCAGTAAATGTCACTTCATGAACCCACCAGCGACCACCATTGTAGTCTTTCTCATAGGGAGCTGCTTCAGCTACAGGTCTTTGCCCACCAAGGTTGGTAAACACGAATAATTTATCAACCGATTTCAAGTTATTCGGGGGTTTGAATGTGGCTGATGTTAGTATAGTGTCCCAGGCGGTGCCATCAGCTAGTAATGCTTCTTCGGCTCGCGTTGCACGTGCCGCTGCCGCTGTTGGTACCATTAGTGTTAGAAATAGGCCCACTATTCCTAAAAACACAGCATATTTGTATCTCTTCATTTTGTCACCACCAGCATCCTTGATATTAACTATTGTTAATTTCTTTATAATCTTATGGGTTTTATATGATTAGATCATTGATAAAATTCTCGAATCTACAAAACAAACTGGTTTCTCTGCAGTCAGAGTTGTTGACATCTCATATTTTGGAACGAAAGCTTGGTCTTAATCTAAATCAGGAATATTCATTCAAGCAAAAGATCTTTGGGATTTTTAGAGTCCAATATTGTTGAGTCACAATACAAAAATCAAGATTTCAATAGTACATTTGGATGCTTATACAATAGGTTTAGTATTGAGATTTTCAAAGTATTATTGGGTTTGTCTGCTTGAAACAGTGGCATAAAGGACTATTGTTAATGGTAAGTAGTATTATTGTATGGCGCTTGGCTACTTCATTTCTATTTTGGTATGTGATAGACATACATCCTGAGCTTGGTATCGGTGAACCAATCTGGGTGATTGATCCAATGGGTTTTCTGATTATCTCCGCCCCATTGGGGCTTTTGTTCCTCATCGGTTTTCTAGCTGTCTTTGGTGATTTATTAGAAAATAATTAACGAGTAGCGGGCACGGCAGGATTCGAACCTGCGACATCTTGCTCCGAAGGCAAGCGCCCTATCCATACTAGACTACGTGCCCGGCCGCCTGACGACGTTTTCACTCTTAAGGCCTTCCATGATGCTAGCTTTCATTTTGATAAATTCTCTTAGATGAGCCCGCAATCTATTAGCTATACTCACTTCCTGATTCGTGTGTAATAGCTTTTTGATAGAATCTCATTAAGAAATTCAGTCTTCTCATGTTTGAAATACAACCTCTGGGTGAGTTTGCCAAAAAGGGGAATACCTTCTCCAAGGAGAACCGGGACTCTTGTGATTATCATCTTGTCTACTAGATCTTCCTCAAGAAAACCTTGAATCGTTATGCCACCATCGATGTACAGGTTCTGATGTCCCAATTCGTTTAGTTGATCAACTACTTTCTTTGGGTTCCCAGTGATGATTTCGACTTTATCATCTAACTCATCTGGTATGCTAATTCTTCTCTTACTCAGTACATAGACGGGAATATCATATGGCCAAGCATCAAAAGCCAGGATTTTTTCGAAGGTTTTTCGCCCCATCACTATTGCATCTATGCCTCTCATGAATTCTGCGTATCCAAAGTCGCTTTTTTCTGAATTGGGAATCTCATTGAGCCAATCCAGACCTCCGTCGCCTGTAGCGATAAAGCCATCAAGACTCGTTGCTATATAGACGTAATTTGTCATCGCGATCTCCTATGCTAGTCCTGTTCGAAAAGTTTCCTCATCTTTTCTTCCGTAGGATTCTTGACGACACCTCTGTCAGTTATTATCGCGTCTATTAACTCTGGAGGAGTCATGTCAAATGCAGGATTGTACACCTTTGCATCAGGAACTGTTACATATTCTCCATTGATGATGCGAATTTCGTCAGGATCACGCTCTTCAATGACCACATCCTCAGGGTCGGTTTCCATGTCAATAGTTGAGATGGGAACTACAGAATAGAATGGTATCTTGTGGTATCGTGCAGTGATTGCCATGGTGTAGGTTCCAATCTTGTTGATAACATGACCTGTCCGGAGTATCCTGTCTGCACCCACCACACAGCAGTCAACTCGACCTTCGCGAAATACAGTGCCAATCATTCCATCGGTTATTAGAGTCGTATCGATGTTGTCCTCCATAAACTCGAAGACGGTTAGTTTTGCACCTTGTTGTCTTGGTCTAGTTTCAGCTGCGTAGACCTTGATGTCACCACCATACTTCTCATGAGCAACTCTAACAACTGCACCAACAGTACCGAGGTGGACTGTGGCCAGTGAACCAGCGTTACATATCGTCTGAATCGTATAACCTGGTTTTATGAGCTGGAGTGCCTGTTCACCCATATTTCTGCTCATCCGGACATCTTCTTCAGCAATTTCCTTTGCTTCGTCAATTAGTTTCTGAACTACCTCATCGATGTTTCCAGTTGACTCGATGGTCGTCTTTGCAACGTCCAACATTCGTGCTGTGGCCCATGTGAGATTGACTGCAGTTGGTCGCGTGTTTAAGGTGTCAGCAGCCTTCTGAAGATACTCCATCAGGTCTCCTACTGTTCGGGCTTTACTCTCAATTGCAGCAAGCGCCATACCCATTCCTGCTGCTGCTCCAATTGCAGGAGCACCCCTGATTTCCATGATTTTGATTGATTTTGCAATGCGTTCGTGACTCTTTGTCACGACATGTTCCAAAGTCAACGGAAGTTTTGTCTGGTCCACCAATCGGACCTCTGATGTGTCATCTAACCATTCAATAGTTCTAAACATCTATTTTTCCTCGCAGGTGTTCTTTCAGTACTTTTTCTAGACTGACGATCGTCTTGTCCACGACTTCCTGTATCTCGGGAGTCAGTCTTTCACCGAACTGTACACTCTTTGGTTGGATTCCTATCAGTAAAGTCTTACCACCCGTTTCTTGCTCAAGATACGTCATTAAAAATGACAAAGGCATTCTATGTGTACTGATAGCGATACCACCAATTCTGTCCTTTGTAATAAGTTCAACATGACCTGGGGACTTTAACATGTCAGCTGCATCAACCATGATTACTCTCTCAGCTCCAAAGCTTGCTAGATTTTTAGCAAAGCCTTCAGGAACAGATCCTACATTTTCTATCATGATTCTAGGATCATCTATTTTGAGATGTTCAATAACGAATAGACCAAGTCCATCATCTGTCCTCAGATCATTACCAATTCCAAGAACTGCTATCTTCTCAGCACCAGCAATGAAGTTTCTCAGTTCTTCTTCGATGTGTATCACATCATGGTGTTCATTTTGAACTGGCTATAGTTCTTGTGGCTGGTCGAAGGGTTTTTCACAATAATGACAAGGCTAGGCAAGTAGGCGATATTCAGTTGTTTAATGAAGATGGTGAGTTTCCTGACCAAGATTCAATCGAAAGCACGGAAGATGCTGAAATAGATGATGAAGTGATAGAAGAAGAACCAGCAAATGTAATTTTTGAGAACGGAAAAGGGTATGTTACAAGTGAAGACTCTGATAGAATATCACAGCAAGGATTCTACGGAAATCGTATTGACGGGAACCGACTTGAATTGGAGCCTATAGAACTATTGCATCTTATCGAGCGGAAAAGAGTGATTGTTAAGACACCTGATGGAAAAGATGTTGATTCAGACCATATCGTGACAGAACTACTTGACGATGATTCAGACCTCTGGACTCATTATCTAGTATTCAGGGATTTACGAAGTAGAGGATATGCAGTACGGCAGGGCTTTGGGAGTGGAATCGGGTTCAGAGTATACGCAAGAGGTGACAGACCAGGTGCTTCAAGTGCTGACCAACTAGTATATGTACTAAAAGAAGGAGTGCCTATCTCTCTCAGTGATTTGGACATGGTGACACAAACAGCGTCTGGTTCTAGAAAGAACCTCGTATTCGCACTTGTGGACCAGAACGGAGAGGTTAATTTCTATCAAGTTGCTCAAGCGACATTAAAGAACCTAGGAAGTGGACAGAATGGTGAATTATGAAGACAGTGAAGAACTTCTGACTCTCAAAGCGTTTTTTGATGAACATACAATGAGTGTACATCTTGTAGAGAACAATCCACCTCGTGCAAAAAGAGGTGAACCTGGGAATTGGGAGCTTGTTGAACTTTCAGATCGACTTCTTACCTATGAGGAACTGGATGTACTTGCAGAGGCCATTCTGGAAACTGCAGAAAATGATGCTAATTCATTCATAGAGATTGAAGAACACGGTGCAGCAGTTGTACAACTCAGGAATCTGAGAATTGCAATTGCTAGACGCCCCTTTGCTGACAAGATGGAGATTTCTGCAATCCGTCCAATCGTGAAGCTGAATCTTGATGATTATAATCTAAGTCCAAAACTGATGAAACGACTTGAGTCACGAGCTGAGGGAATCTTAGTTTCTGGGTCTCCAGGTTCTGGTAAGAGTACATTTGCAGCTGCGTTAGCTGAATTCTATGGAAGTAAAGGAAACGTAGTAAAGACACTCGAACAACCAAGAGACCTCCAAGTGGAAGAAGCAATCGTGCAGTATTCACCTCTTGACGGGAGTATGGAGAAGGCTGCAGATATCCTACTTCTTGTTCGCCCAGACTTTGTCATCTATGATGAACTTCGAAAGAACTCAGATTTCCAAGCCTATTCAGACCTTCGCTCTGCAGGAGTCGGAATGGTAGGAGTTGTACATGCAGGTTCAGCTATTGATGCACTTCAAAGATTATTGCTTGGTGGACGAGTGGAATTGGGACAGGTACCAAGCACTGTTGATACTATAGTTCATATTGAAGACGGTCTTGTGTCCAAGGTTTCGTCTCTATCGCTAAAAGTGAAACTTCCTACTGGTATGGGTGGTACACAGAGAGATCTTGCTCGACCTGTGGTAGAAGTACGTGATTTTGAAAGAGGCATGTTGGAATATGAGATGTTCACTTTCGGTGGAGAGAAAGTTGTTGTGCCAGTAAGAGGAACAGTTGCACCCACACTGAGAGGTGAAAGACGTGAACCTAAGGATCGAGGCGTCCCTGGAGAAACTGTGCCAGTTTCGGTAAGTTATAGCAAGAAGAAGGTCACAATCTATACTGGAAGAAAATATTCCAAGCAGAGAATCGAGATATTTGCGGGGGACTTGTATCTGTTTACTACAGTTGTCGGAAGAAATGGAGAAAGTTCAATTCGCATCAGGACACGACAAGGGAGTATGCTTGTTGACGCAATGGAAGAGGGAGCCAATATTACTGCAAAGATTGCTGAATAAACCAAGACTCTACAAAAGCTTTAACAACTGACATCTCACACGCAGAAATCCAAGGGCCCGTGGCCTAGCCTGGACCAATGAGAAACAACTCGTTGGAGGTTAATAGGGCACTAGCCTCCTAAGTTAGTAATCCCCGGTTCAAATCCGGGCGGGCCCGCCACTTCTTAATACTAAGCCGCAATATCCAAATTCAGCTGTGCTATTGTCAAATATGGAGATAATTGGATGAGTGATGAAGATCACCCGCCCTATGATTTCTTACCGGGGTTGGACCTGAGTGAGGCTTTCTATCGAGAAGCCGTGAAACACATCATCGACGAACATTTCCCTGATCTCGTTTATTCGGCTGCTCGCATAGGTCGGGGGTCTGATGTACTGGGTTATGATACCGCACAGTCAATGGATCATGATTGGGGGCCAAAGCTGCAGATTTTCTTGAACGATTCAGACTATGGTGCGATAAAAGAGAAGATAGATGACGTCCTTCGTGAGAACCTTCCATACGAGATACGTGGATTTCCAACTAACTTTGGTCGTCATGATGATGGTTCTACGAGGATGCATCCCATTAACAATGGACCTATCAACCATGGTGTAGAGGTTAATACAGTCAGTGGATTCTTTATCGAATATCTTGGTTTCAATCCAACAGAAGATTTGCGTATCATTGACTGGTTAGTGCTCCCACAGCAGATGCTCCAGAGCATTGCGAACGGGAGAGTTTTTCATGACGGCTTGGAGAAACTAGAATCAATAGTGAGCAAATTGGAATACTATCCTCATGACCTGTGGTTGTATCTGTTATCAAATCAGTGGAGAAGGATAGCTCAAGAGGAGGCCTTCGTGGGTAGATCTGCCCAGGTTGGAGATGAGCTAGGCTCTCGCATAATTGCTACACGATTAGTTCGGGATATGATGATGCTATGTTTCTTAGTAGAACGAAAGTATGCACCTTACATCAAATGGTTTGGGTCTGCTTTTTCCAAGCTAAAAAACGCAAAATCCCTTACACCATTATTCATTCAGATTATGGATGCTGATAATTGGCATGAGAGACAGGGCTATCTAACAAAAGCATACGAGTATATAGCTAATTTGCATAACGATTTGGGAATCACTGACTCTTTGACTACTAAGGTCTCACAGTTCCACAATCGTCCCTTCATGGTAATTCATGCAGACAATTTTGCAGATGCAATATATGCAAAAATAAAGGATGAAGAAGTCAGACAGCTGCCGAAGTACTTGGGTGGAATCAATCAATATGTTGACTCTACGGATATATTATCATACACAGACAAATTCCGGAGATTCTGGTCAATGTACCAGTGAAAATCACTTTGTGATAATGTAGGCCTTGTCCTCCTGTCCCACATGCACTTCATCCGTCATTCCAATGAATAGTCCGGTTTCCACAACACCAGGAATCATCTTTAGGTCAGTGGCTATTTTCTCAGGTTCTTCTATTGGTTTTGAAAATTTAAGGTCTATAATGAAATTACCATTGTCTGTCACCACTGGACCCATTTTCTTCTCAGCTTGTCGCAAAATAGGTTCGATACCCATGTTTACGATTTTTCTCTGAACTACACCGAGTGAGAATGGAAGTATTTCTATGGGAATCAGAAATTTAGAGGCTAGTTTATCAACAAGCTTGGATTCATCAATGATTATTATCAACTTCTTTGAGGCTGAGGCAACTACCTTCTCTTGAAATAGTGCACCACCTCCGCCTTTGGTCAAATTGAGATTCTTGTCGACCTCATCAGCACCATCTACTGTCAAAACTAGTTCTGGATTAAGATCAAGATTTGTGAGTGGTATATGATGCCTGATTGCTAGTTGGTAGGCTTGGTAGGAGCTAGGTACAACACAGATGTCATTTGTTCCTGCTGAAATCAATTGACCAAGTTCTTCTGCAAAAATAGCTACTGTGGATCCACTACCAAGACCAATTGGACCTTTCTTGGGTATCTTTTCTAATGCACTTTTGGCAGCATTTAGCTTCATTGTTGACATATCATGGTCTCCACTGGTGTGTGAATGACTAGTACACTAAGCTTCCCAAAAGCCTTCCGAGAGATGTCTATACAACACCATACGGACAGAGAGTTCCTGTTTTTGGTCTCCAATATACAGCCCATCTACCGTCTTCGGTAGATATTATAGCAATAGCACAATTATCCTCTAGAGATTTTGCCAGGATTTCGGCATTTCTCTTGCTATGAAGCACATCCACAAGACGATATACTTGTCCGTCTACCAGTTGCCATCTTGAAAGCTTCATCATGTAGTGATGTCTAGCTGCTGCCTAATAATGATGGAATGGTAATTTTGGTCGATAGTATCACTTAGGATTGAAAAAATCTATCAATTGTCCTAAAGGTGATCCTCAATCTCCACCCATTAGAGCCTTGAGACGTTCCATCTCTGCAAGCATTTCAGACTGCAGTGAACTCTTTCCACCAGCTGTTTTTGGAGGAGTACCATCAGGAGCTGTACCACCTGGGGGGCCGCTTGGAGCTTCGCCACCCGGAAGCCCACCTGGAGGAGCACCACCCGGAGGACCGCCACTAGGGGGTTCACTACTTGGAGGTTCGTCACTTGGAGCCGGACCGCTTGGAGGAGCACCACCCGGAGGACCGCCACTAGGGGGTCCACCGCCTGGGGGAGCACCACCTGGAGGAGCGCCACTAGGAGGTCCACCACCCGGAGGACCGCCACCTGGAGGACCACCACTGGGAGGAGCACCGCTTGGAGCTTCGCCACTTGGGGGAGCTGTTGTAACTTTGTCAGGCATTCCAACACTTGTGGGCCCAGCTTCAGCAGCATCATCTTCTACTGCAGTTCCAGACATTGCTGCAAGTTTGGCTAGATAGTCAGATCGGGCTCTGTCAACCGCAGATGATGTATCTACAATCTGCTTTAGTTGTTCATCCTTCGCAAGAGCATCTTTGACTGTTGATAGACGATCTTGATAGGCACTAGCAAGTTTGTCCTTTACAGCCTCATCAATGTCGCCTTGTTGATGATAATAGTCAATTGCAGACAAGGCTTGTTGAATTGCATTTTCTTCAACCTTAAGAAAAGCGAGTGCTTGTGCAGGAGTTTTTAGAAACTTTAGTTTCTTGGCACCAGCCATTCCACCCGAAACATCGCCTGTTGATGCGAGGATTTTTCTTACTGCCTCACTTACGTCACTTGACGTAGAACCACGTCGTCCACGTACAACCAGTAGGACTATTATTAGGAACATTGGCGTTATTGTGATGATGAAAAACCATGCTATTGGTCCAAAAGGAATACCCAATGGAATCAGGGCATCTGATAGCCCTTGAAATAGATTGAATATGAACGATGTGAAGTCTTGATATATCGATTGCAATTGGTTCACCTACTGGTACGTCGTCCTGATGCGTCTCTGAGTCTTATTTTACTTTTCTAGTAAGGATTAGGGTTTGTAAGACATGTGTGTGACAAGGATTCATCTCTTAAAGATACGGTCCTTGCTAGTTACTTACACACAGGTACTCATAAACATGTCCTTGACTGATTCAATTTTTTTTACCAATTTGGTTCTTTTGCTGGTGAATTAATTACTTGAATTCAACCCAATTTGTCTTAATTGGGTTTAAACAGACTATAGTTAGATTCAAGGTGACGAACTATGAGCCTTATAGATCCATCAATTGAGTATTATGTAATGCATGAAAAAGCATGGAAATTTGGTGGTGGTGATATCTACAATCCACAGGGTGAAAAGATAGGATCGATGAGAAGAAAACTAATCTCAATGCGCGCTGAGATTGAGCTTAGAAATCCTGATGAATCCATTATTTGTATAATCAACAAGAAGCTGATGAGCGCTCGTCCGATCTATGATGTAAAGACTCCTGATGGGGTCCTAATTGGTCGTGGAAAAAGACCAATGATTGCCTTTAGAGGTTCTATTGATATGTATGATCCCGAAGAGAGAATGATATACAAGGCGCAGGGCGGCGTTATGAAATGGAACTTTAGAATAACTGATCCACAGGACAAGAACAGAGTCTATGCAGTAATTGAGAAAGGGGATAAGTTTAGAGATATATTCGCACCAATGTTCAACTTCAAAGACAGATACGTCATTCACATTGTAGATCCAATGGCACCTAGAATGATGTTACTTGCATACGCAATCATCATAGACAATGTGTATCATGACAAGTGAGCTAGCTGCTACTACGAAAACTCTATAATATATTCAAGGGTGTCGTGCAATCCGTGCCCCAGTGGCTTAGAGGCTATAGTATCTCTAAGAATCTAGAGATCCGGCCAAAGCGGCTGACTTGTAATCAGCAGGTCGCGAGTTCAAATCTCGCCTGGGGCTCCATCTTCATCTGGTTTTACATTTCTGTATTACATGAAATACAGATGCCAGAATATTGCTTGCCATTCAAGCCAATAATAAAGAAGCGATACAAAAAGACCAATTACTACAAAGAGCTGAAAAACCATCTTTCTTGTTTTGTGACGAAAGCTAAACATTCCAACTATAAGACCAATAGCTCCACCGATGAAAGCAAAAACGAGAAGAGTTGCTTCACTGACTCGCCAACCGTCATTTCTAGCTCTTCTCTTGTCCCACCACATTGTGAAGATAGCTAGAAAATTGATTACAATCAGATATCCTGCTGTAATCCAAACAATTGGATATTGACTGAGTAGGATAACAAGGTCCTGAAGGAGTTGCATACTATCTGTCCATCCTTTTTGCTGCGGCTTCCAAAGCAGCCACAAGATCTAGTTTTTTTCCTGTCAGGAAGTTGATTGTGGCCCCACCACCAGTACTGATATGTGTAATGCGATCTTCAAGGGATAGTTTCTTTGCCATTGCACCCATATGTCCACCGCCAACAACGGTAATTCCTTGACAATCTGCTATTGCATTCAGTACATCTGCGGTGCCCTTTGCAAACTCTTCTTTCTCGAAATAACCCATTGGACCATTTGCAAAAACAACAGCAGAATTATTGATGATTTTGAGATATTTTTCAATGGTTTGTTGTCCAATATCTAGAAATGGTTCATTATCCATATCTTCGAATGTACAATTTCTTCTTATGCTATCATGTTCAACTGCTGCATCCTCTGGAAGGACTAACAGGTCAGGATAGTTCTCTAAAAGCTCTCTTGCTGTAACTATTGCTGACTCAAACCCTTTGATGGGTTTTGAATAGGATTCAGGTATTTTTTCTGCGGCAATCAAAAATAGTGTACCGACAAGACCTCCAAGTACTGCATGATCTACTCTATCGGTAGCCAAGAGTCTTTGGAGGATCTGTACTTTGTCCGCCACCTTACTACCACCCAGAACCAAAGTCCATGGATGTTGCTCAGTATCAGTAGCCGAAGTCAAAGTACGAATTTCTTTTTCAACTAATCTTCCTGCCACGGAGGGCAATACGGTTGTAAATCCAACTATTGATGCTTGAGATCGATGTGCAGCTCCAAAAGCATCATTCACAAAGAAATCGAATAATGGATAGAGTTCTTGAACAATTGGTTCTTGAGCTACTTCTTGAGGCGGAGCTTTCTTGAGTTCTCCTTCAAAGTACCGTACATTTTGAAGGACTAGAATTTCACCATCTTTGACTTGATGTATCGCTTTCTTTGCCTTTTCACCAAATATGTCATCAACAAAACTAACGTTGAATCCAAGGTCTTTTAGTATCTCAGAATGTTGTTCAAGAGAGATGAAATCATCACTTCCTGGACTACCTTGATGTGCTGTTACAACAACTTTACAATTCGACAACTCACGCAATGTTTGTTGTATAGCTTCAATCCGAGATGTGTCTGTGATTTGATTTGTCACAGGATCCACCGAGCAGTTCATGTCAACACGAACCAAGACACGTTTTCCTTTGTAGTCAATATCGTCAAGTGTTTTGAATGAAAGATTCATGCTCCATCTCCAGAGATGACAAGAAACTATTCCAGTAAAGAAGTTAACGAAGAAGACTTACCATTCTCCGGTCACTATTGCAGCGGCAAGAGATTCCATCAATGGACCTTTTGGATAACGGACTGGCATGAAATAGCGCGTATCATCTTTTAGAGTAATTCGAAGATTATCCTCTGCACAAACTGTTAGTAATGCTTTCACACCTTCAACTGTCCATCCTGTAACATCAACAACTCCAGATTTGATAGACATACGGATAAGTTGTTCAAACTGAACTCTGTTTATCCTAGAAATAATACGACCCAATGTTTGCACTCTGATTAGTTTTTCATCGAGTTCAGTTTCGTTATAGAATGGGTCGAGTTTCATATCTCTATATCTATGTGCACTCTATTAAGCACCCATAGAGATACTTGGTTTTAAACCACATTGAAATACTTAGGAGTGCATTTGATTTCTGGGTCCTTTGGTCGGTAATACACTGCCCAATGAGGACCATTTGTTTTTGATAAAAATACTCGATTGTCTTGCTTGAGCTCTCGCGCTCTTGTTGCTGCGTCAGTAATATTGTCAAAGACTTCAGCGAGTCTATAGACGCGGCCTCCTACCAATTTCCATTTCTCAATCTTCATGGTTTTTTGTATTGATTATTCCTAATAACCCCGTTAAGTCAAAAATGAAATACTAGTGTGGTGGTGCCGCAGGAGGGATTCGAGCCCTCGACTTCGAGATGTCTCATCTCATGGCGCTCATCTAATCTTTATGACCCCATTGTCAACCGGATATTCCGGCCAGATTATGAGTCTCGCGCCCTAACCAGGCTAGGCCACTGCGGCGGGTTGTACTCATAATGAAGTCTGGCAAACGTGCACTTTGGACTCCTCTAATTAACCTTATCCTTGATTCACGAACTGAGAAGTTTCTGGATCTCTTTTCTGAGTAATTCATTGACTGTTTTACCATCAGCCTTTCCACGGAGCTCCTTCATTGCTGCACCCATTAGTGTACCAATCGACCGCTCACCCTGTGTTCGAATGAAAGATTCACGCTCTTTGACAAGGTTCTTGATTATATCTTCAACTTCTTCACTGCTTACAATTCCCAGACCAGTTGCTTCAATTGCTTTTTGGGTATCTGCCTTTGGATTGCTGGCAAGGTATGTCAGTACTTCGGGAATAGCTTCAGAAGATATCTCATTTCTGGATATTGACTGGAATAAACCAAGAAAATGATCATCTCGAAGATTATCTGTAGGAACTTGGTCTCTGTGGAGACTGACTATTGTGTTTTCTAAAGTTGCAGCCACAAGAGTTGGTGATACATCTATTTCATTGATAATCTGTTCAAAGAGGCTAAGATTGATTGAACGTGTGATTTGGTATGACAGATCGGTACTAAGTCCATATTCTTTGATGAACCGGTTTTCTCTGGCCTCGATTGTTTCAGGCATATTCTTCTTGATTCTCTTCAAACGTGAGTCTGTGATTTGTACCGGTCTCACATCAGTTTCCGGATACATGCGTGATGAACCAGGTCGAGGCCGGGCGTATTTTGAAGCACCATTAGGAAGAGGTGTTCTGGTTTCAGCTGGTACTCCCTTTGCAGCTACTTTCGCTCGATCAATTACTGCATTCAAAGCATCCTTACATCTATCCTTTGAAGCTGCAACAAGTACGATTGCATCTTGCTCCGCAGCGTTGAGGGTCTTCCGCATCATTGATACGTCTGTTTCAGATATTCCATACTTTGGTAGTTCGTCTGTGTGAAATATGCCTCCAACACTACCCCAGAATTTAGCATAGTCCGAAAATTCAGTGCCAAGTCGGCGCTCAGGTTGGAGTTCCATTCCTATAAGACCTGCAAAACCAGGAAGTATGACTGCATAAACGACGCCACCTGATTTCACTGCGGTTTTGATGACTTTAGATTCACTTTTTGTGAAAATATCCGTTACATCTACGATTCGTTTCTTGATATCCTTTGGTTTGACTCCTCGAGCCTTTAGTTCATCACGGATTTTAAGCAGAGTTTCTTGTCTTTGTACTTCAAATTCTACAAGTTCTGATAACATATCCAGTTGTTGAAACCCCTTGATTTCTATAATGGCACCGTCTTTAATGGATACATTGACGTCTTGCCGAATTGTGCCCAGACCTCTCTTGACCTCTCCTGTTGATCTGAGAAGTAGGCCTAAAGCTAGTGCCACTTCTTGTGCTTCGTCAGGTGTGCGTATGTCAGGGTCAGTTGCCACTTCAATGAGCGGGATTCCAAGGCGATCAAGTCTGTATATTCGCATGTTGTTCTTATCATCATCAGATATCTTTCTTGCTGCATCCTCCTCGAGGCAAATAGTTTGGATACCAATTGTTTTGTCCCCTACAATTACTTCTCCACCGTTTGCAATAATTGTAGTACGCTGAAAACCAGTAGTATTAGAACCATCAATCACAATCTTACGCATAGGATGTATTTCATCGACTGGTTTTGATTTGAGAAATGTGGCCATTGTTAAACAGATGTCTATGGCTTCTTCGCATAGGTCATGTGGAGGCTCTTCGTCGGCTTCTACTAAACATGTCGTATCATTGTAGTATTCGTAGCAAAACCGTTTTTGTCTTTGAAATTCAAACAAGGCAGCAGGATCGATTTCTCCCATTTCACTTTGAGTAGGACGTAGCCTTCTGATGAAACTCCCATCCGGTTCATCATCTCGAACTACAGTTGCACAGTGACAAAACAATTTTCTCGACGTGTCTAACTGTTGGTGAAGTTCAAGACCAACCATAAGTCCAAGTTTTCTATATTTGTCCTCAACCAGCTCAATTCCCTCCGAGGTTTGAGCTATACTCAGACTCCTCGCTACGCAGGTCGATTTCACCAGCAAGCGGTTTCAATAGCAGTTCTTTGGCACTCTCTGGTGATTTGGTATTTGCTATTACCCACATGAGCTTGACAAGACTAGTTTCTGGTAGCATGTCTTCACATGAAACAACTCCAATATCAAGCAGCTCCACTCCGGAACGATAGACATTCATGTCTATCCTGCCAAATAGACACTGGCTTGTCATAGCAACAATAATCCCCTCATCAATTGCTTTCTTTATTGATGGTTGTAATCGATCTGGAGCATGTCCGAGACCTGTACCTTCGATTACAATTCCTCGATATCCTGTTTCTATCAGGTGCTCAATTTGCACTCCATCAACCGTTGGACTGGTCTTGAAAAGAGCCACCTTTTCCTCGAATTTTGGCTTCAATACAAATTTCCGGTCTTTATCTCTACGTAGTAATGGTGTGCGGAGTTCTTTTACTTCAGTTCCAACTACTTTGAATATTGGATAATCATTTACTGATTGGAAAGCATCACGACGGCTGGTATGGAGCTTACGAACTCTTGTACCTCGATGAGCATGTAGATAGTTATCACTAGTTTCTGCGTGCATTGAAACAAATACTTCAGCTGCATCAGCTTTTGCAGCTAAGGTTGTCGCACCGATAAGGTTCATAGCGGCATCTGAGGATGGCCTATCTGAGGACCTTTGTGATCCTACAAGAACCACAGGAACTGGAAGGTTCTGAAGAGCAAAGGATAGTGCAGCAGATGTGACTGCTAGTGTATCGGTACCATGTGCAATGACTATTCCATCTGTGCCTTTTTTGATTTCAGAAGCCACACTATTGGCAATCTTTGTCCAGTCCTTGGATCGAATATTCTCTGAAAGAACACTCATAATGACCTCTGCTTGGATATTGGCATAGTTTTTGAGTTCTGGAACTGTATCGTATAGATCTTGAGCTGTTAAAGCAGGATTGACTGCACCTGTACGATAGTCAACTTTACTTGCAATTGTACCTCCTGTACTTAGAATTGATACTGTTGGCAAATTCTTTTTCTCCGTTTTAGACTCAGTTTCAATCACTTGTTTTCTTTTCCCAGCTCTGATTTTCCGGATCGTGGTTTCTTGGCTCAACCTAATTCCGATATTGTATCCACTGTCGAGCTTTATAATAACATGAAATGTATCGCTCCCAACTTGGCTTCGGGGCATAAGCACTCCAACTTGCTCCTCACCATTCTGTGTAATTCTGATTGTATCTCCAACTTTTACTTTAGAATTGGAGAGCTTTTCTAAGGCAAGACCACTATAACCCGAACCATCAAGACTCAATGATATCCTCACCTTCGAGTTCGAACTCAACGATGCTATTTGGGACATAAAGGCTTCGTCATATAGAATATTGCAATTAGAGGATTCCCATGACTATGAGTACGCCAAACAGAATGAATATGATTCCAACTACTTTCTTCACAATGTTTAGTGGTATGCGTGTAGCTACACGGTCTCCAGCCCAAGCACCTATTGCATTCACAATAAGAAACCCAATGATGGATCCTATAAACACCATGATAGCAAAAGGAGTTTGTGCGGCTAGTGCAAGAATAGTAATCTGACTTTTGTCACCAAGTTCAGACATTAGTACAAGTGAAAACATTCCAAACATTGTTCCAGGATTATCACATGTATCAGGAACGTCTGAATTTGATGTTGTTAGTGTATACAAACCTAGAGTAATGAAAAGAATACCTGAAACATAAGCTATGATTTCGATAGGGAGTGTTGCTGAGAGAATGAATCCAATAATGACTGCGATGATTGAAGAAGTTGCAAGAGCAGCTATTGTAGCAAGAAGTACTAACCAAGGGCGTCTATATTGAGCACTAAGACAAACTGTTGTGAGCATTGTCTTATCACCAAGTTCCATCAATAAGACTAGACCTGTGGCTGAAACTAGTGTTTGGATAGGCATATCGAAAGGTTCCTTGTAGATTTGTTTTAGAAGTTGGTATATGTACCATGAGAAAAATGGTGCGGGAGGTGGGGTTCGAACCCACGAACTCCTACGAGAGTGGATATCTTATCCACTTGACCCCATGTCTTAGTGCGATCTTAAGTCCACCGCCTTTGACCTGGCTTGGCTACTCCCGCGTTACCAGAAAGGTTGTAGTCATCCCACTCTTCTTGTAGGAACTCACCGCATATTTTCTTCCCATTTTATTCACTCTTCATCTCTTTGGCGTTGAGATGAATAGTGGTGGGCCGCGCCGGATTTGAACCAGCGACCTTCGATACCTACAAGCACAAAGCTTGATTGGATTCTCGGTGTAAACGAGACATCATAGCCGGGCTAGACTAGCGGCCCTGAACAAGTGGCGTTGTTAATTCAAATAAAAAGTTGCTTACGTACGACTTGCAACAATGTGGACTTCTTGACGTGTTGTATCAAGGCAAATCTCATGAATTCTTTCATAACCCATTTGGAAGATTGATTTCTTGAAACCTGTAATAACTTCTACATCACTAGGATTGACCTTGAAAGCTGCTAGCATCCATCCCTCTTTTTTGAGAAGATTACTGAATCTATCAATCAGAGTTAATGTTCCCTCTGGATCTGTTGTAACATCTACAAGTAAAACATCAAGGCTTCCTGGTTTAGTTATGATAGTTGGATCCATCTCAAAAGCATCAGCAATAATTACTGAAATCCGAGGATATTCCTCTATTATTGAATGCAAATTTTCAGTAAATCTATTTGAAACCTCTATTCCTACAGCTTCCACCCCTTTTTTTGCCAAGTACGTGAGAAAACCTCCAGCAGAACTACCAATATCAAGAGCCAAACATGGAAGCTTGAACAGATTTCCATTTAGTCTTTCATCAATTTCCTTCAGTTTTTTGAAACCAATTGGAAAATCAGAATCATGACTCATAATTTCGATTGTATCTTTTTCAGAAACTTGTTTTGATGGCTTACATTTTTCTCCATTAACAATGACTAGACCATCATTGATAGCTCGTTTTGCAGCTTGGCGAGAAGAGAATTGCTCTGTTTTTACAAGCCAGACATCAAGCCTAGGCATTTTGCATCGCCAAGAGTTCTTTTGGTATGAATAAATGCATTGGGACTCCTCTAAGTCTGGGACCTATTGCGGCAAGTATTCCTGATGCACGTGTACTTCTTTTGCATCTTAATGAGAATTCGAACTTCCCTAATTGTTCAATTTCATAGATATCTTCTCTATGGCCAGATTTCTTCAACTTACCTTCAATTTGTCTTTGATTGGCGCCAAATACTAAGAGTCTTTCATGGTCATCATGCAGCCATTCTTTTACACGTGCTATTACTTTCTGATCAAATTCCGCTTCTATTCGATTATTGTACAGGTCGATATTTGTTAATATGACTTCAACAGGGAGATAATCTGCTAATACAAATGCCTCAGTGATTGACTTCAAGGGAGCGAGAAGATTGAGTTGTTCCCGTATTTTATGAAGTGGAACTAGTGCATCCATTTTTGGTGAATCGATGACCCCAATGTCAACATATAATCCGTATCCAACTTTTCCAACATCTACAAAACGTCCGGGATATACCGTATTTGGACTTAGATCATCTGAGAGTAAGGACTTCCCATATTCTTTGGCAAGCGCATTAGAAACAAATTCCTCATCCTCACCTTCAATATTCACCACAATTCGGTTCTTTCTATCAGTACCAATGCTGATCAAGGTAGCATCAAGCTCTGTAATCATTATGGAGATTTCAGACCTGATAGTTTCTAGTAGTCTTCCTCGATATGCCCCATATGCCTTTGTAAGTAGTGTAATCTTCAAGTGGAACCCTCTGACGTGACTCCAATAAATCTGCTAAGTACCTTTTGTAGCAGCCTTTGAAAATGAGATGAACTAGGAGGATGCCTCTAAATCGGCTTTGAGCTCTTCTACACGTTTTCTCAAGAATGAGATTGCTCTTTCATTGTCAACGAATTCAAGCTGACCATTACATGTTGGACATCGGAAAGAGAGATTCATAGCCTCTTCGAATGGTACGGGTGAGGAATCGCGATTTATGCAGGTATAGAGATCATTGTTGCTTTCATGCTCTAACCGTTGTTCAAGCAGATTGAGTACCATTCTTTTCTTTCTGTTCACCAGAGCTTGCGCTTTTTTCGGGTCAATTCGCCAATAATAAAGGAACCACCCTGTATTTGCGTCTCGGATTCTTCTATATGATGCAAGGTGATTATCATGAAGCTTGTATAGAATTCTTCGGACAATATTCAGTTTGAGATCAGTCTTAGTAGCAATTTCTTCGTCAGTAGTTTCTTCTGCATTTACTAATACGGTCGATACATCAACCCCTTCTTTCCCTGCTATTTCTTCTACAACAAGTCGAAAGAGGTCGTGATTGAAGTTAGTATGCACCATTGACGAAATCACCTAGGTAAATAATAGATAGTTAGTTGACTAATCGACTGAATTTTACAATAGCGAAAACATCCGCAGTTGGAAATTTACACCTGTAGTATTATACGACTAAATAGTATATAAGAGCTGTTCTTAGGCTGAATGTAATCAGACATTAAATTCAATCATTATCTTCTTGGCGCGCTTTCTGAGACATCTTCTTTTTTACAACGACTCTATCACCAAGAGTTGGTCCAGCACCTGAACCGCCCTTACTTGCTTTTATTGGAACAGTTCCCACAGCTTCCAGAAGTGATATCTCGAGTTCTCTTTCAAGACCTCTGATTGTCTTACCCGTGGGTTTTAATCGTCCTGATTCAATGGATTGCAATGTTGAAATACGTTCACCTATTTTTTGAGCAAGTTCTTCTTGAGACATGTTCTTCTTCTGCCTTGCATTACGTATAGTATTAGCATAATCTTCTATCAGTTCCATATCATCAAGTAGGACTCCACCAGATTTTGGCTTTGGTTTTGGTTTTGATGTGAATACTCTCTTCTGTGGTGATGGTGTAGATCTTTCTGGACCGCCAATCCATGAATGACGCATTTTTGGTTGAGATGATGATTTTGGTACGGACGATGTAGGCTGTTTTCCAAACCTTGCAGCGCATTGTGGACAGACAATCATCGACGCGCCTTCGATGACAACATTTCGGCCACTACCTTTCATGCCTCTGCCACAAAGCTCACAACTTGGCACACCAGATTCCCTCTTTTTGTTATTGATTCTCGGGGTGCAGATAAAGATTACCGACTAGACATATTGCTAGTGGGTGAAGATATGAATGTATTATCAAGGTTTTACAAAATCGTATCTGCTCCGACAAAGCAATCCTTAAAACATCTGCAGTTGATGAAGTCCTGAGGTGCTATCTAGTGCCAGGTACTACAGATGCGAAAGACGAAGGTAGCGTCGATGACTCGGCTTACTCACAAAGCTACACTAGGCATCTGGAACGAAGACTTCGTGCACTGGAAACGGAGAAACAGATTCTACAAGCTGAGCGCAGTCGACTTGAGAAAGAAACTCAGACTCTGAGAACCGAACTTGAAAAATTAAGACAGTCTCCATTGATTACTGCCACAATAACAGAAATGCTTGAAGATGGTAGAGCTATTGTAAAGAGCTCCACAGGACCTAATTTTGTAGTGCACGTAGCATCATCGATTCCCAAAGACAAACTACAACCTGGTGCATTAGTAGCACTCAATCAGAGATCATTTGCAATCACTCAGGAGTTACCTCCATCTCGTGATCCCATAATACGTGCAATGGAGATTGAAGAGGCTCCAACTGTTTCTTACTTAGAGATTGGTGGACTCCATGATCAAATTAGAGAGATTAGAGAAACAGTTGAGGATCCCCTTCTGCACCCAGAGCTATTTGAGAAAGTTGGTATTGAACCACCAAAAGGAGTACTTCTTACAGGATTACCAGGCACCGGAAAGACTCTTTGTGCTAGAGCAGTTGCTCATGAAACAAATGCCACATTTATTCGAGTGATTGGTTCAGAGCTTGTTCAGAAATTCATAGGAGAAGGCGCACGACTTGTTCGTGAAATTTTCATGTTAGCGAAAGAAAAGGCTCCTGCAATCATCTTTGTTGATGAGCTAGATGCAGTCGGATCGCACAGACTAGATATTGCTACCTCGGGTGATAGAGAAGTACAGCGTACATTAATGCAGCTTCTGAGTGAACTAGATGGTTTTGAAACCCGTGGCCAAGTTGCTGTTTTGGGCGCTACAAATCGTCCAGATATTTTAGATCCAGCATTACTCAGACCCGGAAGATTCGATAGAATCATTGAATTTCCTCTACCTGATGATGAGAGCAGAGGAGAGATATTCAAAATTCACACTCGTGGCATGAACGTTCATTCTTCAGTTGATTTTAATCAACTCCTCAAGGCTACTCAAGGTCGGACAGGTGCAGATATCAAAACCATATGTACAGAAGCAGGAATGTTTGCCATTCGTGACAAGCGAACTTGTGTCACTCAAGATGACTTTCGTAAAGCAATAGCTAAGGTACAAGCTAGAGGCATTGGTGATCAGGCACCAGGCAGTATCTACTGTTAAATTGTTTAGAGATTTGTGAACCTCGATGAGGTATAGAAACTTTCTCAAATCACAATTGTTTGATGATATTCCAGATAATTTACCATTGCCATCAGGTTTTCATCTCGTAGGACATGTTGCCCTAGTACATCTAGATTTTGAATTGATGGATTATGCTGACAAGATTGGAGCTATGACCCTGGAATATGATTCTCGTGTTAAGTCGGTAGCTGTAAGAACAGGACCAACAAAAGGACCAACAAGAAAACCATGCTATTCACTAGTGGCAGGTGATAGTAATACAATTACTACACATATAGAGAGTGGAGTAAAATTCAAGCTTGATCCACTTCGTCTTACCTTTTCAGGAGGAAACAAAGCAGAACGTATACGTGTAGCCAGACTTGTTACACCTGGAGAAAAAGTGGTGGATATGTTCTCATGTGTTGGACAATTTGCTCTTCATATTGCCAAAGCTGCTGACGTAAAAGTGACTGCAATAGAAATTAATCCTGAAGCTTTTGATTTTCTGATAAAGAATATTGAACTGAATAGATTGACTAAAAGAGTAACTGCAGTATTGGGTGATTGTTGTGATGTGCATCCTATCAGAGAGGCAAATCGTGTTGTTATGGGATATTTGCACGACACGATTTCTTATTTACCAGCTGCATTTGATACTCTTGTAGATACTGGAGGGATAATTCATATGCACCTATCCATCCCTGAATCGGAAATTGAACATACTGTAATGCTAATCAATGAGAAATGCAGCGACTATGGATTTCAATCTAAAACAGATGTGCTTCGAGTCAAAAATTATTCGCCTGGAATTGAACACTTCGTGTTTGATATTTGTGTAAAACGAAACAAAGCGTAATCGTTTTATCTACTGGAAAAGGGACTTGAATTAGAATAAGTGTATAATCAGAGAAGTGATTCTATGGGTTTCAGAGGAATGTCACCAAAGCAAATGGCTCGAATGATGAAAAAAATGGGTATAGAACAAAAGGAGATTGATGGTGTTCGAGAAGTCATTATCCGCTTTGATGATAAAGAATGGGTCATTTCAAATGCTCAAGTCACAATGATCAAACAAGCTGGCAGTGAAACATTTCAGGTGTCTGGAACTAAAAACGAAAGAGGGCTAAGTGAAAGTTCACCAGTAAAGACTGGAACTACTACTTCAGAAGTGGTGGAAGAAAAGAAGAGGGAGATTCCGATGGAGGATGCAGCTTTAGTTGCAAGTCAGGCAGGAGTCGATATTGAAGTAGCAAAGCGGGCACTTGAGGAAACTGGAGGCGACTTGGCTGCTGCTATTCTAAAGCTAAGACATTGAAAGCTTGTATTACAGATAATACGTTCTATTGTTCTTCTTCTGCAGTAATCCAGTCTCGAACCATCTTTAGTCGGACAAAGTCTTCTCGTTCACGCTCTTCTAGGGCAAGCTTAACAAAACGAGCAGTAGCATCAAGACGAGGGATAACCACTGTTTCGAGAGCAGAAACACGTCGTTTAGTCCTTTCAATTTCTAAAGCAAGGCGTTTTACTGTTGACTCAATCTCTGCCAAGCGTACTATTGCATTCAGAGCTTCTTTGAATTTTTCACCCATGACATCAAATTTAGCACTAGAGTCTGCTAGAGAGTATGGAAGATCGGGAGATCTCTGTTCAACTGAAAGAACAGGAACTCGGACCCCCATCATGGATCTTGTGGATATACTAAGATTAGCCTCAAATTTACTAGCATATGCAAATTCTACAACTCTTGCTGGACCCATTACCATCTTGGCTTGAGTTAGTGCCGAGAATGCCTCTGATAAAGCCAAGTCAACCTTCTCTCGAGCTTCCTTGATCTCAGCAATAGCATTGAAGAATTCCATTATGAGAGAATCCCGCTTTTCTCTAAGTAGATCATGACCTCGCTCAGCCAGCCTCATACGATTCTTCAAAGCAAGAAGTTCCATGCGAGTAGTCTTTGTACCAGGCAGGATTTTACTCATTACAATCACATCGGTCAAACGGGGTTGGTCTATATCATTGCTGTTCTAAACTCTTACGTTTCGTATCAATAGAATGTGAAAGATAATGCACTGATAATTATTCCAATAGTACAGATAATTAAC
The DNA here is from genome assembly GCA_048882385.1 of Candidatus Thorarchaeota archaeon. Taxonomy (GTDB): domain Archaea; phylum Asgardarchaeota; class Thorarchaeia; order Thorarchaeales; family Thorarchaeaceae; genus SMTZ1-45. Next base: position 99,985 of record JBHLRQ010000001.1, on the reverse strand, counting down.
CAATCACGAAGATACTTTGCTGTAAGTTTTGGTCTATCGTTAATCTGACCCATTGTTATGAAGGTGACAATGAATATGAACAGGAAAGCAAATGGTAGTGACACAGTAGTATTGGATAGTGGCACATCTGTTATCATGATGATTCCAATAAGACCGCCACAAATCAGCAGGGAGAGAACCATTAGTGAGTTCATGATGTGCGTTATTCGTTCTACATCCATTTCATGTGTCTCCTATGGTATTTTTCAATTAGAGCTAGATTGAGCTTTCAGCCAGTTCATTGTCTTCAAAAAGGTTGTGTCTGATTGACATTTTTACCACACATTTTATATCCGAATCGATTTACTCAAAATTGTATTACAAGCAGTACTTGTGATACCACTCTTCGGAGGTCCACAAATGACGATCGCAATCCATGAGAGCGCACTGATTCGTCACTTCAATACTCGAAAAGAGGTTCTACGTGCTTGGGAAGAAAAGATTGGTGCTAGGTTTTCACCATTTCGTGGTTTTAAAATGCCAGATAGCCGTCTATACATAGAAGATAGCGACTTTCTTGATTCCATTGTTGACCTGATTATTACAAATGAACGACACGTCTTCATCAGAGGACCTGTTGGTTCGGGGAAGAGTACACTAATGCTTTTGGCACTGAGAGATTTGCCAACACTTGCGGATCGCAAGGGTAACAAATTCATCACTGGCTATGTAGGAATGACAGGTCTCTATGAAAAACAAATGGCTTCAGCTATTGCTGATTCTCTTAGGATTAAATATCGAAGGTCGTGGGAGTCAAGCCAGATTATTGATGCTGTTGCAAAGGAAAGTCTTAGAAGGTATCTTGAGGAAAAGAGCCGTACTGCGTTATTCATTGAAGATGTTGCAGATAATCAAGAAGCAGCATTTCACAAACTAAGGTTCCTTGCAGATTTACCTACTGAAGAAATGATTGATGCATATTCAGGAGCTCTTGATGAGCCTATTTTCACCTTAGTGATGTCTGGAACCTTGATTTATTGGAATGCAATGCTTTCATTCTTGCCACAGATAGCTGATCGCACAGAACCACTTGATGTTCCACCGCTCAATGATGCAAAAGCAAGAGAGTTCATAGGTCGTCGAATTGCCTATGCTCAAAACCGGATTGACAGCTTTGATCCGGATAATTACAGTATCTATCCCTTTTCAGATAGTGCGATAGATGTAATCAACAATGCTGCAAAAGGAAATCCACGAGACATACGGATGTTGGCACGAGGATGTCAACAAGTAGCAGCTGAAAATCTTAGGAACTCTGGTAATCCAGATGTGACAAAAGAAATTGCTGAACTTGTATCTGAAGCATATGCAACTTTACTCAGGGAGGTCCAATGAAATGAGTCTACTTGGAAAATATCGAAAGGAAGCAGAAAAAGAGGACGATGAAACAAAGCCACGAGCTGTAGTTAGGGAAACTGACCCTGTTCCAAAACATAGTGAATTACTAGCTTCGGTTCCCAACAAGGAACGTAAGAGTCCTATTGTTTCATTCTCTATTCCGACCGATCTTAGGGCTTGCCTTAAAGCAATTCGAAAGACAAAGGCAATCAACCTGAGTATGTGGGTAGAGAAACAGCTTCGGGAGGCAGTAGCTCAAGAGTTTCCACAGATTGCAGAAGAATTTCTTGATGGTTGAATGACCTGCTACTGTAATACCAGAATCAAATGTAGTATGCTCTAACGAGAATGAAATTCTGCGTACTCTGTTATTCTAGATATACAGAGAGCTGCTAATGCAGGATCATCATAGCAAGGTATTTTGTTCATTTCAAGTAGATCTTTTCCAGGTTTGCCAACATCTCCTGCAAGCCATACTCCAACGACTGGTTTGTCGATTGATGCTGAACGTACTCCCTCAAGTGTACCAGCTGCATGTTCAGTCTGTGTCATTCCTGCAAATGTTGGAACTGCGCATATAACTAGTAGAGTGTCAACATTCTTGTCGTTTAGTAGCAGCTCTGTGGCTATCTTATACTCTCGCCTCCCGCCACTTGCTACAACATCAATTGGGTTATTCAATGAAGCCATGGGTGGGAGCACTTGACGAAGCTCTTCTTGTGTACTAGTTTCCAAATCAGGAATTTCTAGATTTAGTCTTGATACTGCATCAGTTGCTAGAACACCCGCACCTCCTGTATTACTAATAATACCAACGCGTCGACCTTTGGGTTTAGGTTGATAATCGAAAAGTTTGCAGACTTCAAATAGTGTGTCAAGAGTAGGAGCTGTTACACATCCTGCTTGACGTATCATTCCATCAAATACTTTCGATGCCCCAGCAAGTGATCCTGTGTGTGATTGTGCTGCTTTGCCTCCAGCCTCACTTTGGCCTCCTTTCAACACCACAACAGGCTTTTCTTTTGCAGCAGCATATAATGACTCAAATAATTTACGCCCTTCATCGACGCCTTCAATATACACTGCTATAACGGTTGACTTTGGATCCTCCCGAAAATAATTGATAATTTCGACAAAACCCACATCGGCGGAATTACCAATACTAGCAAACTTACTCATTCCAATTCGTTTTGCTCTAGTTGTATATATGGTCATGCCACCAAGTGCTCCACTTTGAGAAACGAATGCAATGTTTCCTCTTTCCGGCATCATTGTGAAGGTACCATTGAAAAGTCGACTATTGGATACCCCTACACAGTTAGGACCGATAATTCTTACTCCTGATTTCTTGGCTGCTTGAACTAGATTTTTCTCGAGTTTCAAACCCTCAGGTCCAGTTTCGCTAAAACCCCCAGAGATGATTACAGCATTTTTAGCTCCTGCATTTCTTATCTCTGGCATCAATGCAGCACAGTATTTTGCGGCTACTGATACTATAACAAGATCAACAGGTTCAGGTAAGTCTGCGAGACTCTTGTATGCAGTCACACCCAAAACATGGTTTCTACTACGAGTGATCGGATAGACCTCAATCTCTGATGCCAAGAGATTCATCATTATTGAGTTACCTAGTTTTCTATAGTCTGCAGACGCTCCCACTAGAGCTACTCGTGTTGGATTGAAAAAGGGATCCATACTCTTGACCAATTTGGTCTCAGAACCTGTCATGAGTTCACGCCAAAAGCGAAGTCGATTTATGTCTGCCGAGTGGGACTTGTTAATTGTATTACTGGTAGTACATTTGTCTTCCCTTACGTAGAATCTTTTGAAGCTTGACCAATTTTCCACGATTGGTGCATTCCTCGTCAAGACGATTGTTGATTACAAAGTCAGCCTCAGGACATTTCTTGTAGAGATTCATAATGGATTGTGTAGTGGTTTCAATTATCCCACGGTTCTTACTTTTACATAAGATATCAACAAGGGTAGATACCGCAGATTCATGATAGAAATTTCCTATGGACAAGATTACGGTTGTTGTTATTCGAGAGTCCTTCATTCGAGAGGCTTTTTCTAGAGCAATTAATGAATCAAGAGATCGCACAGCAATATGAGCATTGATACATTTCAAAATCTGTTTGAAACCATCAGTCGATGGTGCATCTTTGTACCCTGATGATACATCATCAAGAAGAGTATTAAGAGTTGGAACAGCATGCTTGCTTCCTAAATGACTTAGTTCATCAACGTCCTGATGCATTATATTGGAAAGCAGTTTTTGATAATCTTTGTTTGAAGGACGTGAAAGAATGTCTTCCTTATCCAGTGAAGATGGTATCGTACTACTTTCCAAAGTGGGCTTCTCCTGTATTACAGATAATACAAGATTCAGGGTGTCAGAATCTATTATGCTATTTTTGACTCCCAGTTTTGCTAATGCTAAACGTCCATATTCACAATGCCATAGAGCTTTGACGTCTATTTTAGTTCTGTTTCGTTCAATCGATATATTTCGAATATTCTTGATTCTGTTTTCCTGAAGCATATCCAAGGTATGCTGAGAAATTGAAGTATTCTCAGAGAGATTGAAAAATAGGGTATCTCCATTTGTTATCTGATCAACAACTAGGTTTTCAAGATTATTTAGAAACACACGAGATGCATCGACAAGTGAGTTTTCAGAGTAGAGCTCTTTTAGTAAAGTGGTTGTGTCTATTGGTACTGGTTCTAAACCAGTACATGATAAAAGACTGAATACTTCCTCTCTATACTTCAGCTCCTCGAGATTTGATTTTGTCTTCCCTAGAGTCATTGGTGATGTATACTTCTGACTGCGAGCTTTCACCAAATAATCAAGAGCTGTGGACCACCCATAATCCTGTTCAACCTGAGCCAGGATGTCTACCAAATCTCTTTCACGACGGTCTCCAATTGCATCAGTAACTAATGAAACTCGTTCATGTTCATTAGATTCCTTGACTCTTTGTTTGACTGCCCTGAGAATTCGATCACGACTATTGTCTTTTGTCAAATGACATCACAACTTCCTGGGTTGTCTGGATAATGTCAATAGATTGTGGTTAAGGTTTATTCAGATTGCTAATCATTGTATTTGTTGTATTACATGTATCAAATCAACAGAAAAAGCGCCAAATTTAGAGTCGAGTCAAGTCAAAAAAGTCGTTCTAAGATTAGAACTATGTACAATTGTTGCAATGTAAAATATGAGTGTGTCGTACAATGGCAAGTATGCCGACGTCGACGAGTCACATCTCTCCGGCGTATCAGGCGTTCGTCATTGTCATCTCTATCTCCTCAAACAAACCTCCAGGATGACCAAATGGTTGCCTGAGTGATGGAGAAGGTTTCACTCGCACACGTTGGACACCTTGCAGTGCGACACGCTCGAGCCGTTTATTTTCTGTAATTGTCTATGGACTGTTGTGATCTCTATTCTGACTTCCTTCTAGAAATATCTGACTTCAGAGCAAGAGATGCAGAAAGCTCGTCAAGTGCGGACATGATTGTCCGTTCTGTAACTCTGACGCTTTCTAGTTCTTCAGCTGTAAGTTCAGTTTTACCAGCCAGAATATCACGAATTCGTCGATAATCACCAATTCGAGCTGCAACTTCTTCGAATGGTCGAAATATTGTAAATTCAAAAAGACCTAGGTATGCCAAGAGTAGCATGGTGTAAAAACAGCGCGTGAGATTTCTTCGTGCCTGGTTTAATGTTCTGTTAAATGCTCCTCTAGAAACGCCTCGTGAGCTGGCTCCTTTTCTTGAACGGTATGATGCCTTGTTTTCATAGGTAATGTGTGAACCATAACTGTCCTCAACTACTAAATCAATAAGAAGAGTTTCTATCTGAGCCTTGCTTAGTACTGATCCTTCTTGCAGTTGTTTTAGTATTGGTTCTCTTAGTACTTGTTTTGCACTCGAAGTCAATCGTTTCACAGTTTCCTTTTCTTCGTTCTGTTGAGATTTCAAGTCAAATCACTCACTTTTTGTGTAATTCAAATATTGGACATCTATAGGCTTTTGAGGCAATAGAGAAGGTTTTTACAAAGTTCAATCTCACTGATTATTAGGCCTCATAGGCGGATACAGTTTTGTATACGAGAAACAGTTTCGTGCTTAAGTAGATTTCAGTTTTGGTTATATTTGTGATAGTTGTAATACAATTAACTAGTAATTATCTATTTGACAGAGTCCATTCTGAATTAGGTGTCATGATGACAAATCCTAGAATTAGATTCCCTCTAATCTCATCAAACTTGTAAACTCCAAAAATATTCCTTCCTGATTCATCAGTCCATTCTACTCGACCACGTAAAAGATAGTGTTGGAATACAATACGACTCTGTTTTCTGACAGACGCAAAGAGATTCTTGTACCTTCTACGTTGAGAGGGACGTATACCCCACCTAGAAAAAATGAATCTATTAGTGAGACTGTTACTTGAGATCAATACTGATTTTCTTCCTCTAGTATTCATAGCCTCTTTGAGCGCGTCCCGAAGACATTCAGGTATAGATGCTAAAATTGATGGTGTTGCCTCGGGTTCACGAACAAGTGATCTGGTACGTACACTACGGCCTGTCAAGTCAGTTCAATCTTGTTCTCCTACCTAGACCTTAAGAGGTCCTATAAAGAATTGTTAGAAAATGTAATACAACACGTAGTTGAATAGTTTGTCACTTCACTGGATTAATATCGTAGACGACCACGAGAACAACGAAGGTGTCAAAACCTGTGAAAAAAAGAGCTACAATTCACGTGACTGGTATTGTCCAAGGAGTTGGATTCAGGCCTTTCATTTATCGAATTGCTAAATCACTTTCACTCACAGGTTATGTACTGAATCTTGGTGATGCAGGAGTTAGGGTAATTGTAGAAGGCAATGATGAAGAGATTCGAGAGTTAATCAATCGGATTGAAAATGAACCACCATCAATATCTCGAATAGACACACTCGATGTTGATTGGGAGAATCCAAGCAACTCTTTCACATCATTTGCCATACACAAATCAACCATTGCTAGAACTGAAGGATCTATACCTGTATTGCCTCCTGATATTGCAATATGCAATGATTGTATTGAAGATCTCACAAATTCAGATTCAAGGTGGTATTTGTATCCGTTTACTTCATGTGCAGCATGTGGACCTAGATTCTCTACGATTACAGACCTGCCTTACGACCGTCCAAACACAACTATGGTTGATTTTCCCTTGTGTGATACTTGTAATACAGGTTATACAACGCCTTTGGATCGAAGATATCATGCCCAAACAACAGCATGTGAAAAATGTGGACCGATTTATCAACTCGTAGACTCTCTTGGTAAGAACATTGAGGTTAGTAATCCAGTTCTTCGAGTATCAAATCTAGTTGAGAAAGGAAATATCGTAGCTGTACAAGGAATTGCAGGAACTCATATTGTAACAAAGACTACTGACGCTGAACCATTGGAAACACTTCGCAGAAGAAAGAAGAGATCTCAACGACCTTTTGCGATAATGGTTAGAAACCTTTCTATTATCAAAGAAATTGTTCAAATTACTTCCAAAGAGGAAACATTGCTTACGTCTTGGAAGAGACCCATTGTTCTACTTCAGAGAAAAGAGAAGTCTAATTCAAGTGTAATACCTGAAGATGTTTTGGAATTCATTGCTCCAGGGCTTGATACAATTGGAGTTATGCTTCCATACGCTCCCGTTCATCATCTCTTGTTCCGCTACACCAAAGAACCTTCTTTAGTAATGACTAGTGCAAATCCAACTGGAGTTCCGATGTATATAGACCCTAAAGTTATAGTGTCTGAGCTAAAGGATATTGTTGATTATTCTCTTGTTCATAATCGGAGAGTATTTCAGAGAGCTGATGATTCAGTTATCAAATTTGTAGGTCAGAACAAGCCAGTCTTTATTCGAAGAGCAAGAGGATATGTTCCTGAACCACTTCAATTTCGAGAACCTAAGTCTGTCAGAGTTGTCGGTGTGGGTCCTGAAGAAAAAGTTACAGGAGCAATTCTAAAATCTGGAATGATTTATCCAACACAGCATATTGGGGATATCAACCGAGTTGAGAGTCTAGACTTCTTGTCTGATGCTATGAAACATATTCTTCATCTACTGGATGTCAGTAACCTAGATGGAGTTGCATGTGATCTTCACCCGGAGTTCTTGACTACTGAATTCGCAGAACAGATGAGTAATGAATTTAGTATTCCTCTCTTTCGTGTTCAGCATCATCATGCACACCTTGCTTCCATGGTTGTGGATCATAAATTGCCTTATAATACAAGTATTGTTTGTATTACAGCTGATGGTTATGGATTTAGTCAAGATGGAAAAGGTTGGGGAGGAGAAGTACTACTTGGTGGTCTGAAAGATTTTAGGAAAATGGGTGGTCTCAAGAATATTGATTATCCTGGTGGAGACCTCTCAGCGGTCTATGCTGCAAGATCTGTGGTTGGAATTCTAAAGAGCTATTTGGGTAACTCACTTGAAAAGGATGACATTCTTCGTATAATTGGTCCAGCACTTATTGGACTAGACACCAAAATGTCGACAGACACATTGGATATTTTGATTGATTCTCTGGATCGTAGGATTAGTATAATGAGTAGTACAAGTGCTGGAAGATTCCTTGATGCAGTGGCAATGATACTGGGCGTAAGCTCAGTGAACTCTTATGATGGAGAATGTCCTATGAAACTTGAGGCTCTAGCAAAGACAACCGAGTTACAAATCAAACCCCGATTCATGAAAACAAAAGGTGGATTGAATCTGGATACATCTAGAGGTTTGATGGATATTCTTGAGCTTAAGGAAAAAGGTGTTAACGAGCATGAGATAGCCTATGCTGCGCAATGGTATTTGGGGTCATCATTGGCATATATTGCATGTAGGGTAGCTAAAGAGAATCAAATACAACATGTTGGTTTTTCTGGAGGTGTCGCGCTCAACAGCGTCATCACAAAAGCTGTGATAGATCATGTTGTTCAGGAAAAACTGACACCTCTCATTCACAAGGATGTCCCTCCTGGTGATGGAGGGATCTCTATCGGACAAGTCGCTGTTGCTGCAGCAAATCTAAATGATCCATAATTGTAATACTAGTATTAGCAACATGATTTTGCCTGTTCGAGTCCTAGTTTTGCTGCTGCAGTGTTGATTTTCTCGAATTTCTTTGGGAAGGCATTACTGACAACTTCCATTGCAACCTTCTCAGTGATTGAAATAAGACCAGTACCTATGATTGCTCCCAACATGACCATGTTGAGCGCTCGTGTACTCCCAGCTTTTGTTGCAAGTTCCAAAGCATCAAACTCAACTATCTTATCAGTATATTTCTTCATAATCTTGATAATTTCATCATGATCAGGATACTCTGCTTGTCCCATTGAAACTGCAACTGGATATTGGACATGTGAGCTCATCAGGACACAACCCCCTTCTTTTACAAGTTGGATTTCTCTTAGGGTTTCAATGGGTTCGAAGCCAACGAGAAGATGAGCAGAACCAGGATCTATAATTGGACCTTTAGCATTCTCTCCAATACGAACTGTACAAACGACATGACCTCCTCTTTGAGCCATTCCATGAATTTCTCCAACACGCACATTAAAACCACATTGTAATGCTGCCTTAGCTAGTACTTCAGCAAGAGTCAAAACTCCTTGGCCTCCTACTCCAGTGATAGCAATATTCACTGTATTACCATTATTACCAGACATTTTAGGCATCCTCCTGTTTTATTGCGCCTTGTGGACAAACTGAAACACAGGTCCCACAGAGATTACACAGAGTTTCATCAATCACAGCTTGTTCTGTTTCTGAATCCATGTACATTGCAGGACAAGAAAGGCGATTGAGACAACGTTTGCATGCATTACATATCTCTGGATCTACAAAGTACCTAGGTGGAAATTCTCCTGTTCGACGACGTTCTGCTGCAGTGAGAAGTGCACATGGCTCTATCGAAACTAGTACTGAAGGACTATGATTCTCTCTTGTCCATTTTACCATCTCACGTACTTCAGCAACCAAACTTGCCATTGATTCGAATGGTTCAACAGTCTTGACATATTTGACGCCTAGACCTTTGCATGCTTCTGCAATATCCAGAGGTGGAACTTCTTTTTGCATACCTGTTATTCCTGTACCAGGATGGGGTTGATGACCTGTCATGGCAGTGGTTCGATTATCAAGTATTACAACACAGATTCGATGTTGATTATAAACTGCGTTTGCAATGCCTGGAAGACCAGATGCAAAGAATGTACTATCACCAATAGTTGCAACAACGTCTTGGTCTGTGACTTCAGCAAGACCACATGCAGTAGTTATTGAAGATCCCATATCGAACAGGATATCAGCTGTTTCTAGTGGAGGTGCAATACTTAGAGTATAGCAACCAATGTCTGAAGGATAGATTGCTTTTCCTCTTGTCGCAGTTCGGATTGCATAGTAAGTTGCTCTGTGCGGGCATCCAGCACATAGAAGTGGGGGTCTTGGGGGTAATTCAGGTAGTTCCTTTGTTTTCTTGTCAATGGCCTCCCAATTAATAGGTGTATTACGTGTAGTAATTTCCTTTAGAGCATTCATTACAATCTTTGGACTATATTCGTAGGTACGAGAGAAGATACCTTGTTCTTTTCCAAGGATGTCGACATTGACTTTGTTCAAATGTGCTAACCGTCTAGCATGTGTTTCAAGGAATGGTTCTAATTCTTCTACAATCATAACCTGTTTATGACGACGCAAGAATTCTGTGATCATTTTCTCAGGAACTGGATGAGTGATTCCAAGCTTCAGAACCTCAGCTTTGATTTCCATGTAGGAAAGTGCTTCAATTATATATGTATATGAAACGCCAGAAGTGATTATCCCAAGGTCGCCTTTTCCCTCAACATAGTTCAGGGGACTTTTTTCAGACAATTCCTTCGCTTTCTCTATCTGTTTAAGGAGCCAAGGGTGTCGTTTACGTGCAACAGATGGAACAGGGACGAATCGGAATGGTTCCTTTTCAAACTCGATTTTATCTGGACGAGGTAGTATTTTTCCGAACGTCACAGGAGCTCGTGTATGATTAACCCGAGTAGTGGTACGAAACAGTACTGGTAATTCGAGTTGCTCTGAGAACTTATAGGCTTCAAGAAGCATAGATTTTGCTTCAATTGGATCAGCAGGCTCCATCATTGGCATGTTTCCCATGAGCGCATAGTATCTACTGTCATTTTCGTTTTGAGAACTCCACATACTTGGATCATCTGCTACAACTACCACCATTCCTCCCCGAACACCAACATATGTAAGTGAAAAGAATGGATCAGCTGCTACATTGAGACCTGGACCTTTACAGACCATCATGGATCTCACACCTGCAACAGCAGCTGCCCCTGCCACTTCCAGAGCAACCTTCTCATTTGTACTGAATTCAAAGTAGAAGTTTGGTATGTGAGGTGCCATGGATGTCAGATTGTTTCCAATTTCACTACTTGGTGTGCCAGGATAGAGAGCGACAAGTCGAACACCGGCTTCTAATACACCTCGAGCAATTGCTTCATTGGCAAGGAGAAGAATTTCTTTTCCTGGTTTATCCTCAAGAAGTTCGTTGGCTTTGGCCAATCTCTAATCCTCCATGTTTGGATGTTTCGAGTGGGAATACGAATGATGTATCAGTTTTGTGGTCTTAGCCCTTATTTTTTGTATTTCGAACACGTGTTCTAGTTAGTATTTCTCGGATAAGACCCCCTGATTTCCAGTGGAATGATCTATGGAGAATTCAAGCAGCGAGGGTATGTATATGCATTAAAAAAATGGAGATAAATGGCAGCTGAATAAACGATTATAAATATTTTTGGATATTTTAACGATTAGACATTTTTGAATAGTTTCTAGTGGAAACAAGGGGGTTCGAATGTCTTCAGAACACATGTTCTAAGATTATTTTTGATACAATTTCATTGTATTACAAGTATTAGCAGATAGAACACGTGTTCTATATGATTTCTTGAACTACTTCATAGATCCGAATCTTTAGAATATCTTCATACATTTCAAAGAGAGAATCAAAAACAATACGATGTTCAGATGGAACTAATATTGCTGAATCAGCAACCGCAATAGCTCCTAGACATTCATCTAAGAGACCAGGTTTTCTTTTCTGTTTGACTCCAGACTTTGTTTTCCAAGAATATGTATAGCCGTAAAGCTCCTTCGTAAATGCAACTCGTCTTGCATTAGTACGTCTTGCATGACGACAATCATAGAGATACAAATATGAACTCAATTGAAACGACCAATTAAGGAACACGTGTTCTGATTTTGAGTGCTAGTAATACATAGCCTGCACGGAAAAGTTAAAGCGTAGGTAGCACGGCGGTCGACATTGTCTGATACATGATATAGGAGATTATCCAATGAACCGAATTGGACTTAGGAAAGAAGAGAAAGCATTCGAAACCCGAGTCCCATTGATACCTGATCATGTCAAACTACTAAATGAAAATCATAACATTGAATTTGTTCTTGAACCAAGCAATCAACGAGCATTCAAAGAAGATGAGTATCAGGCAGAAGTTTTACCATTAAAAGGTAGTAAAACACCTGTTGTACTAGGAATCAAGGAAATGCCTATCGATTTCTTTGAAAAGAACATTGTCTATGTATTCTTTAGTCACACTATCAAGGGTCAAGATTACAATATGCCAATGCTTAAACGAATCATGGATGTTGGAGCGACTCTGATTGATTACGAACGTGTTGTTGATGATAAGGGTCGAAGACTAATCTTCTTTGGAAACTGGGCAGGAATGGCTGGGATATCAGATACTTTCCGAATGCTTGGTAATCGTCTAAAGTCACAAGGTATCAGACCTAATCCATTTGCAGAAATGAAACCAACTCTTGAACTTGGAGGGATTGACCAACTGAAACAGGAATTCTCTGATCTTGGTTCTCGTATCAAGGAGCAGGGACTTCCCAAAGAGCTTACTCCTTTTGTAATTGGCTTTGCAGGATATGGTAATGTATCAAGAGGAGCTCAAGAGATATTCAATATTCTTCCACACAAAGTTGTTAATCCAGATGAAATTGACGGACTGCCTCCAAAATCAGACTTGATATACAAATGCGTTTTCAAGGAAGAACATATGGTTGAACCCAAAGATCCATCTCAGAAGTTTGATCTTCAAGACTACTACAAGAATGGAAAAGCAAAGTATGTAGGCATATTTCACAAGTATATTCCACACATTACTATACTCATGAATTGCATTTACTGGTCTGATAAGTATCCTCGCCTAATTACTAAGGAGTTCATTAAAAAATATTGGAAACAAGACTTTCGAAAACTCCAGATTGTAGGCGACATATCATGTGATGTACAAGGTGCGATTGAATTTACCTTAAACTGTACAAAGCCAGACAGACCCGCATTCACATACATTATTGATGAGGATCGAGCTGAATTGGGTGTCAAAGGCGATGGTCCAGTCGTGATGGCAGTTGACAATCTTCCAGCTGAACTTCCACGAGAATCATCTATGTCGTTCAGTGAAACACTTCTCGATTTTATTCCTGCTTTGGCAAGAGCAGATTTTACTTTACCATTTTCAGAGCTCGATCTACCCCGAGAGCTCAAAGATGCAATAATCGTATACCAGGGTAGATTAACTGAGAACTATCAATATCTCACACAATATATCCAATAGGAGAACAACGAATGAAAAAAATAGTGTGTCTGGGCGCAGGCTTAGTTGCTCGCCCATATATCCAATATCTCTCAGACAATGGGTTCTATGTCATTGTTGCTAGTCGTACAAAGAGTAAAGCTGAACGTCTAATCGAGGGATGCAAGAATACAGAAGCTGTCGCTTTCAATATTGCAGAAAATGATGAACTACTTGAAGAGCTCACTAAGAAAGCTGACCTTGTTTGTTCATTACTACCTTACACATATCATGTCAAGGCCGCGAAAGTTGCAATTAAACACAAGACTCACTTTTGCACTACATCATATATTTCCGATGAAATGAAAGCACTTGAAAACGATGCGAAGAAAGCTGGCATATTACTTCTAAATGAGTGTGGAGTCGACCCAGGCATTGATCACATGAGTGCAATGAAGATTATTGATGAAGCTCATAATAACAATGGTAAGATTGTAAGCTTCACTTCCTTCACAGGTGGACTTCCAGCTCCTGACGCTAACAATAATCCATACGGCTACAAATTATCATGGAGTCCACGAGGTGTACTTCTTGCTGGTCGGAATGATGCACTATTCCTTCGAGATGGAAAAGAAATCAAAATTCCTGGCGCAGATCTCTTTCAGAACTGTGAGCTTATGGAAGTCCCCGGTATAGGTACATTCGAAGGATATCCAAACCGAGATAGTCTTTCTTACATTGATATCTACAACATTCAAGAAACAAAAACCATGCTTCGTGGGACATTCAGAAATGTTGGTTGGTGTGATACGCTAGACAAAATTGCTGATCTGGGTCTTCTAGATATTGAAGAAAGATCCTTTGATGGAACAACATATGCTGGTCTCATGCGAGAGCTAACATCAACTGATGAACTAGACATTGAACTTGCAGTCGCCAAGACATGTGGTATCAAACAGGATGATCCTATCATCAAGCGTCTAGAATGGTTGGGCCTATTCGAAGAAAAACAGATTCCTTCAGGTATAAACACAATCTTAGACGCTCTCTGTAATCTCTTTGAAGAGAAGCTACAGTATGCACCTGGAGAGCGTGATATGATAGTTATGCATCATGAATTCATAGTAGAATATCCCGATAAGAAACAGAAGGTCACTTCAACTCTCATTGACTATGGTATTCCAAATGGTGACAGCTCGATGTCAAGAACTGTAGCTCTACCTGTTGCTATAGCAAGCAGGATGATCTTAGAAGGTGAGATTTCCTTAACCGGAGTTCATAGACCTATTATTCCCGAAATCTATGAACCTATTCTAGAGGAATTAGAATCTCTTGATATCAAGATGGACGAAAAAGTCTTTGATTTGTGACAGTCAAATTGATGGGGAGTGACCTGATTTCATTCCCCAACTCGCATTTGTATGGCAGCTAAAAGCTCTTCTGCTCTTTCAGTTTCTTTCTGGACTTCTGCAATTTCTGTTCGAAGTCTATACGTATAACCAGAACGATTTCCATATCTCTCTAGATGGCCCTTTCCATTATTCCACATTCTAGCAAGATAGGTAGATACTGTACTCTTAGGCAAATCTTCATTGAAAGAGTCTTGATAGATTTCAGTAACATCGAGAGAGGAGAACTTTCCATGTTTAAAGGATGCATAGATTATCACTTGCATCTTGTCATAGTTACTCATAGATTCAAATCGTGTATCTTCTAATCCGACCTCTGTGGTTTCTTTACTGACTGGTTCAAAGATATATCCGGTACTTGTTTCCAAGAAGACCTTAAACTTGACAAACATTTCCTCGATACTACCACCTTTGACCTGAAAACTAGATTCTTCTCCCATTGTTTCATCTGATACGACTATCTTGAAATCAAAGGGTGATTCGGTCAATGCTAGTATTTTCCTAAATCTGTTGAGAGCCTCATCCGGTTGGACATACTTACACTGAAAGATCTCGCGTAGACCAGGAGCTGAGCTATAAGTGAATTCATACACATAGTTACTCCTGTCGTCTGTCAATTATTGAATCTCCTATACTATTGACTATTCACAATCAACTATAATGATATTGCAAATAAGTGTGAGTATGTGAATTATCTATACCAAGATAAGAGCGACATAGTGCGTCTGTACACATAAAGACCTCGTCCACCCTGTATTTACTGTGCTGACGTCCTGTGAAGTCCATTTGAACACAAAAAAGGATTATGAGGTCTTTTTTTGGTAAATAAACGGGACTCTCCATTTGTTTCATTATTCACTAATCTATGAACCTTGTGAATGAACATGAAAGCATTTCATATCTCTTCTTACCTGTTTCCACTGGAAACGAAGGGGTGTGCTTATTCACAGGCATCACCGCATATATCGTACCTCTATTCTATTCTTAAGGCGATAAGATGACTGTTTCTCACAGAGTGTTCACAATATTGGCGCCATTCACACTAACTATGTGTGAATTTATGTAAACATGAACAGATTGTGAATTCAGAATCGATGTATGATTACTTGATAGGAATCAGATAATCACTAGGAAGTTCACCCAGTACTAGTTGCATATACTGACTGTCAACTTTGTGATCTATTACTAACTCAAGTCTTCCAAATGCTTCAAACTTATCTTCTGCTGAAACATGTTCTGTAAATCTTCCTCGATAGCTTACAAGTTTCTCAAGATTTGGATTACTGACACATGTTACTTGATATTCACAGGGTGTAAATATTGAATCACTACTATCAATCACTTTTCCAGATACTTTTTGATGACCCAACATCTGATAAGACAAATCACCATAATCATAGTCAAGATCACTTGGCGTCTTTACCAATCTAATGAAGAAATGATAGTTACCAATCAAACCCTGTAACAATTTATCTCTCTCAATCTCTAGAAGAAGAGAACGTAATTCATTATGAGCTCCCCATCTAAATGAAACATGGTCTTCCAGTAGCTTACCAGAATATTTCTCGATTTCAAGAATACTATTAATTCTTGCTGAGAGATTAGAGTAGAATTTTCGACAAGCTGATGATCCATATATTACCAAATCAATATCAGAATCTTTACCTGCCACACCAATAAGCTGAGAACCTGTTAGTCCAATATCTCTCCAATCAATCTCAGTAGTTTCTACTAATTTCTTTGCTAGGGTAACAGATACCTGTTCTAGATGTGTTATCTTATCTGTGCTCTGCAACTGAGCTAAATAATCTACAGGATCAAGAATTGATTCAATCTTATTCATCGAAACTGACTGTATCAATCTTCCATAAGGTTCGCTGTACCACAAATAATCTGGATAGTTCTCTCTGAGATAGTTCTCTCGTTCCTCAAGATTGTACACCTTTCTGAATCCACTATCCGAATCTATCGAAGGAATATAGCGAAGGTATGCAATAATCCGATCCTTTGGATGAACTACTCCTTTAACCTCAAAGATGAGATTGTCAATAGTTACAATAAAACATCCTTCTATTGGACTCTCAAGCACTTTTATCGTAGCGACCAGTGTACAGCATGGTATTAAAGCCGCTTGTCCCATCTAACTTAATCATGACTGACAGACTTGACATAAAACAAGACTTCAGCATCTATGACCAATATCCAAACCTAGTCTACTTAGATTCTGCAAGCACTACACTTGTACCCAAATCGGCAGTGGCTGCAACAAGCAATTTCCTAAATTCTGTTGTAGCATCTGCACGCCGTGGAGCACACAAGTTTGCAGTTAGGGGTAGTGCAATTGTTGAAGATGTTCGGAGCTCGTTAGCACAATTTTTCAGCAGCAACAAGTCACAGATATCATTCCAAAAATCCATTCCTACTGCAATCGGATCATTGGTTTATGGATATGACTGGAAATTATCTAATAAGAACAAAATCGTGATAGCGCAGAGTGAAGAGAACTCTATTCTAGTTGCATTATTACGTGCTGCTGAAGTACTTGACTTGAAAGTCGAAATCGTACCCATAGATAGTGATGGAGTTTTGTCACTCTCCAAACTAGAAGATTCCATTGATGATAAAACAGGCTTTGTAGCAGTTGGTCATGTATCACCTGGAATTGGAATGAAAAATCCGATAGATGAGATAGCAGAAATTGTTCACAAAACTGATGCACTTTTACTAACAGATGCAACCCGCTCAGCTGGATTTGACAAATCTATCACATCGTTAGGTTCTGATGTCCTGATTTTTTCCGCTAATGTAGGTCTTATGGGTCCACCAGGATTGGCTATTCAATGGATTGACAAAACATTGGGTGAAACATATCGTCCAGGAATATTAGGGGGTTCTGCAGTTTCAGATGTTCAAAATGGTTCATTTGAACCAGCCATGCAACCAGACAAATTCGAACCAGGTTACTTGAATGTACCTGCAATTGCAGGACTGGATGCATCCTTAGAGTATCTCAAAATTCTATATTCCCAAAAGTTTGACCTCCATTTGAAAACATTATCCAAGTATATGCAAAAACGGTTGATCGAACTGGACAACATTATCATTTATGGCAGACCTGATGAAAACACTACAATATTTGGTTTCAATCTTAGTCCAGAAATTGTAAACTGTCACGACATTGCATTATTCCTTGATGAATCGAATATAGCTATTAGAAGTGGTCTCATCTGTGCTCATCCCTTGGTTCAGGCTATGTCAACTGATGGTATTATTCAAGCATCAATCCATGCATACAATTCAATGTCAGATATTGATCATCTAATAGACACACTTGTGATTATATCCGATCAGTTACTATAATGAGAAGACTGGTGGATAAAACACAAAATATTGTACAATGATTGCAAGAAGGATTCCACTCAAGACTAATCCCTTTCCCTTTGTTGCATTAACACCTGTAAACCAAAGTATTGCACCTGCAAGTACAACTACGAATGCAGAAATGTTTCCAATAAAAATCAAGAAATCCCAAATTTCCATGAAGTAAACTGCTATCAGGTTTGCAAAATCAGAGAGTGGGCTTAGAATCGAATATGACCACATTGGTTTCACACAATAATCTAACATCTATTGTGAATTTAAAGACCTCAAAGAACAGTTACGGATTTAGCAAGATTTCTAGGTTTGTCTGGATCATAACCCTTTCTCAATGCCATATAGTAACTAAAGAGTTGCAAGGGAACGATATAAGGCAGTATTGAAAATTCTGGTTCTGCTTCACTAGGAATTATGAATGAATGATCTGAAAGACTCGATATGTCATCATCACCTTTCTGAATTACTGATATGATTGACGCTCCCCTTGCCTTCATTTCCATGATATTACCAATTATTCTACTTCTAGTATCATCATTTGGAACTATGAATATAACTGGATACCCATCCTGAACTAGTGCAATAGGACCATGTTTTGATTCACCTGCTGAATACGCCTCAGCATGATTGTATGCAATCTCTTTCAACTTGAGTGCACCCTCTTCAGCAGTGGCTATCGAAATTCCTCGACCAAGAAAGAGAAGACTTGGTTTGTTATAGAAGAGAGCTGCTAGACTTCTTGCTTTCTCCTCATTTCGTGAAATTACATCTGAAACTAGCTCCGGCATCTTTTGTAGAGATTCTAGTTTTTTCTGAAGGACTGTATCATCATTAAACCCAGTTATCTTACCCAACTCCAAAGCAATCAATGCAAGTGAAGTTAGCTGCACCATGAAGGTCTTCGTTGCTGCAACTCCAATCTCAGGTCCAGCTTGAGTGATTATTGTGTGATCAGCGAGTCTAGTGATTGAGCTTCCTACCACATTTGTAATCGCCACAATTTTAGTACCAAATGTCTTTGCATATTTTACAGCACTTATCGTATCTGTTGTTTCACCAGATTGTGTAATAGCAATAATACAGTCATTCTCTGATAAAGCATCATAAACCGTATCCTGAAAATCACTTGCCAACTCAAATGAGGGTAATACACCAGCCAGTGATGCAAACATGTGTCGTCCAGCTATTGCAGCATGGCCAGAGGTTCCCATAGCCAACATGAATACCTTGTCAGATGATTTGATTATCTCAGCAGCTTCTCGTATATTCTCAGAACGAAGTCTAAGGGTATTCCGAATTGCTTCTGGCTGCTCATGAATCTCTTTCAACATGAAATGAGGATATCCACTTTTCTGTGCTTGGTCTGCAGTCCAGCTTATCTTTATAGTATCACGTTTTACTGACGATCCATCTGAGAGTTTCTCTATTTTTATTTCATCAGTAGTTAGGCATGCAATCTCACCATCTAGAAGTAGAATCATATCATTGGTCAATGGAAGAAAGGCTGGTATATCTGAAGACACGTATGATGCCCCAGATTTTGTACCTATTACAAGTGGATTACCATCACGTGTACATACTATCTTTCCATTATCTTTTGTTGACATAGCAACTATTGCATAAGTTCCTTCTATTCGCCTAGTAACTTTCTTCAATGCCTCGGATAAATCGAGCCCTTCATTCATATAATCCTCAAGCATATGCGGAATTATTTCAGTATCAGTTTCAGAATCGAATTTGTGTCCCTTTTCACTTAGTTCTAATCTGAGTTCCATAAAATTGTCTATCACGCCATTATGAACAACAGCAATTTCATCTTGGCAATCAAAATGTGGATGAGAATTTAGAAATGAAGGAACTCCATGAGTAGCCCATCGTGTATGACCAATACCTATAGACCCGGGCATCTCATCAAGGTTTAGTCTTCGATGCACTTCCTCAATTTTGCCTTTGTCTTTTTTGACATGAAGTTTATCACCTGAAATTGTAGTTACACCTACCGAGTCATAACCTCGATACTCAAGACGTTTCAATGCCTGATGCAGAAAAGGTGCTACAACACCACGCTTCTGGACAACGCCAATTATTCCACACATCTTCAGGATTCCTCATCAACGGTAGAAGTCCTTTGTAGAATTGTGCAAAAAGCCTTTGTATCGGTGAAAATTAGCCAGTCAGTTCGATTTCTATGTACACTGAGTCAGGAATTCGAACTCGCATTATCTGTCGAATAGCTCTTTCATCAGCATCAATATCAATCAAACGTTTGTGAACTCTCATCTCCCATTTGTCCCAAGACTCAGAGCCTTGTCCGCAAGGTGTTTTTCTTGTAGGAACAACCATTCTACGAGTGGGAAGTGGTATTGGACCTGCCATCCGGACACCTGTCTTACGAGTAATCCTCTTAATTTGATTACACACACCATCTAGGTGCTCAGTACTTGTGCTTGATAGTCTAATTCTTGCTCGCTGAGTCATATAGAATTCCCTCAACATAAGGAGGTGTC
This sequence comes from Candidatus Thorarchaeota archaeon, assembly GCA_048882385.1. GTDB lineage: Archaea > Asgardarchaeota > Thorarchaeia > Thorarchaeales > Thorarchaeaceae > SMTZ1-45. The sequence goes on along the minus strand of JBHLRQ010000001.1, from coordinate 79,633 downwards.
CGAAGTTTCCCAAATGTGAACTGGATAAAAACCTTGTCTTGTGTAGGAAACATTCAATCTCCTCAGAAGAAAAGCAATGTCCATAAGTAAGACTTGGGATTGAACATTTGAGTGATGTAATTGGAAAGTTCTATTATCGTGAAATTAGGCGGCTCTGTGATTACTCACAAAGGATCTTCACCGCCTATGATAAATGATGAAAATCTATCTCGAATTGTTAATGAGCTAAAATCACACAAAGGCGAACTTATTGTAGTTCTTGGAGGAGGTGCTCATGGACACCAAGCAGCCCATTCATATGGATTTGGAAACCCCGAAACGCAGAAAGAGAAACTATTGATGGGAGTCCCACATATTCGTCATAATATGTCTGTCTTAGCTCAAAAAGTTGAATCAGAGATGAACAAAGAAGGAATACCAACAGTCGTAATTCCACCCTTTACAATTGCAACCCTCCGTAACGAATCAATTCAGGACTTTTCAACTAAGGCAATAATGAAAACGCTAGAAAGTGGATCCATAGTGTTAACCCATGGAGATGTCTGTTTTGATGAAGAAAAAGGAGCATCAATTCTAAGTGGAGATACAATAGCAGTCTATCTTGCTAGAGAGCTCAACATAAATTCAGTATACATCGGTACTGACGTCGAAGGAGTTATGGACGACAATCCAATTCTGAATCCTTCTGCAAAGCATATTCCAATCATAAATCATACAAACAAGGAAGATGTTCTTACCAAAACTGGTCCTTCTATGAGTACAGATGTAACTGGCGGGATGTCAAAAAAAGTGAATGATCTTTTCGAATTGGCAAAACATGACCTTGAAATTGTCATCTTCAATCTTACTGTCCCAGGTCGATTGAGTTCATTATTGTTAGGAGAACCTATAATTTGTACTAGAATCATGCCCTAGTCTAAATTAGTAATGTCGAAACCTTGTCATTCATTGTTCTAATAATCAGATTACTTGGTGTCGTAACACTTTCCTCAAGATATTCTGATGCTGTTAAAACACAGACAACATTTGTTGATTTACAAGTCCTGCAAGCAACATCACTATGCAGATGGAGCAGGGTATTTAGTTGCTGTTGATTTGGGAAAATTACGTATGAAGTGCCACCAACACAGAGATCATAATATCCGTGATCTCGATATATCATATCACTACGTTTCTTGAGCGCAGTTTCTATAGCATTCACTGCTTTCTCTTTCAAATCCTGTAAAACTGAAGAATTGACTAACCAGAGACCGTTTTCAAGTTCTACAAACTGTGAATCACCTTCTACTCGTATTGCAATCAAAACTTCATCAGCCAACAGCTCGGTCAAGGCTCTTTTGCCTTCCTCGATATTCAATGGAGCTGATCTGCCCTTAAGAGACTGTAACGCAGTAGTTTCGATAAATTCTAGCAAATCTTCCCATTTTACTTGTCCATTAGAAATATCAACCAAATCTTGAATCAGTCCAAACCATAGTCTAATTTGAATCGCTCGATTTGGAGCAGAACCAACTTCATGTATTGCCTCAATCAGGTCGGTCTTATCTGCAGATTCAGTGCTTTCTTCCAACTGAGATTGAACAGTTCGATCAGCTGACGAATCAGTTGTGCCGCTCAGATTCTCAATTACTGAATCAAGAGATCGCGGAAACGCAGAAACGACACTGACTTCATTAAATTCTTCAGACGAGTCCATTAATTCTCTTAATTTTGCCGCAGCTACGCTTCCTCGGACAACTACAAACAATTCTCTAACACTATTCTGTAACTTAATCATCTTGTTTCTTATCCTATCCAGAATTACACCCATCGATGATGCTCGAAGATGTTCAGGTATAATTACCACCGCTTTATCTTCCAATATGATATCTGGAAAATCGGGAGAATCCGATAATATTCCATCATATTCCAATCCCAACTTTTCATATATGTAATCAATAATGACCCGTCTGACTGCATCTAGTGAACTTCCTGGAAGAGTGAAAACAAATCCACCAGGAACCAATGCCAAAGACTCTCTTTCTACAGTACCTAGTGAAACCAAATTTCGGATCACTTCTGATATGTCGTCATCCAAATTACTAGGATCCAATGTTGATAGAAGATTTCGAATTTCTTCCTCAGTTGCCCACCCTTCTGCAGCCAAGAAAGCTACAATATGGTTTCCCAATCTATCAATCCTGTTAAACACAATTGTTTGTGCTTCAGTCGTGTGTATAGACTCAGAAGTATCTGTTTTTACATCGTCTTCAAGAGCAACTTCAAGTGTAACTTTCTCAGAAATAGTTCCACCAGTTTGAGTTATTGGCGTAACCACTGTTAATGATTCATCATCAGACGAGTCAACAAATGGTTTAGTCGCTATCTCAAATGTTTCAGTATGAGGAATACTCATCAATGCTCTGCCTCGTTTCAAAATTCGCAAATATCGCTCCTGTTCTTCACTTAATGACATGAACCTGCCACCAACCTGACTGTCATATGGCAAGCGGAACGCAATTTTAGTTGAAGTATTTGCTAAAATATTCGAAGAAATGTTGGGTCGTGTTGATACAACAATGACACCTTGTCCGGTTGCACGTTGAAGCATAACCATCGATTCACCAGTTGTCACGTCTGCGGCTGAGTGTCTTGTATAACTCTCCGGAACAAGATTACTTGCTTCTTCAAGAACAACAACATGATGTAGTCCATCAGATATCCCCCGTTTCATAGAACTATCAAAAATACGTTTAGCTACTAGATTATAGAATAATCTAGCAGCATCCATCCCTCCTTTTCTAGCAATATAGCTCAAATCAAGAATTACACGTCTATCCAAAAGATCTGAGATTCTAACAGCATCAGGACCACCTTTTAGTATTGATCCCAGAGGCTCTCTAGTTAGTATTTCAAGCCGATTTAGAAGTGCATCCCTTGTCATATTCCCAATCCTATCTTTATTCGCAAGTTCTGATATTTTACCACTAAGGGCTTGTACTGAATTTTGATCTCCCAATGATTTCACAACTTCTACCACAGATTCTCTAAGTAACTTCTCCATTGCTGGAGAAAGCTCCGAAGAATCACCCCGTTCATTTAGAAGCTCTTTCAAAATGATAAATGTAGAATAAGCACAGTTTTCATTTCCTTTCATCTCCGGATCGATAAGATCCAAAGTAAAAGAATCATCAACACCTGGTTTTAGAACCAAAACTTCAGACTTGCCATATCTTACAAGACTATGATATTCTGAACCCTTTACGTCAAATATCCACCAAGGCACACTTGTATTCTCGCTCAACTGTGTCATGAGATGTTTCACAAGTGTTGTCTTGCCTGTTCCAGTTGCTCCCAAGACTGCAACATGTTCTCTTAACCAATCAACTTTCAAACCTACTTTTGATAGACGTCGACCACCGAATACTGTTTCTGCAATGACCAAATCGTTATCCACTAGCTCCTTAGTAGGAACAGAAAAAGAAGGAGCTTGTATTGGTGTGATAACTGGAAGCTGTTGAATTGGAGTATTTACAAAAGAAGCAAGTCTAGCTATATGCATCCGTTGACGTTTCAAATGTCTCCTAGTAAGAAGCCTATACGCTGTACGTGTCTGAATCTTCTTAGTTACGAGTTTAATTGAATCATTTCCTCCCCATATCGAATATACAAACCCCTTCATACCGTCTAAATCAGCATCAATTTTCCTATTAGAGGTAGATTTCACAATAAAATATACCGTCGTATCAAACCAGCCTATCTCATCTTGAATCTCCTCATATCGAGTAAGAAGTTTCTTTTTGGCTGCATGTTCTTGTAAAGACTCCTCTTTTCTTCTCTCTTTAGCTTGGATAGTCTTCCATTGTCCTTCGAGTTTACGTTTTTCTTTTCCAGGTTTGGCAGTTGAAAATACACAGGTCATGCTTGTTGAATACCCTTGTCTAAGAGCTGTGGAGATAAAAGTTCCAATCTGAGATGCTTCTAAAGATGGGGATGATCGAGGTGTCCCTCGTAACATCATCAAAACAGAAGACTCTTCCTCTTTATTTGAAGTGAATTTCTCAAAATCCAGTAGTCCACTATAGTGACTAAGTGCCACTTCTTGTAGATGTTCATTTTCGATTAAGTTGAGTTCTACGTTACGTAGTGATGCCAATAGAATTGCTTCTGTTCTGGTTGCTTCTCTTCTAAGAATCTCAGTAATTTGCTTAGCAGTTTGTCCAGTTGCAGTGATGAAGATACGCAAATACGGTTCGTTTTCAAATACACCAGCTTCAAAGGCCATGCTTACTGTTTTGCTCATTCCTGCACGCATGGCCAGCAACATACTTTCGTTATACTTTGGTTTACCCTCATCGTCAAGAAAAACAGAACCTGATACCGAAATTATGTCCAAGCAACATGTACCAATCACATAGTTATCTAATTGAACAAGTAATACGTTATTATCTACCGAAATAACTGGTTTTTGAAACTGAATTTTCTTAAGAGTAACTAAAAAACCTGTTAGGAGTGGGACTAGGCAGATCATTAATTCCAGGAACATTTTGAAGGGTATATGAGGTTGAATCATCAATCCCAACAATGGAAAAATATACACTAACAGTAAATAGATGCCAGCAAGCGAGATTCCACTAATCCAACTTATTCTAATCCAGAACCAAGATCTCTCCTGTTTTGAATGAAGAGTTAGTTTTGTATCATCTACACGTAGCAAGCGAAAGGGCATGAATATTCTCCTTGTCAGTGTGAATGCAGTCCTCTAGAACCAAACCCTCGTACTAGCCTTGAGCATATGAACACCCCTAAATTATCTGATAGAAAATGAACACTGTAGGAGAATAAAAACCCGAATCCGGACTGATAAACTGAACACAAACCCAAGGAGGTGTCAGATATCAGAAAGTTTTGGTTAATCTCAGTAATAATCGTGTTTCTTATCCCGATCTCCTTAGTCACTCTCAATTCTGATATCGCAGAGGCTAAGGATGAAATACCAATTGTCCGTGGTGAAATAATCACAATTACAGCCACGATTCTCCAGAATGGAAGTTATGAAAATCCCGTTCAAAATCAAAGGATATACTTTTTTGATCAGACATACAACATATTCATTGGTTATGCAATTTCAGATCAAAATGGGATTGCGTTTCTTGAATGGATGATACCACAAAGCCATCCCTTAGGACCCACTATCATTAATGCAACTTTCTTTGGAAATGAATCTCTCTCTTTAGCTCCTTCATATCAACGAGTATCTCTCTTGATTCTCTCACAAACTCACATAGAACTGAACCAGAGTCTTGAAATACTTGCTCCAGGAGACCTACTATCCTTTAGTTCTCACTTAGTAGACGATTCTAACTATTCAGTGCCAAACGCCCAAATTTCAGTTTTCAAGGGCTCCATATTGCTTGCAACAGGAATGACAAATACATCCGGCTATGTAGTCTTTGAGATCGAGTGTAACAGCTCTTGGGTTTCGCTTGGCGAGAATACTATACGAATCTCATTCGAGCAAGATTTGATCAATTTCTTGAATAGTACAGATTTTACATTCACAATAGAAATCAAACAAATTTCCACTTACCTAGACTTCACCTCGAATCCCTCAAGTGAGATAGAACTCAATACAGCCATAGATCTGCAAATGACATTATCTGAAGATAGCGACATTCTTCCTGGGGAAACTCTTGAAGCCACAGTCAATGACATTCATCTTTGTTTTCTTGTTACTGATAGTTTAGGACAAGCCAATCTTCATACAACTGTCGATGAGAGATTTTCACTAGGCACTCATGTATTAAAGATACATTACAATGGAACTGAGCGCTATTCAGAGTCAACACTTGAAGTAACTATAACAATAACTAGTCCATTGATATTAGATGCTTCAATTTCCGGTCCTACAGAAATTGGATTGAATGTACTCATTAAATTTACAGTATCTGATCTTCTGAATCGACCAATCTCCAACTCTGATCTATTCCTCCTAGATATTTCCTCAAATCAAATGTTCTCGATTCATATTGAAGATGAAACAGTAATTGATTTTCAGTATCTTCTTGAGGGACCCTCAGGACTCCATACACTCGATATAGAAATTCTAGGAAATCCATTCATTTCTAATAATCACATATTGACCAACTTTACTGCTTGGTCTCGTCCCAAAATAACACTAGTACATACAGGTATAGACCATTATGCTTCTCCAAATCAAGAAATCATTTTTACAATTCGACTTACTGACTGGATTGGAAACTGTTCAAGTAGACAGCTACAGGGATTTCTAGATAATGAAGTTGTTACTTCCACGATTACCAATAGCGAAGGACTAGCTATTTTCACACTCCTAGCTCCGCCCAACGAAAATCTACATAACATATCCATTACATATAATGGAAACTCAACAAGATTTGAACTTACATCAATATACTTCTATGATTTTCTTGTCACTATTATCATGCCAATAACTATCAAGATGGATTCATACGAGGTAGTAGCTCCGCTGCGTGAGTTATCTGTCTTGTTTACAGTAAAAGGTCTAAACGGGTCACTACTATCAGGAGTCATTGTAAATTTCAATTGGCTCTCCCAACATTATGTTTCTGAAAGTATTAACAGAGGTCAGATAGTCCTTCGCCTTGCAGTTCCTGTTGCTAGTGGTAGTTATTCTCTCTACTTTGAATCAGAACCTACGAATTCAATTGAATCAACCCAAGGTTCAGTGCAAATCGAAATATCAGCTAGCGATATTATGTCGATAGAAGGTGTTGGAATAACAGGTATAGCTTTTGTAGTAACACTTTCTATTGGTATTGTATCTATTCCAGTAATCAGACGGCGATACATTGTTGGCTGAAAAGATGTGGTGCTCCGGCCGGGATTTGAACCCGGGTCGGGGGATCGAGAGTCCCCCATGCTGGGCCGGACTACAATCGGTATTGCTGCAGGATATTCTACAACCTTCTACCGGAGCCAGGAGTGGTATGCCAGTCCGGAGCGCGAGAGCTCCGTTTAGAGCTTAGCAAATAAGCCTTTCCCCATGGAGAGAGGGAATATCACTATGGCGTACTAAATAACTGGGTTAGACTACTCCAACTGTCTTGCAGAAGTTGAAGTAACCCTTCTACAACATCCTGTGCCCACCCTGTGGCTTGGAGGATGACAGCAATCACGATAGAAACAGTCACAACAGCAAGGCCTAGGAGAAGACTCTCTTCTACTAATGGACCTCCCTTTTCATTTTGAATCAGACCAGCATCCTCTGTCATAGAGTTCTGTTTGTTTCCTTCCTTTTAAAGCCCCCAAAAAGGATTAATTCTCTTTGGATTTATTTCTGACAAAATTCATCGGATGTCCATTTGACCATAGTTGCTCACTCAAAATGTCTAGATTATCTTCATGCATTTCTTTTGTCACAATATCTATCAAACTGTTCAAGGCTGGAAGATGACTCTCGATCCCCAACTCTTTGGCATGTGATAAAAATGCTCCATCATGAGCCCAATCACCATATCCATTTTTCGCATCATAGACTACGTTCAATCCTGAAAATTCTATGAGCCCATTACATTTTTCTCTTCTAGTTTCAACTATTTCTTTTACTCTACGGATAGAATCTCCTGGTCTAGGTCTTTCAAGTGTAACTATCAAATCCATCATTGCAAGATTAGAATCTTGAACCCCGTGACTAAGTTTCCATCTAGAAACTAGACTAGATGATGAATCACTATGACAGGTCTGTATTGTCCGAAGACCCGCTGTAATTGCCTGAAAGAGTGCATTACTATGTTCAGCTGTTTGAATCTCTCCCAGAATCAGATAGTCTGGTGATCTATGTAAACATTTGATGATTTCACTGCTTTTGTCCGATTTACTTAATCTCTCATCAATAGGATCTACCCTAAATCGTACTTGATGATGCTTCTCTTGATTTCTGCTTTCAATTGCATCCTCGATGTATATCTTTCTCCACCAACGTGGTGTGGTCATGTCTAACGCGTTCAGAAGCGTCGTCTTACCAGTACCTGGTCCTCCTGTTATTGTAATATTAAATCTACATGCAACTGCTAGAAGCAGGATAGAAGCCACTTCGGGTGTGAGTGTTTCATTGTGAATCAAATCAGCTATTGTAAACGGGCGGTTTCGTGCACGACGAATTTCAAGATGTAGCCCGTCTGGACTAAGCGGAGGAATACTTAGAGAGAACCGCAACGATGCCCCAAGAATTTGCAAATCCATTTTCAAGGAAGGATTGGTTCTATCCAAGTGTAGATTGCTTTCCGCTCGAAGTAATGTGATAATTCTTGGCACATCATTTTCAAGGAAAGTCAATGTTGTATCACACCTTCCGAATCTTTGGTGATCAAAATACATACAAGCTCCTGGAGAATCGAGATACAATTCTTCAACTAAATCGTCTAATAGAATAGGGAAAATAGGACCAAGAACACTTCTACGTTGAGAAACTATCCTAGAAAGGGTCAATCTAGTGTTTTCATTTATTTCAGGAATTTGCTCCTGAATGTACTCTGAGATAAATTCCATAGTCTTCTCAAGTCGCTGAGATAATCCCTCTCTTACTGAAATCTCGTTATCCTTGAATTGTACAGCAGAACTACTCAGTTCATCAATCAAAGAATACTCAAGAGATGTTCTTACAACTGGGATGGAATAGAATTGTATGCGGTACTCCTCTCTTTTAAAAAGAGCCAAATAAGGTCCAACTTCGTAAATATCAAGGATATCATCAGATTCCTTAAGTAAAGGACAATTTATACCTACGAACACAGTTTCCCATCCATCAACATACCATGGTGGGTATATCTGCTGGAATTCTTTATTCTTGCAGAAATGAAGAAATCCTCGTTCGGGTTCAATCAAAACAGTCTGAGCTCTATCCGATGGAGATCTTTCTATGCGTCTTAATCTGCGACAACCTGATACCATCTTCTCAGGACAATCTTCACATCTTCCAACATGGCATCTAACCAAGTGAGTTTCTGAGTTCATCCAACAAATCACCCATAGTGAATTCTAATTATTATACAGACTGTTCAAAGATAATCCCATAGCAAAAGAGAATCATCACGCATTCTCTTGAGAAAGTTCGATAATCCTTTTCATCATACCAAAGTGATCACGGATACTATACTCCGCAACCTTTGTTGCACTTGATGCAAGCTTCTGAGTAAGAACCGCACGCCTTCCACTTTGAATTGCTATTATTCGATCACTGGCATAAGCTGCAGAAACAGTGAATATGAATGGATTACGCCCACCTCGTTTAGAAGTAGGTATCATATCAAGAATCTCTAATACCTTACTCCTAAGAGCATTCTCGTATTCTTTAACTTCCCATCCTCTTGACTGAACCTTACTTACAACCTTTGAACTATTCATTAACATGGAAATTACTCTTGGAATATAATCGTCTGGTTTCCGAATCTTAGGCGAGTATCCAGTCAATGACTTGAGTCTGAGTGCCTCCCTGACAATTGCTCTTACATTGACACGATGTCCACATTTCTCAAAAGTTTCAGCTATTTCATCAAGCGTTATTGGAGCCTCATCTTTGAATTCTCTTACAGCCATCAAAAGACAAACAGCAATCAACAGGATGTTGTTACTCACTCTCTGAGGTGACTCAGATATCACTTTCTTGTAGAGATACGCAGTACGGTCTCGAACCTGTTCATTCAGCATAAGAAGTTTAGAAACATGATTTAGAGTCCTGAGAGCTCTATACTTTGCTTCATTCTTCCCAATCCTGATCCTGGTACTATAAATCGTCTTCAATCGTTTGAACTTCTTTTGCATTCTTCCTGATAATGCCTGACCCTGAGCATCTTGAAAGTACTTGTCCTTGTGAAATCCAATATAACTACCGAGTCCATCCACTATGTGCATTCTATTTCCTAGTGATACATAGACACTTGCATCAGGAGAATCATCATGCAGTCGTTGTCCCATTTGATAGGTTGGCAAAACAAATTCCCTTGAGAGCACCAAACCACATTCTGCACATACTATATGTCCCTGACTCGTGACTAAGAAACCACTACAGTCTGGACATGATTTCGAATCTGTTGAACGAGATTCACATATTCCATTAGTCAAAAACCACACCCACTAAACAGGTGTACAATAAATCCTAACTAAATTTCAGGTACCCATTGTACATTTACAAGAAATACTAGTTCACCAAAATGAATTCCAACTGACATTGAGTAGGTTCTATCAGCCTAGTCAGAAAGAGAGATGACCGAAAGTAATCTCAAATCATATGATAGCCAAGAAAAACTTGTCAGAACCAAAAGTGCTGCTTTGACTTGGAGTGGCTTTTGAAATTGAAAGAACCAGTCTCAGTCCACCTATTGAACCTATGATTTCTAAATCATCCTTTCCCATTTTCTTGAAGACCTTACCCTCAACATAGAGTTTTGCTTGTTCTCCTTTTGGAATGGGTTTAGAATCAATGACAACACTGATTGAATCATTTGGGTTTAACATGTCACAAAGTGCATCAGGTAATTCTAATGAGAGTTTGGCACCATCGCTTTTCGAAGATATTTTCAAAAACTTCAGTCTTCTAGTTTCAGTTTCTTCAACAGAATCAATGACAGCATCCTTGAATCGAATCACCATTTGAAATCACACTTCATTTACTCAGAGTCTTTGATTGATGGCAAGATATGGTGAATTAAACCTACCGTTGAAACCATGTGCAGTTTTTTAGGAATGATAATGACTGTTTTCTGGTGTAGATAAGTGAAACGAAGAACTCGAGCACTGATTCCATTATCACTTATACTTACTATTAGCCTAGTAACACCTGTTTCTGCATTCTATTTTGATTTCCAATATTTTGAAACAGACAAACTCGTATACGAAGTTGGAGAAACAATAAGCATGGTTGCAAAATTAATTGCAGACTTTAGTAATCAGGGCTGGTGCTATGTTTCATTTGCAGTTGTGACAGATCTTGGTCCATCATTCGCAGACGAGTACTTTATCTCTCCTTCTCCTGATGTTCGTTATTTGAACTCATATTATACCATTTTACCCGAACATACTAATCCCAATATTACAGGAGCGCAATCATTCGTCATCTTTAATGTTGAAATATTTGATACAGTTTCACAAGGCGCTGGAGATAATATCGAAATCACAATAGTCAGAGGACATCTTGATGTAAATGCAGAATCATCTATGATTGTCCAATCTGGTATCGATACAACACTTACATTTAGTGTGAAGAGTATACACAATGAAAGTATAGCCTATACGAATGAACAAGTTTCCATACTTGTAGAAGACGCAAATTCTCAAAACGTCCTTGACACAAATCTCTCAACAACCAATGAAGGACTAGTTTCGATAAGCTGGAATGACTCTTTAGGTCCACCAGGTTCGTATAACCTGACATTATCATCTAGCGGAAATGAGGATTTTCTACCCTTTTCCAATTCATTTCAGGTCACAGTTCTTCCTGCTCTCTCTAATCTATCAATAATTTCTTCACCAACATCAGTTCATTGTCAATCTCCTGATAGTAGTTATGTTGAACAGGCTGATATCATAGTCGAGCACAAAGATCTCAATCTTAGTCCTTTGAACGATAGCATAATTTCTTGGGAAACTAGTTTTGGAAGTGGCTTGATGACGAGTCAAGGAAACGGCCTATATTCAGTAACAATTCCTTTTCAAACTGGTCCTGGAAACCAACTTGTAAACATCACAGCTACAAACCCGAGATTTCAACCAGTTCAAGAACTTGTTCCTATTGATGTGTTTCCTAATTTACTCCAATTCTACCCTACTCAATCATCTTGGAACGTAACTAGAGGTCAAAACATTACTATCGAATTTACAGTGCAACCAGAGATTGATTGGAATCAGTCAATACAGATTCAATTCGCCGATGAAGAAAACGAATTCATAGTTGAAGCTAACATTATTCCCGGAATTACTAACTACCTCGTAATCCCCACTACATCAAGTTTCTCTACAGGAATTCATACTGTAAATGTTTCATCAATTAGTAACTATTACAAATTTCAAAGCTCGTTTCAGTTTATATTAGGTATCACCGGATTCTTGAATCCAAACATATCAGTTAACTCTGCATTCTATGGAGAATCATTGAATTTCACAGTTTCAATCGTTGATGAGAACAACAATACAGTAGATTTTGTCGACATCTCTATTTACTGTGATAATTCGTTTCAACCAATCTCAATCATAACCAATTTCAATTCAAGTTCAATACTATCCATTTCTTTGCCAATTTGGATATCCCCAGGCTTCCACAATATATCAATACAACTAGAGAGTGATTACTTCCATAACTTCAACCAGACAATGACCATTCAGATTTGGATGAGAACTAATCTTTCGGTTATAATTTCCGTAAACAATACTCCAGTTCATGATTTAGTCATAGATTGAAGAATCTCATCAGGTTCAATCATCCGACCTCCCCCAATTTTTCCAAGTGTAACAATCTCAGCTGAGCTTTTCACAACTCGTTCCACTTCCCTTGACAATTGACCAAGGTTGAGCTCGGGAACAAGTATATGATCCACAGTTTTAGCAAATTGTGCAATTGCTTCATCGGGAAATGGCCAAACTGTTCTCAGACGCAATGATCGAAAATTCATCCTGGAATCGAATGCCACAAGTTCCTCAACTGATCTTGATGTTGAACCAAATGAAACGATCCCCCACTCAGATGTTTCAGGTCCTGAAATTTGATAGTCTTCTATATGTTCAGTTGCATCTTGTATCTTCTTGACCAGTCTTCTGATAAGCAAATCATGAACTTCTGGGTCTGCAGTCTTTCGGAATCCTTGATTATTATGAGTTGACCCAGTGACGAGTAAATCATGCCCATTACCAAACCTTGGCATTAATGCATATCCATCATTATCCACATCACCAAACGGCTGGTTCCCTCCTTGAATGAATCTTCTCTTTACACTCACATCCTTGGACCTATCAACAATAACTTTCTCTCTTGAATGTGCAACAATTTCGTCAGAAAGCAAAATGACTGGATGTCTAAATCTTTCAGAGATGGCAAATGCCCTAATAGTCAATTCATAGGTTTCTTGTGCTGAATTTGGTGCAAGTACTACGCTCTCATAGTCACCATGTGATCCCCATCGTGCTTGCATGAAATCTCCTTGAGCTGCTTTTGTTGCTTGCCCAGTACTGGGACCAGCTCTTTGTACATCTACAATAACACAAGGAGTTTCAGTCATAACAGCATATCCGAGATTTTCTTGCATGAGACTAAAACCAGGTCCTGAGGTTGCTGTCATAGACAATTTCCCTCCCCATGAGCTACCAATAACAGCAGAAATTGCAGCAATTTCATCTTCCATTTGAAGATATACTCCACCAATTTTAGGTAACTCGCGTGACATTATTTCTGCTATCTCAGATGCTGGTGTGATTGGATAACCTGCAAAAAACCTACATCCTGCAGCAATAGCAGCTTCAGCACAAGCTTGGTTTCCTTGCCAAAATTCTGTAGTTTTCAATATTTTTCAGGTCTCCGGGTTGGCGTTGGCAACTCTGTCCAAGATAAGCATACTCCTTCGACAGTGAACCAAAAAAAAACTGATTTGCCATAAAATCGCCGATAGTCTTTTATCAAATATAATTTGGATGGGCTGTGCTGCGACCGTGGTCTAGCCTGGTTAGGACGGAAGCCTCCCAAGCTTCCAAGCCGGGTTCAAATCCCGGCGGTCGCACCATTGTTTTTCGTCAGGTTTAAGGGAAAATAGATGGTTATAGTATTGGCGAGCGATGATTGCTATGACCCCAATGAGTCAGAAATGACAATGATATGGATCTTGAGTTAGGAGCTCGCCATTACTTTCGGCAATCTACCCTCTCATTATACTTTTAATCGTACGCTCCGCAAATCCTTTTAAGGTGCACAAGTAGAGCTGTTTCTCGACAGTCATGCCTCACGACTATGTTGAAGATGAGCTAAGCAGACGCAGTGTTTTCAAATCAGAACAGTTCCTATCTATTGACTATGTACCTGAGAGTCTACCACATAGACAGGATGAGATTCGGGCTCTTGTCCAGAGTTTCAAGACTTTGATTAGTTCCCCTGGTCGAACGAGCCATAAATTCATCATTGAAGGCCCCGTCGGAACTGGAAAGACTGCAGTCACAAAACGTTTCTCCGAACAGATGATTCAGGCTGCATCACGACGCAACATCAGACTTCATAGTATCCACATCAACTGCCGTGTCAATAAGACCGAATATCTTGTTTTTCTCCGAGCTTTAAGAGAATTCAAACCCAAGTTCCCCAGACGTGGGCACTCTCCTGACGAACTCCTTCAAATGTTAGTGGAAGTACTAGATGAAGAGGATCGATATCTCCTGTTGATTCTTGATGAACTTGACTATTTTATTGCACAGAGAGGTGCTGACATTCTTTATGATTTGACTAGAATCATGGATGATCGATTGAATGCAACTCAACGCCTGTCAATCATTGGAATCGGCCGTAAAATTCCCCTTGATGAAGACACTCTTGATACTAGCACACTCAGTACACTTCAACGAAATGTTCTCCGATTTACAAAATACAATCGAGAGGCACTTCATGACATACTTCAAGATCGTGTTGAAATGGCATTTGAGAAAAATGCAGTCATGGATGAAACAATCCAAGTGATTTGTGATATTGCATCAGAACATGGTGATGCAAGATATGCAATCGAGCTCTTATGGAGAGCTGGTAAACGTGCAGACAGTGATCAAACAGACATTATAATTCCAGACTATGCACGTCGTGCGAAGGCTGATACACATCCTGAATTAAGAAAAGAAATTCTCGTTACTTTGCCAACGCAACATAAACTACTGCTATTAGCTGCAGCAAGACAGCTTAGAGAAATCCGTAGTGCATACGTAACAATAGGCGAAGTTGAGGATATGTATCGATCAATATGTGAAGAATATTTCGAAGAACCAAGAGCTCATACTCAGATATGGGAATGGGTTCAGGATCTCAATGCTCACGGGATAATTGATGCTAAGAAATCTGGTACAGGTCAGAGAGGTCAAACGACACTTATCGGCTTCTCGGAAGTACCAGCAGAAATGTTAGAACATTTCTTGTCAAATCTGCTTGACACAAAAAAGGAAAACATGAGGAAATAGGATGAATACTGATAGCTCAATAACTGTTCCAATAGAGGACATATTCTCATCACGTGGAAGAATCAAAATACTCAAGGAACTAGCTTCTTCTAATGAACTAAATATCTCAGAGCTTTGTAGACGAGTTGATCTTAACCACAGTTCAACAAAATCCCATCTTGAAGTCTTGTTGAAGTCTGGCCTCATTGAGGAGAAGAAATTTGGGAGAATCAAAATCTACCGATATAAGATTGAAGACCTAAGAGCACGTTCTCTCAGGAGTTTGTTCAATCTTTGGGATTCATGATAGGAGTTCATGATATGCCGGATTACTTGGCACGTCTTTTTTATCTCGGTGACATATACTATGGTTCACAATACCAACCCGGTTTCGATACAGTTCAAGGAAGGCTAATTGATGCAATAGAAATCTGGTCTGGTGAAACACACTCACCACAGACTGTTCAGCTTTCAGGAAGAACAGATCGTGGTGTA
This sequence comes from Candidatus Thorarchaeota archaeon, assembly GCA_048882385.1. Lineage (GTDB taxonomy): Archaea > Asgardarchaeota > Thorarchaeia > Thorarchaeales > Thorarchaeaceae > SMTZ1-45. The sequence continues at coordinate 63,985 of JBHLRQ010000001.1, read as the reverse complement.
CATAGCATTGGTCAACTAGTAATGGTGACTACAAACAAGCAAATTGATGTTGACAAAATCAACAAACATCTTCCAGACGACATCCAACTATGGGCTTCGGCAAAAGCTCCTATTGACTTCAAACCCCGATATAGTGTGTTAATGCGACACTACAGATACTATCTAACTGAATCATGGGAAGCTGTTGACTCTAGGCTAGTAAAGGAAGCTATCAACATATTAATTGGTTCCAATGATTTCAACCAACTATCAAAACCTGATGCAGGACGTAGCACTACCACTACGATTCTTAACATCTCTCTCCACAAGTCCAATGATGCAATCTTCATGGATATCTATGGAACTCGCTTTTTGTGGAAATTAGTTCGGAAAATTGTGACCCTACTCACAGCTGTTGGAGTTAGAGAAATTCCAGTCAATGAAATTAACAACATAATCTCTGGACTCATCAAATTACCAAGTGGAATCAGACCTGCTCCACCAGAGAACCTGATCTTAGTTGAAACTGTAGTTCCACTGAACCTCAAGACAAGTCCATATGCTATTCGAAGGATTACACGTCATTTGAAAGAAAGATTCGATTATCACAGACGATCCACAAAAACCCTGAGTAACGTTATCGATTTCTTTTCTGGACCAACGATGACTTTTCAACCCTCAACCAAACAGAGAAGTCATTCAAAGCCTTAGGATTGTTCTTGATTATTTGTTGAATGGTATCTAAATGGGTCTGTCGAACACGCCTCTTTGATACACCTGTTTTCGAGGCAAGAGAAGATCTGACTGCATCTTCTTTATCCCGTTTCTTGTTACCTTGCCATACAAGAAGTGGCCAAGTTGGTTGTGAGTATTCAACTCTTCGAAAAGGAGTCTGAGTTCTACTCATTGCCACCCCTGTGACAAAGAAATCATACACATAAGCAAGAAGTTTCCAATTCTGATCCCTCATAATTCTACCAAGTGATAGATCTGCAAGAGATAGACCCTCAAGCCCTTCATTCAATTCTTTGGGTGTTAGAAGATGAAGGTGAAGATTCTCTTCAAGCCACAAAATTAACGAGTCGTGGTCAAGCTCTGATTCTGATAATATCTTCCTAGCTATCTTAGAATCATTTGTGGCAAAGAGATTTCGCAGAGTTTCATCTGAACCTCGGCGGATATCTCTAGATGTTGCAGTTGTCTGAGGTTTCAAACCACTTCTTACCTGCGATTCCAGATCCGAAACTGCTGCTCTAAGGTCACCTTCAGCGTTCTCAATTATCTTTTCAAGAATTTCTTCAGACACACTCTTTTTGTTTTCAACCAAGATATGTTTCAACACAGTTGTCATATCTTCACTTTCAATAAATCCAAAATTGAAAACTTGGCAAACTTTCAATAACTCCTTAAGTCGTGGACTATTGGGATCATTTGCTGTCATTACTATTGGATGTACAGCATCCTTGATTACTTTTAGAATCGCACCAACCCCACCCCTGTCACTAGTACCTGAAAGACCATCAACTTCATCCAGAAGTATGAGTCTATTTCGACCATCAAGAGTCATCTGCGACGCTGCACGCCAAACAAGAGTTTCGATACTATCCTTATTCCTTTTATCACTAGAATTAAACTCGACTAGCTCCATGTTCAAATCATTTGAGATTGCTCCCACTGATGCAGTTTTTCCTGTTCCAGGAGGACCAATCAAAAGAGCCGCCCTTTTGCTTGGTGTCCCAAATATCCAAGATTCAACCCAATCCTTTAGCGCTTTCACTGTTTCACGGTTTCCTACAAGCTCATTGAGACTCATAGGACGGTGTTTCTCAGGCCAAGGCAGATTATCATTCATTCAGAATCACTACCAGTTCCAATGCGTGCCAAGAGCGAGGCTAGCTGAATCTCTCCATTTGCGCCTTCACCCACACGAAATTCGATTTCTGCCGTGTGTTCTAGGATGTCCATTCTCTTGTGAGGATTAAGATTTAGACTTTCTACTTCACGATGCATTTGTTTCACAAGATCGACAGGTGAAACACCTTGGTTATAGATGAGGTCTCTGAGACTATCAAGAGAATCGACGTATTTTCCCTCATATGCATCAACCAACATTTTTTGTATTATCTCTGGATTTGCTCTTCCTGAGATTGAATATACAATATCATCCGTTACTTTTTCTCCAGTCGATGAAGCAGCTTGAAGAAGATTTAATGCTGCTCTCATATCACCTTCTGCAAGATACAAAATAGCCTTGATACCTGCTGCTGATAAACTAACATTCTCATTTTTAGCTACAAACTTGAGTCTCCCCGAGATGTCTTCTTCACCAAGTTTCGAAAAACGAAAAATCGCACATCTTGATTGAATTGGAGGAATAATCCTACTAGAATAGTTACAAATCAATACAATCCTACATGAGGAGGCAAATGATTCCATAGTTCTTCGAAGAGCGTGTTGAGCATCTGCCGTAAGATGATCGGCTTCATCAAGGACCAGTATCTTGAAAGGAGCATCTCCTGAAGGCATGGTTCTAGCAAAGGTCTTGATCTGATTTCTCACAACATCTATTCCTCTTTCATCACTTGCGTTAAGTTCCATGAAATTTCGTTCAAAAGAATCACCAAAAAGGTCTCTTGCCATAGCCATTGCAGCAGTAGTCTTACTAGTTCCCGGAGGACCCGCAAAAAGGCAATGTGGTACAGCCTTGTTCTCAACAAATTTCTTCAAGCTATCAATCACAGATTCTTGGCCTATTATTTCACTCAAGGTTGGTGGTCGGTATTTTTCAGTCCATAAGTCCAAATCCATCGTTTTTCCTTCCATAACTTGTAAGCCAGAATCTGCTACGAATCTTTCATGACCCCTTAAAAGATTCTCTGACAATTCTTGTTTAATCCTAGTCATACTTAGATTTAATCACTATAACTCAATAACAAAGAGCAAGGGCTTTATCACTGATTACCCAGAATCAGATGTGGGAAGTCATGAAGCTGTTCGATGAAACAAAGGACGTTATGAAACGATTTGATATGCTATTTCTCAATGAAGTCAGGGAATGCATTTTTCAAAAGCCAATGAATGAGATTGAGGTGAGTGGAAAGAAACTAGGTCCTTTCAAGAAAGGCGATAAAGCAAATCTACCAAACTGGGTTATTGAGCGTCTTATGAATCATGAAATTGCTGATATATCTCCGGAAGACGCTTATGACTCTCTAAGACGTCTTCAGAATCTATATCGCGAAGAGGAGAAACAACCGCACAAACTACAGACATTTCAACCATTCCTTTATACAGCACTTGGGAGGAAGCTGCTTCGTCTCCAAAGTGACAGGACATCCATGGATCCACGAAAGTATGAAGAGATTGAGAAACTACAGCGTATGGTTCCCTTTCTAGTCGAAACAAGACTATCAAAAATACTACGTGTTGCAAAATCAGGTGCGTATCAAGAAAAGCGGAAACAGATGGCTTATGAAGAGCGCTGGCTTTGTGAAACGCTGATTGACTTATTTTCTGGATGGCGCCAAAACATTTTGGAATAGGTTGTGAGTATTAGTGTCCTTAAATACAAATCCTGAAGAACAAAGAAACGATTGCAGAAGCAATGTTGTCGAGGCCAAATAAGATGTCTAGCTATGATGAACAAGAAAGGTTTGAAGAGTTTCTGAGAACCTACAAGGATGAACAAGGAAACTCTATCTATTGGACTCGAGTTCAACAGATGTCTATCAATGACGAAATCTCTCTTACTGTGAATTTTCAAGATCTCACTAGCTTCGACAATGTATTCATAGCACTTGCAGCTGAAGACCCCAAAAGATTCCTAGAGATGGTCAACAACGCATTAGTTTCTGTATTAAGAATCGAAGATCCAGATTATGTCAATAGTCTAACTGATTCAAGCATCATAAAAACTCGTTTTATTGGATATCCTGAGCATGTACCACTTCGTACAATTCGCTCGCGGCATATTGGAAAATTGATTCATATCAGTGGAATCATGATGCGTGCAAGTGAAGTCAAGCCCCTGCTTGTAAAAGCAGTTTTTCTTTGCCGAATTTGTCAATCAGAAATCCCTCAAGATCAAGATGAGGGAAAGTACACCGAACCAGCACTATGTCCTGTTTGTACAAAAAAGACACCAATGCGGCTAATTCCTCAAAAATCGCAATTCAAAGACTGGCAGAAGGTTCGAATACAAGAATCTCCAGAAGAACTCCCTCCAGGTCAAATGCCCCGGTCAGTTGATGTAATATTAGAGGGTGATATTGTTGATATCTCAAGACCAGGAGATTTGGTTAAAGTCACTGGAATACTACAAACAACTCCTGATTTCTCAAGACGAGGAGGAAAATTAGCAACATTCAATATATTCATCGAAGCAAACGGTGTTGAAATTTCTGAGAAGGAGTACGAGCAGCTTCAGATATCGGAAGAAGATGTAAAACGTATCGAAGAGTTATCTCAACATCCGCAAGTCCACGAAAGAATTCAAGCAAGCATCGCACCATCAATTCAAGGACATGATAATATCAAGGAATCTATTGGTCTTCTTCTTTTTGGTGGAGTTCCAAAGCTTCTATCTGACGGAACGCGTTTAAGGGGAAAATCAAACATTTTGATGATTGGAGATCCTGGAACTGGAAAAAGCCAGATTCTCAAGTTTGTTTCCGGACTTGCAGCTCGAGGACTCTACACGTCTGGAAAAGGCACAACTGCTGCTGGACTCACTGCTGCAGTTGTTCATGATACTGATTCGAGCGCTATGACCCTTGAAGCCGGAGCATTGGTTCTAGCAGATCAAGGAATTGCCTGTATTGACGAGTTCGATAAGATGGACCCCAATGATCGAACAGCAATACATGAAGCCATGGAACAACACACTGTAAGTATCGCCAAAGCAGGCATTGTGGCTACACTCAATGCACGAACCTCAATTCTTGCGGCTGCAAATCCTACATTAGGCCGATACGAAGATTCACTCACTCTTCAAGAAAACATAAGACTGCCATTCACAATCTTATCAAGATTTGACCTAATCTGGATAATGGTAGATACTGTCAATGTTGATCAAGACCGTGAACTTGCAAAGTTCATTCTAGATATGCATCAGATGAAGAAAATCCAAGACCAAGGTGTACTACCTCCAATATCTCCTGAATTTCTGAAAAAATATATTGGATATGCAAATCTTAACGTATTTCCCCAACTCACTGCAGATGCTGCAGAGGTCATTGAAGATTTCTATGTTGAACTTAGGAAAAGTGCCGAAGGAGGAGGAGCAATTCCCATTACGGCTCGACAACTTGAATCACTTGTTCGATTAGCAGAAGCCAGAGCTAGAATGGCTCTACGGTCTGAAGTCAACAAAGAAGATGCTCGAGCCGCAATTCGTCTAATGGAAGAATCACTAAGGATGGTCGCAATGGACAGAATAACTGGCCGAATTGACATTGATCGTCAAGTATCAAAGATGAGCGCTGAACAAAGAAGCTCTTCTGATATCATCATCAAAGCACTTCGAGACATGGAATCTGAAGGAACTTCAACAGTGAATATAGATGCGTTGATACAGAGAACCGTTTCAATGGGACTCTCACGCGAACGAGCTGAGAAGGTCATTGAGAAACTACTCAACGACGGGATACTATATAGTCCACGAGAGGGTAAAATCAGACACTCCCAGAGCTAAAATAACATCTGCAATAATCCCAGTGGAGATGAATACAATTCAATTGGAAGAGTTGGAAATCAACAAGAAAATAATCTCGCATCTTCAGACACATGGAATCTCAGAACTCTTCGAACCACAAGAGAGTGCGTTCAAAACAGGTGTCTTGAATGGAAAGAACCTTGTATTAGCAATACCTACAAGCTCAGGAAAAACACTAGTCGCTGAAATCTGCATGCTCAAAAACATTCTTGATGGTCGCGGAAAGGCACTTTACCTTGTCCCTCTGAAATCACTTGCACGTGAAAAGTATGTAGACTTCAAGAAATATGAAGATCTAGGAATAACCACAGCGATGTCCGTGGGTGATTTCGACTCACCTGGAAGAAAGCTAAACGATGCTGATATAGTCGTAGTGACTACTGAACGGGCAGATTCACTTATTCGCAATAAAACTGGGTGGATTGATGACGTAGGGATAGTGGTTGCTGATGAAATCCATCTAATCAATGATGCCAAACGTGGTCCAACTCTTGAAATGGTTCTAGCTAAACTAATCCAAATCATTAAAGATATCCAAATAGTTGCTTTGAGTGCCACCATTTCCAATGCAGACCAAATTGCGAGCTGGCTCAATGCTGAGCTGGTCAAGAGTACTTGGAGACCGGTTCCCCTGAATGAAGGGGTCTATTTGGATGGAAAAATAAGTTTCTACATAAATGGCAGAAGTAAATCCAAAGTAATCAAAAGAGAACGAAAAGAAGTATTGGCTGATATCGTCTGTGACACTCTTGATGAAAATGGTCAAGTTCTCGTTTTTGTGTCTAGTCGTCGTTCAACTGTAGCTGTGGCAAAAAAACTTGCATCATCATTGCGTCGTTATATCTCAAAAGATGAAATGTATCTACTAGCAAAAGGATCTAAGAAAATAGCATCATCTCCTTCAGCGCCTGAAACTTCCAAGACATTGAGTCGTTTGATATCCAATGGTGTTGCATTTCATCATGCAGGTCTTGATAACAATGAACGTGTGCTTGTTGAGGATTATTTCAAGAACAATCTACTGAAGGTCATTATTGCTACACCAACACTTGCTGCAGGTGTTAACCTACCTGCCAGACGAGTCATCATTCGTGATTACCGTAGGTTTGACCAAGATCAAGGAAATTATCCTATACCTGTATTAGAATACAAACAGATGGCTGGTCGTGCAGGGCGACCCAAATACGATGACTATGGAGAAGCAGTTTTGTTTGCACGAACTGAACCTGAACACGATTTCTTAATTGACAACTATACATTGTCTGAACCTGAAGAAATCACTTCCAAGCTTGCATCACCACGGGCTGTTAGATTTCATTTATTGGCTTCAATTGCTGCAGAAATGACCCAGACTCGAGAAGAGATAGATTCATTGATTGCTGGTACATTTTTCTCATACCAAAATGGACCACTGGAAATTGACCATCATATTTCAGACGCCTTAGGATTCCTCGAGAATGGTGGTCTCATTGAAGCAGCATCATCTACAATGTTCTCAGCAACACCTCTTGGCAAGAGAGCATCCCGTCTCTATATTGATCCATATACTGCTATTCTGCTTCGGGATGTCCTTACGGAAACTAACAAACGTAGTACAATAGGCCTCTTGCATCTCATTTGCTATACTCCTGATCAACCACTTACATATGTAACACAGTCAGAGGTCGAGGAATATGTCATCTTGCTTGATGATCAAATCGACAAGCTCATGGTTGAACCACCAATGGAAGAAGAAGGACCTCGTTCATACTCCGACTTTCTAGCACAAATTAAAACAGCGAACCTCCTTCACGACTGGATTTCTGAAAAGACTGACAAAAACATAACAGAACAATACAACGTGGGAATGGGTGATGTACACCGATACGTGCAATCTGCAGAGTGGCTAACATACGCTGCTTCAGAGATTGCACGAATAGTTGATGCACCCAATCATATTCCTGCTCTGCATAATCTAAAATCTCGACTTCGTTATGGAGTTCAAACAGACATTCTAGAACTTGTGAGTCTTAGAGGAGTCGGTCGTATTAGAGGAAGGATGCTTCATAATCATGGGCTCACAAATCTTGCTGATCTCTATAGAATTCCACTAACAGAACTGGCAAGCATACCAACAATAGGTTCTTCGATTGCAGATTCGATAAAGCAACAATTAGGTATTGATGTTAAAACAGGAACCACTCATGTTGAGGAAATGCAAGAAATGAATGATGATGTTGATTCTATTCAAACACTATTAGAAGACTTTAGCAACTAGTGACTTGAAAGTAAAGGAGATTCCTGGATCACTCTATCAATCAAATCTTCTGTGTATCGAGAGCATGTTTCACTTTCTGTGTAGCTGTCATCAAACCTTGAAACCTTTAATCCTAATAATTCTTGAAGGAGGTTCAGAGAACACATGCCCATCACATCGAGATTGTATCCACCCTCTAAGAAACATGCTATCTTACCATCCGTATATGATTTAGCCAATTCGTTCAATCGTGAGTTAAGCATAGCAAAACCAGAGGTCGTCAGTCCGAGTGAAGTCAAGGGGTCTCTGAAATGTCCATCATATCCAACTGAAACAAGTAGAAATTCGGGTTCATATGATTCGAAGAGAGGACCCAGAACACGGTCGCATATCAAGTCATAGGATGCATCCCCTGTTCCCGGATACATAGCAAGATTAACCGTATACCCCTTTCCATCCCCTTCACCTATCTCATCGGGAAATCCAGAACCTGGAAAGAGTGTTCTTCCATCTTGATGTAATCCAACATATAGAACATTGTTAGATGAATAGAATGTCCGCTGTGTTCCATTTCCATGATGAGCATCATAATCGACTATCAATATTCTTTGCACATCACTATTCTTCAACAGATGCTCTGCAGCAACTGCTATGTTGTTGATAAAGCAAAAACCAAAAGCTCGTCTGTATTCAGCATGATGTCCTGGAGGTCTACACAACACGAATGCATTATTTGAATCTCCTTGCATTATTCTTTCTACTGTTTCAATTCCACCACCAGCAGCTAAGAGTGCAGCATCATATGTGTGTGCATTGACTGCTGTGTCATTTGTGTAGAAACCCCCTCCCCTCTCAGATTTCTCCCTGATTCCTTCTATGTATAGTTCATCATGAATCGGATGTATCTTATTCAGCGAGGCTTTCTGTGGTTTGAGAAGAATCACATTTGGATCATCTAGGAGGCCTGCGGCTGTGAACGAACTCATTGCGCTCCTCAATCGATCCGGACTTTCGGGATGTCCCGGTAATATCTCATGCTTGACAAATGTTTCATGATACACCAAATCGGTCATAGACAATCCATTGCGAGGAATCAGAAGATACTGATAAGTCTGAAGTCTCATTCAATCGTTATTCAGTTGTTGTTAGAACATGTGTTCTAAAGATATCAATCATTTTCAGGAGTGGTAATGTTTATCTTTACTTCGAGTATCGGCAATTAATCACGGGTCGGTAGTCTAGCTTGGTATGATTCTTGCTTGGGGCGGCTGAGAAAGTCAAGTCTCAAGCCTCAAAATGCAAGAGATCGGGCGTTCAAGTCGCCCCCGGCCCACCATTACTTATGGAACATTCCACAATTTATCATAGATTGGACCTGAAGGTGTCAAAGTACTTTTCATCATATTGAAACTAGATATGGTCATAGTTCCTATCGACTCATCGGCAAGCTCATCGAGATTTCTAGCAATCACACCAGTATCTTTGACATGTCTTATTCTCGCTATAGTTGCATGCGGAGTATATTTTCTTCTCTCTGGTTTGTACCCAACACTCTGCAGTAAAGAATCAATTTCTAGCTTCAACTCGCGAACCTGCTGCTCCTGTTGTGTCACACCAATCCAAACAACTCTTGGTCTTTTTTTGTTAGGAAACGCACCAACTCCGCCAACTGTTATTTCAAAAGGTTTAATCTCAATCCTATTGAGCTGTTCCCTAATTTGATCAATTTTCGCAATTGAAGTATCACCAAAGAAACGCAAGGTGAAATGGATGTTATGAATCTCAACAATTTTCATTTTGGCAGCTTGTTGATCCAATCTCTGTTGGATTTGTGAAACACGCGATAATAATGCATCATCATCGATATCTATACTTAGAAAAGCTCGAACGAGGTTGTTCACACTTAACACCCCACTATCTCTGTTATCAACACGTCAATATTATCGTGACGATTGATGAGTTTAAGGGAATTCTTAAAGGATAGTCAAAGAACGAAGTATTGGCTAAACTCAACAAGTTGAGAAAGTGTAAAGATACTAGTACACGTATCTTATCATACAATCGACAAGATCAGGGACAAATCCCTCTAATACAATCTAATCAGAGGTTGAAACGAATGAAGCTGATAATTATTACTGGAATGCCTGGTGCAGGAAAAAGTGGGATTGCTGAAGCTTTTCATAATGCTGGGATTCCAGTAATTGTAATGGGTGATGTGATTCGAGAAGAAACAAGAAAAAGAGGACTTGAACCTAATCCTGAGAACACAAAAAAAATCATGTTGGAATTGCGGCAAAAGGGTGGTCCAGGCGCTGTAGCATCTTTCTGTGTTGACGAACTAAAGAATCTAGAAACAAACACAGTTGTTATTGAGGGGTGCAGGAGTATCGCAGAAATAGATGTCTTTGATGATTGTGCTGATGAGGTCGTAATTGTCTGTGTTCATTCTTCTCCAAGAGAAAGATACAATCGTCTAAGAGAGCGCAATCGCGATGATGCACCTCCAAGTTGGGAAGTGTTCAAAGAACGTGATATCAGAGAGATATCTGTTGGTCTGGGTGGCGTGATTGCCCTCAGTGATATCATGATAGTCAATGATGGAACATTGCATGAATTTCAGAAACAATCATTGGAGCTCGTCAAGAGGCTGACTTGATATGGATGTTCTCATAAGTTGTCCAGTATATCCCACAGAAGATATTCTCAGAGTAAAAAGGGCTCTTGAAACTATCATAGGTCCACAGAATATCACCACAGAGAAAAATGATGAGATTTCAGAACTCGTTTTCACTAGTTCTAAACGAGAAACGCTGAATATTGTGCGGCATACAATCCATGACTTGAGAATCATTGATACTGCTCGTAAACGATTACGATCAAACTGGAATGGCACGTCAACACAAATCTATTTTGACAAACAAGCTGCGTTCATTGGAAAACTAAGAATCATTGATGATAGTACCGAATTACCACCTCTAAGCGCCATTGAGGTTAGTGTTGTTTTCAAAGACAAAACGCAATTTGATGAATTTCTTCTGTGGTTCACGCCTCCAACAAAGAATGGACGAATTTTGAACTAGAATTTGATAGTCAGTATATTTCTAACAAGTCCGCTATGTACTTTGATTTGAAGCATTTGGCTCACTTTAAGACCATAGTTATTTGCGATTTTTTGGATGTTCATCTCACTACTTCCACAAATACACAGACTTTCACCGCGTCTGCGAAGGACTGAATCAATATTTCCTAAAAGACTCTCAACAAGATGAATAGCATATGCTCCTCTTGTTGAACTAGATCTTCCATAAGGAGGATCAGTTACAATGCAGTCACATTCACGGATTGGTAAAGTTCGAATATCTCCTTGAATGAAAGTATGATGGTTTCCAATTGCAGCCAAGTTTTTCATCGCTCCCATCAATAATCGCCAATTAAGATCGATACCAACAGTTTTAGCTCCTATAAATGAAGCTTCGCACAGAATTCCTCCACCTCCACAAAATGGGTCTAGCACAATTTCTCCGGGCATAACCCCAGCGAGATTACACATTACTCTAGCAAGAGGAGCGTTCATCATACTAGGGTGGAAAAATGGTTTTTTTCCTGGTTCACGATTTCTGAGATCATGACGCAACTGAGAAGCTGATGATTTACAAACCAAAATGGTGTTTCTAAACTTGAAAACAAGAATGCGTGATTCAGGACTATTAAGAGAAACGCTGGCATTAGTGATTTTTCTGATGTGTTCACCTAATTTTGTTTCAATTTCTTTTCTTTCCCTGTCTTTCTTCCTATCTGTCAATGAAATTACCCTTACAGAGAATGTTTCCTCGGCACTAATTGAGCTCTTCAAAACATCATCAGAAAGATTTGTTTCTATGGCATCTAACTCCTCTATTTCGCCAAGAATAATTCCAGCTTCTTTGACTAGTGCAGCTCTTTCGAGTAGAAAGGAAACAGGATTGGTTGAACTATCAATTAATCCAACTCGTTCTTCCCATGATATTTCGTCCAATGCTAATGGTCGCGATAATGCATTGACTTCAGCTTGGGCTACATCAATATACTCACCAGAAGTATAAACAAAATACTTTGTCAAAAATCCATCACTACTCGTATAGATTGTCACCGCCTGAGAAGACGCGTTGCATCTCTCCGTATAACACATCAATCCCTGTCATTTCTTTTGCAGAAACTGGCACACTACCTGTAGCTGTGTCAAGTGTTTCTAGCATCTCAAGAATCGCTCTAGAATATTCTCGACGTAATCCTTCATCAGACATTTCAAGTGCATCCTCTAGCAAATAGAGCTCATTCCCCCAGCCAACTAACTCCTCTAATTCAGTTTCATTCAAAATATCTGGTTTACTCAGGATGTTCAATTGTGGAAGTCCAAACCGAATACTGATTGAAATCCCAAGAAGAGTTGATGAGAGATACCCGGTCGGTGTACGTGCAATATTTGAATCAAGAAGATACAAAGAAAGTGCTGGATCATCTCCTCTAAGACTAGAAACCATCAATGGTCCGGAATTACGGAATGCAAAAAGCTCCATTTGTCCTGGACAGTCAACAAGAACGTAGTCTCTCTCAGTGTCGATAATCTCATCTCGCAAATCGTTTACGTGACTAATTCCCATATCCAACGATGCAACAAGAGCACCGTTAGGACCTAAACCAAATGAGCGAACCACTTCACCATAGTCCACATACTCCCTAATATCGACATCACTTGTATACGGAGGTGAATCCACACCTGGATCTAGATTGACTACAGTTACACTTAGATCCGACCCAACTAGCCACTTCTCCAATGAAGATGTTAGCAAGGATTTACCTGAACCTGCAGTACCGACAATAAATGTGAAGAACATTTGAAGCCCCAACGCACAATGTCAAAACAACCTCTTTGAGTTCTTCGGTATTATCCAAATTTCTCAATCAAGCATCCTTCAGTCACTAACGAATCGCAAATCAGTATATACGTAACTCTTATCTACGAATCACGAGGGCAGACCAAATATGGACAATAGTGAGGCACTCCAGAGGCTTGCAGAGGCAATGGCTGGTGAGATATGCCTTGCTGAAAATGACCCTGGATCGATAATGCGTCGTTGGCGTGAACGATTTCATATCTCCCAAAAAGACCTAGCAAAGCATCTAAACGTATCACCATCAGTCATAAGTGACTATGAAAGTGGTAGAAGAAAATCACCACGTGTAGAAACTATCAAGCGCTTTGTAGAAGGATTAATTGAGATGGACGCTGTCGATGGAGGAAGAATCGCAAAAGCACTTGAAAAGCTAATTACTCCAGAGATTGCTTCTGATGCCATTCTTGATAGCCGAGAGTTTGGAGTTCCCATCCCGGCTCGTCTACTTGTTGAACATCTTAACTGCAAAGTACTGACACATCACAACTTACTTGATAGAGACATCTATGGATATACAGCACTTGATAGTATAAAGGCAATAGTGAGTCTTACGCCTCAACAACTTCTTCGCCTATATGGTGGAACGACGCAACGTGGTGCTATTCTTACTAATGTAACTACAGGAAGGTCTCCAATGGCTGCTATAAAAGCCAGCCAGATAGGTACTTCCATTGCAATAAAACCTGCTGTAGTCATATTACAAGGAGTCAAAGAGATAGATTCTGTTGCTGTACAAATCGCGAAAAGTATCCACATTCCCTTGTGTGTTTCAGAGATTAAGACTGCTGAGGAGCTGATTCGTGAAGTCCGATTATTCGACCCTCAGATGTAACACGTATGCAAAATGGTGAAGCTTGATGAAATTCTCTATGGAAATCAATGACCCTATTCATGGATTCATTGGTCTAACAGATATTGAAGCCAAGATAATCAACTCACAACCTTATCAGAGGTTAAGAAGAATAAAACAGCTTTCAGGTGGGCACTTTGTATATCCTACAGCTGAACATACTCGATTTGCACACTGTATTGGTGTGATGTATCTTGCAGGATTGAGTGGCAGAAGACTTCTAGATCGAATGGGGTTAGGAGAACAAAAACTACAGGAAGTACGAATTGCAGGATTACTTCATGATATTGGACACGGTCCATTCAGTCATGTCTTTGAAGAAGTACTGCTAGAGAAACGTGGAATGAACCACGAGGACGTAACTGAATGGATAATTCTCAAAAGTGAACTTGGAGACCTGCTAGAAGCTGATGGTATTTCCAAGAAACGTATTGGCGACCTTGTTCGAGGCCGTCAAAAGACTAAGAAGGACTCAATCATTGCAGGAATAGTCGCAGGTCAGATAGATTCAGATAAAATGGACTACTTAATCCGAGATTCTTTCTATTGCGGAGTCAACTATGGATTAGTTGATATACATCGCCTAATTGATAGCATTGAAATCTCGAAAGACTATCAGATGCATTTTGACATAGCTGCACGAGGAGCTTTGGAATCCTTTCTTGTAGCCAGATATGAGATGTTCCTAAATGTTTACTATCACAAGACTGTACGAAGTGTCGAAGTAATGTTGGTTAAGCTCATCAATGCAGCAGACAATACCCTAGAACTGACTAGCTTTTCATCACCTGAAGAATTTCTCGAGCTAGATGACATGGCCTTGATATCCAGAATACGGCGCATTGACCCTTCTGAGTCGGAAGATGCAAAAGAAGCCATAAAGATGGTCAATCTTCTAGATTCACGTGTCTTATACAAATCCGCTTTTGAAAAGGTACTTCATACACAAGATAGATTTGTTTCCAAAATTCTGACAAAAAGCAAAGTCCGTGAAAGCATTCAAGAAGAGATTGCTTCTTTGGCTGGAGTTGGGAAAGACGAAGTCATAGTTGACGTACCCACCCTACCATCTGTTCCTTACAATCCCCACCAACTTGATCCTATGGAGATCAATATCTTTGAAATCATTGATGGTAAGAGAGTTCCACACAATCTTTCAGATTATTCTAATATCGCGGAAATGATGAAAGTATACCTAGATGTAATCAGAGTATATACATTTGACAAGAACCGTGTTAAAGTTGGCAAGGCTGCACGTACAGTGTTTCAAGAAGTACCCGATGCAGCCCTAATTCACATGTAAGAACACCTCCTCAAATTCTGTGTGGTGATTATATAGTCACGAGATGGATTCTAAATTGAACCCAACAATCCGTCCGGGGCTGAGGATTTGAGCGATGAACTAACTGAAACCCTACAGAACATTAAGGCCATAACCGGTGTAGAAAACGTAGTTCTAATTCAAAAGGATGGGCTCCCTGTTGCAAGCGCAGGAGTATGGTTTAGTAAAGACGAAGTTTTCGCAGTGGCCTCTTCAACTTGTGCTATATTCGGTGTTGCCAAATTAATCCATGGGGATTTCAACTATCTGCTAATGGAGTCCGATACTTCGAAGGTTTTTCTCGCATCTCTACCAAACGATCCGGATTATTTCCTTACTGTGACTACAGCCCCTAGAGTGAATCTTGCTGCGTTATTCATTGAAATGAAAGATAGTCTATCTCGTTTGTCTTTTCTTCTGAGGCAACATGTAGATGGTAGGCTTCCACCTCTTCGATCCTATAGTCTTGATGAAACCAAACAAGTTCTCCAAGGCTTTGCAGTCGCTGAAGGACGTGATACAACATATGGCATCTCTCGGTCAATGATGTCTCTCGACCGTTCTCAAGCACTAAGTCTCAGAGCATTATTACGCCAAGTTCATGATTGTATCCCAAATATCGGATCTGTATTTCTGTCATTAAGTGGAGGCGTCCGAGTTTCATTGGAAGGATTCACTAACGACCGATTAGCTGCTATGTCATTTGCACTCCATGATGCCTCAGAGAGAGTGGTCAGAACTTTGAGGAATAGCTCTCTCCAGACAGTCCTATGTGAAACAGACGACACTCGCCATTTCATCTACGCAGTTCCTAATGGTGTATTCAGTTTGTGGGTTGACAAGGATAGTCAGAAACTTGGTCTCATGAGACTGC
The DNA here is from genome assembly GCA_048882385.1 of Candidatus Thorarchaeota archaeon. Lineage (GTDB taxonomy): Archaea > Asgardarchaeota > Thorarchaeia > Thorarchaeales > Thorarchaeaceae > SMTZ1-45. The sequence continues at coordinate 48,078 of JBHLRQ010000001.1, read as the reverse complement.
TTCTGAAACACTATATCGAGGAGATTAGACGAGTTCTAGCGTCAGCAGCCGCGGTAAAGCCCGCTGTCCCAGAAGACCTGAAAGAGCTGTTATTGTCCGGGGGTTCCGATAGTGGTTTAATGTTGACGAGGAGAGAACCATGACATATTCAATTATGCGAATGATCGAGCTAATGGGTGATCAGTTCCCAATTTTGTTGAATACTATCTTAGAACGGATGCCCGTAATCGTGGCTGGTGAGGATATTGAGCTTGTAGATGACATTACTGAAAGTCTTACTACACTAAGTCCACATCGTCATAAATTGGTATTTTGGCGAGATTTCACTTCTGAGTCTGAGATACTATCAGTCTGGGAAGAAGAGAAACATAACTACGAAGTGAGTAGAACAGTTGCTTGTGGATTATCAGGAAATCTTAGACTTGCTATGGATAGAATTACACACTTTGCTGGATGGATATTGGCTGTACCAATCGGGTTCACAGTCTTAGGAGTCCAAGTGACTGAAAGCACGCTTCAAGATGTTACAGCACACATACTCAAAAACTCAGGGAACTGCGGAATCTTAAGGGTTAGTTCTCCATCATCACTAACATTCTCACTTGTTAGGTCTTCGAACAATAGTCTTGAGGTTGAAAAGAAAATTGTGAACAAGATACTAATCCGCAAGAAACAATCATTGGAGAGGATAAGACGGCTTTTGACAAAATCTCTTCGCGGGCTCAATGTATCTGACCATATCCTTAATGCAGTTCTAAAACTAGATGATGAATCCGATAAACTCACACAAGATGTTTTCGAGGAAGAGATTAACAACTACGTTCATGCTGCTCGTAGAGCAGTTACGTTATTGTCAAGAATTCGATTAGCAAGAGAACTTGGTGCATCCACAACACTCACGGAAAGGAATCTTTACGAAGCTATTGGTTGGGATGGTGGTGAACTACCAGCCTTGATCCATTTCATTAGAGCAGAATGGCATGAGGATTTCTCTGACTGTGTTAAGAGTGGTACTTTGTCTGGTCTAGGAGCTTGGGTAGATAGTATGTGGGGAACATAAGAATGGAGGACCTAACATGATCATTGACTATGGAAATCGTACAGTTGGTTTGAAAATTGTATTCTTTGGACCTGCGATGAGTGGAAAAACGACTTCAATAAGGTGGTTGTTTTCTACTCTAGATTATGCTGAAAAGCTGACATCTATAGAGAATACTGTTGGTCGAACAATGTTCTGTGACTTTGGTACAATCCCCTTCTCTCTGAGTAATAGTTGGACGATAAATGCTCATATTTGGTCTGCTACAGGACAGGATTTCTATAGATCTACAAGAGAAGTTGTGCTGGTTGGAGCTGATGGCGTGATTTTTGTTGCTGACTCCCAAGAACACCTACAGGATGAGAACCTAGCAAGTTGGAATGAGCTTATGTCTATGATTGAGGAGGAAGAACGACCTCTCCCATTGATTGTATGTCTGAATAAGCAAGACTTACCAAGTGCAATACACGAGAACCAACTAAGAGTACATCTAAAGATACCCCCTTCAGTACCAGTGTTTATGAGTATCGCACGAGAAGGTCACAATATTGTAGAAGCCTTTCAGTACCTCTTTCAAAATGCGATGCGTGCTAGTGTTCTTGCGCAACCCATCTCATAAGCGCGAAATCCATCATACCAGCTAATTACTGAACAAACAATTTATACGCCCAAGCGTGACTGCAGCCGCAGTTCAGGACTGGACAACAATCAATTGATTAACATTATCGAGGCTACATGTCTTGAGTTCAATTCAAAAGAAAACGAATTTTGTCTTCATAACAGGCGGCGTGCTCTCAGGAATAGGTAAAGGAGTTACTACAGCTTCGATTGCAAAACTATTCCAGTTTCGAGGCTATAGTATTCGGATAATCAAAATTGATCCATATCTTAACATTGATCCCGGTACACTCAATCCAATTGAACACGGTGAGGTTTTTGTAACAGATCAGACTTGGATGTTCAAACCAGTTGATGACTTCGAATTCCAAATCTCAGAAATAGACTTAGACTTTGGCACTTACGAACGATTCACAGGAATGGAAGTTCACCCATCACAGAATATCACATCTGGTCAAATCTATATATCCGTCATTCTTGAAGAGAGAAAGGGGAGTTTTCTCGGCCGTACTGTGCAGATTATCCCACATGTCACTGAAAGAATCAAACAAAGAATCTGGGAAGTAGTTAAGAAAGAACCAGTCCCAGATGTTTTATTGGTAGAAATTGGAGGCACTGTTGGTGATATCGAAGCCAGTCCTTTTCTTGAAGCAGTACGACAATTTGTCAGCGAACTAGGCCACGACAATACAGCTGTAGTTCATGTCACACTTGTACCATACATAAAATCGGTTGGAGAGTTCAAAACCAAACCAACGCAACATAGTGTTAGAACACTCCAAAGCCTAGGTCTTCAACCTGACATTATGATATGCAGAGCTGAGAAGCGTCTTCCGGATTCTGCCAAGGAAAAAATTGCTCTATTTTGCAATGTTCCAAAGGAGAGAGTCATTTCCAACCCAGACATTCCTGTAATTTACCAACTTCCATTATCTTTTGAAGAGGAGGAGTTAGGCACCATTATTGTAGATCATTTCGGGTTAGAACAGAGAGAGCCCAATACCGAAAACTGGACAAAGATTGTCAAGTCTTTTGAAAATGTATCTGAAACAGTAGTCATTGCTATGCCGGGTAAATATACGACACTTGGTGACTCATACAAGAGTATCAATCAAGCATTATCACACGCTGCAGCAGCTTGTGGAGCACAGGTCGAAATAAAATGGATTGAAACAGAAGAGAGATGTACTGAAGAATGTCTTCTTGAAGATCTATCAGATGTAGATGGAGTTCTTCTAACACCTGGTTTTGGAGAACGTGGTGTAGAAGGGATGATATGTGCAGCAAACGTCACGTTAGATTCCAAGATTCCGCTACTCGGAATTTGCTATGGTGCTCAATTATCCACTGTTGCTTTTGCTCGAAAAGTAATGGGTTGGAAAGGTGCTCATACTACTGAGGTCGATATTGACAGTCTTTATCCAGTTGTTGATTTAATGGATGAACAAAAAATCATAGATGATAAGGGTGGGACCATGCGTCTTGGAGGTCACGAAGTAGTCATCGTTAAAGGTACACGACTACATGAAATCTACAAAACTGACTTGGTACGTGAACGATTTCGTCATAGATTTCACTTAATTGACAGATACTTGAATAAGATGGATGAAAAGGGTTTGAAAGTATCCGCTCATGACACAACCGGACGCATAATCAATGCAATAGAACATGCTGATCATCCTTTCTGGATCGGAGTTCAATATCATCCAGAGTTCAAATCAAGACCAGATAAGCCACATCCTCTTTACTTGGGCCTAATAAGGGCCGCACTGGAATATAAGAAGGTGAGAGGGAAAAACTAGTGGAACGCAATCTCGACAAGATGTTGTCAAAACTAGTTGAGGAAATCGAACATATCGAAGTTACAAGAAAACAGTTCGGAAACGTGCTTCGAAACGTCAAGAAAAAAATTGACTTGAGTAAATTTCCAGCTGTTGCATCAAATATAATCGATACACCACTAATAACTAAGATTAAGTCGACAACCCTACCTGGACTCAAAATCGTTGGTGTTGACGGGGGTCTTGTACGAAAACGCTTCAGATCCATGGATTTGGTTCTGACAAGAGGTGTTGCAGTTATTTTCCACTTCGGCCCAGAAGAAGGACCTGTTGTTGATTTTTACCCAGATGCTTTTCCAGAACCCAAAATAATGCCCCTGATGCTGACCCTTTCAAGTGCGGAACTAGACCAGCTTGCATCACTTGAACGAATTGCAGCAGAACTTCGAGTGACCCTATCGGTCATAGAGGAATTTCGGCCTTATCTTATTCTACTTGACGGATCACTTTTCTATCATCCAAGAGACCGACCACAAAGTGGGTCCATGGTTTTTGAAAAATTTCAAGAGGTCCTTGCACTATACAAACAGCTTTACAATAAAGCTCGAAAGAAACAAACAATTTTGATAGGCATTGTCAAGGACAGTCGTTCAACCCGAGTAGCTACAACGATGGGAGAAATACTTCCACACATCATTCGTAATCCTGAAATCTTTGAAATGATGCAAGGCGTTGATTATAGATGGCTAATTAAAATTTCAAGAGACTGTGATCTTCTCGACACATTTCTAGAAGAAGGTGAAAGATCGTTTGTATTTCGATATTCTTCAGAATTGCAATTCAATACAAACAATTTGTCTGAAGACTTGTCTAGCTGGGCACCTTCAATTTGGGTTACATACCTCAAAACAGCACGTGACGACTTGCCTCTTAGGATTGAATATCTCTCAGAGGATGAGGATGCTATTGACACATCCAAAATCGATGCAGCATTATCAGCAATATTACCTCTCTCCTCACAACATCCCGAATATGGTATTCCTACTCCCATTCTTGAAGCAGATGCAAGAGCAAAGATAACAGCTAATGAAACGCGGCTAATTATAGACAGACTCATGGCACTATCTGGACTCACCTACATATCCCTTGAGAAAAGACGATCACGGAACCCTTTTGGAGGATAAATAATGACAGAATTTCCTGCTGGTACTCGCCTTGGTACCGTTGTTTCAACTGACTCAGGTCCCAATGTCATGGAATTCTCATTTGTACTTGAAGGCGGACCTCGAGAAATTATCGCTCGGCGTGGCGAGTTCGTATCAGTCGTAACTGATGCTGGAACAGTGATTGCTAGAGTTCAAGACCTTATACGCACAAATCGTTACTACCAACATGCAGAAGCGGTACGAGAATATCAATCAAGAGGAGAACAACTACGATCAATATTTCCTACCGATAGATGGCAGTACACTATTGCTATGACACGAGTCCTTGGTCTTTGGTCAAATGGAAGAACAGTTCGTCCATATTTTACAGTGTCGCCAGGGGCTATAGTACGCCGTGCAGATGTAGAAACTCTTGCAGCATTCCTGAAGATGGATCTGAAAGATGGACTCCATCTGGGTCGGTTAGCCTACCAAGATCTTGAATTTGCACCATCTGCAGACCGTCTGTTATCGAAACATCTTGCAATACTGGCAATGAGTGGAGCCGGTAAATCATACTTTGTGTCTGTACTACTAGAAGAACTTCTACAGCGATCTAAGGAAAAAGGACGCCTTTCAGTTGTCGTTGTAGATGTTCATGGTGAGTACACTTACCTGAAAGATTTGACTCCAGAAGAATTCGGACTACCTACAGGACACTTTGAAATTGAGCATATCCGAGGATCACATTTTCAGATTCCTGTTCAGATGCTTTCCGCTGAAACGATAGGATCTCTTGTAGCTGATATGAGCTCAATCCAAGTCCGAGATTTGAGACGTGTTGTTTCTGAAATAAAGACATCTATGAAAAAAGGATACACATTGGCTGACCTAGTGGAATATATTCGTGAAGACCAATCCATCAGTAAAAATACTCGTGAGGCTTTGACAGGATGGTTGATCAATCTTGACGAAACACGTTTGTTTGGCAAAGAAGCTGTTCCAAGTGTCAAGAATATTGTCCGACCTGGGAAAATCACACTAATCGACCTAAGCGATTTCATTAGTCTCAAGAAGAAGCAGATTGTTGTTTCATTCTTAACCAGTGAACTTCTTCATCTACGGAGAAGAGAAGAAATTCCACCTTTCTTACTTATTCTTGAAGAAGCACATCAATTCTGTCCAGAGAGTCGTCATGAGCTGGCATTACCCAAGAGCCGCATAGAAACAATCGCACGAGAAGGTCGTAAATTCTATGCACTTCTCTGTCTTGTATCGCAGAGACCAGTCAAGCTCTCTACAACCGTATTGAGTCAGTGTAGCAATCAAGCTATTCTTAGATGTACAAATCCATACGATTTGGACCATATTGGGCGGTCAAGTGAAGGAATTGACCGGCCATCTCTTGATGCAATCACAACGCTTGAAATTGGCGAAGCACTTTTCGTTGGTGAAACAGTTTCCGTGCCAACATTTGTCAAGATTCGTCAAAGAAAGTATGAACCAAAATCAATTACAAAGAACTTGACGGATGCTATAAAAAAGGCAGACAAGTGATATTGCTCCCAGCAATCCTGATAAGACGAAAGATGATGTTTCACCTCGAGAAGAAACGTCAAAGAAACAGGGGTTTCTATAGATGTCAGACGATGAATTGAATGAAATCAAACAACTCATAGATTCTATGCAATCAGGACTCGTTGAGCTTTTTGATCAACTTCGTGAGTTGAGAACCCGTCTGAATCTGGTTTCTGAAAACGCATCAGAAACATCAGCAATCCCCGCAGTTCTACCTCTCTTCTCTGAAGTAAAGACTACTTCTTCAGAAACCGCAGAACCAGATGATATCGATATCTCACCTATAATTGTTGAATCCTCCCAAGAAGAAGACGAACCAACACAGTCTTCGATAAGTGATGAACCACCAAATGTTGTCGAAGAATCAGATGTAATACATACAGCAACTAGTGCAAAGGTGAATCGTGTTCTCGATCCTATCTCTCATGAACTTCGTACTGGCGAAGCTCCAGCTGAGATAATCTACGAATACCTACAGTCTGCAAGGGAATATCTGATTGATGAATCCTCTGAAACTGGAAAAGTCGCTAGAGACATAGACATAGTCTTAAACTTTCTCAAGGCAAGAGGAAAAAAGGCAATCCGTCCAGATGAACGAGATAATATTCTAAAAAGAATCCGTCGCTGGAAAGCACATCTTGCTGTCCAATCTAGCTCTCCAGTCGACTGATTTGTCTATTCCAAATCAATAATGATTCGCTTTACTTTAGTTTTTGAGATTTTTTTGAGACCATGCTGACCTGGTTCGTATCTACATTCAAGCAAGCCTGAATCAAAAAGAATCTTAATCTGGGCGCTGGCGTTGGCTTCAGTTCCGCCGAGGTGTCGTGCCACTCGTGTTACATCCTTCTCTCCTTGAAGCAGAAGTTTGAGTATTTTTAGTCGAGTTCCTGATGAAAGAGCGCGTCCAATACGTAGTACGGCGTCGTCATTGTTAATCTCTAGTGTTTCGGACAATGTTACACCTCGAATGTGTATTATCTGATTGCTCAAGCATGGCTTTATTATACTTGTTGTTTGGGGAATCTGGAATTCATGATTTGTACGAAATTGAATCTACAAATAGGTTCATAGGTCCTCTCGTGTCATTATGAATGAGTGCTGAGACTTATGGGTGAAGAGGACGAATGCGTTTTCATTGTAGGATTTGACATTCTTCCTTCACATAGTGCCAGTTCTAAGAGAGCTCCAAAGTTCTCATGCGTCGTAACAAGGGACGAGATTGTTCTGAACGAGTATCTCGAGATTTCGCGAGGTGCACTTCTGAAACTGGTTCGTGAAATCAAACCCAAATGGCTCGCAACAGATAACATCTTTGAGATAGTACCTGATACGAAATCGCTCTTTCATCTCGCGAACAGAATTCCTCCAGAAACTCGGATTGTGCAGGTCACAGGAGTCCCTCCTCACCAAACACCCCTCAAGATATTGGCCAAACGGCATGGTTTCCTAGTACGAGGCAAACCTAATCCCCTAGAGTCTGCCCGAATTTCTGCACTACTGACTGCAAGGGGTGTTGGACACTCTTTGGAATGTTTCAGTGAACAGACTGAAATTAAAGTGACTAGAGGTCGCAAACCTGGACGTGGTGGACAGAGCGCTAATAGATACAGACGCAGAGTTCATTCTCAGATTCAGCAAATGACTCGCTTCATTGAATCAGAGGTTAAAGATGCCGGAATCGATTATGATATTGATGTCCGTTCGTCTGATTTTGGTTATGCTAGTGCACGACTAATTACCTATGCTCCTCTTCCAGTCATCAAAAGTTTGATACAAGCAAAACGAGGAGGAGATTTTAATATCCTCATATCGCCAGTCAGGAAACGCGTAGAGTTCATCCCTCTTGAACCTCGCCGTGTTACACAAATCAAACCCAAATATTTCATCTTAGGTATTGACCCAGGAACAACTGCAGCATATTGCTTATTGACCTTAGATGGCAGAGTACGAGTATTGAGAAGTAGGAAGGGACTGACGCGAGCAGACCTAATCAGAGAAGTATACGAAAATGGGATTCCTGCTCTTGTAGCTTCAGATGTTCCCCAAGCACCTCACTTCATAGAAAAGATTGCCAGTACAGTAAACGCTCCTATCTATACACCCAAGAAACCTATTGCTGTGGCTGACAAACAAGAATTAGCTAGAGAGTATACATCCGATAAAAGGACTCGTAATGCTCACGAGCGCGATGCTCTGACTGCTGCAGTCTATGCCTACAGGTCTATTCTTCCCAAACTCCAACAGATTGACAAAATTGTACGTGAACAGCAGATCCCATTAGACCGTAACTATCTCAAAGCTCTAGTAATCAAAGGAACATCAATCAATGAAGCACTAGCCCAAATTGAACGAGAATCTGCAGAGGTCGTCGAGAGTGTGCCTGAACAGCTCCCTGAACAAGAAGAACCGCTAACACAAGAAAAGTATGACTCACTTCAGGCAAAGGCTGAACACATGTACAATGAAAACCGGATACTTCACGATGAGATTGATGATCTCAAACGATATGTAGAGTATCTGAAATTCCGAGAGAGCGAGCTCTCCGACAGCCTTGAGCTAATCAACAATGAGAACTACTGGAAGGTCAAACGCGACCGTGAAGTTGCAAAGACCCAATCTGCGCTAACTAAGTCTCAACAGGAAGTAGCCTCACTCAGAAAACAGGTCGAAAATCTGAGCAAGCATCTTGAACGTCTTAAGGGAGTAAAGCGTCTTGAAATGCGAGGCGATATGCTTGCAGTAAAGGTAATTCCTCAATTTACTCGCGAGAGTATTGAAGAGTATATCAAAAAGGTGGGTCTGAAGAGTAATGATATTGTTCTCTTTGAAGATGCATCAGGAGGAGGTCCACAGACAGCAGGAATCCTGATTGATCACGAAGTTCGGGCTGTTGTTGTCGATACTGCATTATCACATCTTCCAAGAGATGAACTTGTCAAGGCATTAATTCCAGTGATTGATGCAAACCAAGTAGAACTCCAACGTGTGGATGAATTTGCATTCATAAGCAGGGGAAAATTCGAACAGCAGCTTCAGATATTCATCAAGAATGTTCGTGAACAAGCACGGCGGAAAGGTGAAGAGCAACTAATTGAGTTGATTGAACGCTATCGCCATGAGATTGAGCGTTAGTTGACAACTCATTATTTAGGAATTTGAATCCAAAGGATGTTGTTTCCGCGAATCAGGACTTGTCCATACTTTGCTCTGGTAGTGTCTTCCTCAAGCTCTTCAGCGTCAGCTATAGTGAGATTCATGTACATGTCACATCGAGTTAGGCGTCCTCTGAAAATTCTCTGATCCTTCAATTTCACTGAAACAATATCATTAAGTTGCAGCTCAAGAGCTTTTATTGGCATCTTCTCTGTCACAATGGGACACCTCTCAAAAGGGGCCGTCTGAGTGCATTATAAAGCCTTTGCTACATGATTATGCTACAAGACAAAGCGTAAGAGTCAACTGGTCTTTGTATTTCACTACCAATCAAGACAAACGGTTCAGGTTATCAAAAGATGACAATAATCTGTTTAGGAATAGAAGGAACTGCACATTCGTTTGGTGCTGGTATAGTTACCAGTGAGGGTAAGGTCCTTTCAAACGAATGGGATATGCTCCAGCCTGAACAGGGTGGTATTCATCCCCGTGAAGCAAGTAGACATCATTCAGAACTAGGACCCACAATAATCAACAAAGCGATCCATAATGCTGGTATTGGATTTCAAGACATTGATATCATTGCTTTTTCAAGGGGTCCTGGATTGGGTCCAAGTTTGAGAACCACCGCGACAATTGCGCGAACATTGGCTCTAAAACTCAAGATTCCTTTAGTAGATGTGAATCACTGTGTAGCCCACATAGAGATTGGATGCTTGGAGTCCGGATTCGAGGACCCGGTAACCGTATATGTATCCGGCGGGAATACACAAGTGATTGCGTTCGCTGGTGGACGATTCAGAACATTTGGTGAAACCCTTGACATAGCAATTGGCAACATGCTAGATGTCCTTGGTCGTGAACTTGGAATGGGATTTCCAGCTGGACCGATTATTGAAACCTTGGCCAAGGAAGGTGAGAACTTCCATAGTCTACCCTACTCAGTAAAAGGAATGGACCTTAGCTATTCTGGGATGCTGACTGCAGCCAAGCGGCTTCATTCTGAAAACGTATCTATTCCGGACATTTGTTTTAGTGTTCAAGAAACAGCTTTTGGTATGATTGCAGAGATTGCAGAAAGAGCTCTTGCACACACAAAGAAGAACGAGATTCTCTTGACGGGTGGAGTCGCTCGTAATGATCGTCTGGCCGAGATTCTTACTGGTGTATCCGATCGACATGAGACTCAATTTCACCGCGTTTCACCATCTCTGGCTGGTGATCAAGGGGCTATGATTGCATGGAATGGAATTCTCCAGTACAACACTGGTCACCAAGTTAGTATTCAAGACTCTCATGTTCTACCAAAATGGAGAACTGATGACCAAGATATCCTATGGAGGCAATCTCAGTGAAACAGATGATTGCCAGAGGTGCAGAGTCTATCATTTACAAGATAGAGCGATGGGGAAGACCATATGTTCTAAAGTGGCGTCAAAGTAAACCCTATCTCTTGTTTGAAATAGACTCTCAACTTAGGAGAGCTCGTATCAATAGAGAATGCAAGATGCTGACAATTTCAAGGACCCTTGGAGTACGTACTCCCGCAGTTCATGCAATAGACTTGTGTAATTACACAATTATGATGGATTTCATTGATGGAATCCAATTCAAACAACTTGCAGGAAACCTATCCAAATCAAAGCTTGTAGCTCTCTGTCACGACTTTGGTCAACTTATCGCTTTACTTCATGGTGGGAATATTGCTCATGGAGACCCAACAACAAGCAATGTCATTGTAGATGAAAATGATAAGTTATGGCTCGTTGATTTTGGTCTCTCTGAGATGAATGCCACACTCGAAACTAAAGGTGTTGACCTCCATCTCATTAAGAGGGCCTTAGAAACGACGCACTGGGATATTCAAGAAACTATGTTGGAAGCGGTTCTTGAGGGATACATAGATATCCAAGGCGACTCAGCAGAACCAATATTGTCACGAATGAAGGAAATTCGCGATCGTGGAAGATACCATTAGTTACTATGGATACGACTCGCCACAAGGCAATCTTTATATCCACAGCCTAGGGCCATGGGGCAGACCCGGTTTCTGAGGGTATGAATTGACCTAGAGGTATTCCCAATGGCAAGAATGCACACAAGGCGCAAAGGCCAATCAGGAAGTAAGCGACCTTCCACACTACGAATTCCTGATTGGATAGAAAAGGAAAAGAATGCGCAGTGGGTAGAAGATAAGGTAATTGAACTTGCCAAAGCTGGAAATACGCCCTCTATGATTGGTAAGATTCTCAGAGATCAGTATGGTGTTCCTCTCGTCAGAATGATTACCAATAAACGCATAATGGACATTCTTCGTGAAAACGACTTGGAAAGAAGAGTACCAGAAGATCTTCGAAATATGATCGCCAAGGCTGTCACAATTCGGAAACATCTTGAAGAAAACAAGAAGGATTTCGTTTCCAAACGTGGACTACAACTTGTAGAGAGCAAGATTCATAGACTCTCTAAATATTACCGCAAAAAGAAGGTTCTCCCAGCTGATTGGAAGTATAGTCCTGACCAAGCAGCGGTTCTTTTGAGATAGTTTTATCATGGGCCAGTTGACCATTCTCATGAAATGAGTAAGAAGACAAGTAGCTCTCCATCTCTTCGGACACTAAAAGGTCAATGTGACAATATCTCTTTACAGAGTGGTGAACATGTTCTTCTGGCTTCTGCTCCAAATCCTCAATCCACGCTAGCAACAGCACTACTCTGCAGAGCAATCATGAAATCTAGTGGAACATTCCATGTTTCGTTTGAACAACCAATCATGAGCATAGATTCAATCAACGCAATTAGGAACGAACATGCTACATCATCAATTATTTTCGTAGGTATCGAAACTGTGGGAACAAAGAAACTTCGAAAAGGGAAGGGATATCCAGTTTTTGTAGGAGGACCCTCGGAATCAGAACAAGTGAACTCAATAACACTCGGAGATGAACATACTGTACCCATATCTGCCTATATTCTTGCACAGGAACACTTGACTGTGAGTGACTATGACCTACAAATAGCAGCATCAGCCACACTCATTTATAATAAATCCCATGCATCCCCAAAGAAACCAAGTACAGCACACAAAGCAATTGTCAAACAAGCTATTGACAAGAATCTTCTAGAAAAACGAGGAGGAATCAGACTCTTTGGTTTCAGTTTTCTACCGATTGATGAAGTACTACTCTTTAGCATTCGACCATATATCCAAGGTATTGGTGGAAATCAGAAAGCCTGCGATGCATTTCTAAACGAAGCCGACATACCTATCACAAAACTTCGGTCTCCAATGAGTTCTTTGAGCAATTCAGAAATCCAACACTTCACACAACATCTAACATCACATCTACTAGAGAAAGTAGGACCTGGCATAATTCCCTATACCTTTGGAACTGATTACATTTTGACCCGGGAGAATGAGAATCGTCCGTTAAGACATCTTTCAGGACTTGAAGCAATCGCAGACACAGCTTGGGCTCGTCAAGAATTGGGTGCCGCAATGAGTATTTGGATTGGGGATCGAGGCAGGGCTTTACGTACAGCAATAGACACCTACCTCAGTCACAGTAAGGATGTCATTTCAGTAATACAGAGACTAGAAACGAAAATGAAAGCAACTTCAAGTGAAGACAGTACAATAGTAGATCTGTCAGGTACCCAAGATATGCTTCTAACAGATGTGGGTCGGATTATTCTTCAGAACGAGATTGTAAACCCTGAACGTCCATTGGCGATTAGTAACGAGAAATCGAGTGTAATCATCTGGACCTATAGAAATGTCAATGCAAATCATATACTGCAAAGTGTAGAGAATCTTAAACTGACCTCAACAGCAACCTCCACACAATCGGTTAAATTTGAGGGAATGAGTTCAGAAGAAAGAATGAAGGTCCTCAAATTGATTAAGGATTTGAGTGAGAGGAAGAAGTGAGGATAATGATTGCACATATTCAATTAGAGTTCGATTCTGAAGAAGTAGCAAGAAGAACGCTTTCTGCCATATCTCCTGACAACTACCCTTTGCCATCTGGTTTAGAGATAAAGTGCTCGGTTCACAATCAGTTGTTGACAATTATAGTTCAGTCGGATCGCGGTGTAGATAGCCTCGGTGCCACATTGGAAGATTTGATGAGTGCAATTGACCTCTCAATGAGGACTTCCAAATCTGTAGACGCACAAGAGAACTAGTCCGCTACCATAGCAAGTTCTTCACATATTGTTTGGGCTCTAGAACCAGCTTGATCAGCCATTTCTTTTGTTATGAAACCTCTCTGAACAGCACGTTTCAAAAGGTGTTGGTCAATTATTCGAGGTTTCTCAGTAATTGGCGCTTTGACCACGTCAATTTCTAAATCAACATAGCGAATTCTTCCTGGGCTGTTTCCATTACTTGGATAGACCTCAACTCCTGTATTTACATTCACGTATGTGCCTTTTAGTTGTCCGTCACGTGAATAATAATTTGTCACTAAAGTCAGAGCCCCAGGAACAACCTGAGTCAATGCAAAATCCCCTTCATCACTGATTACATCAACATCATCTGCAGTGTCTTGAGATAGTTTGAGTTTTCTGTTTGTATGTCTGAACTGTCTTCTGATTACGAATCCTTTGGAATTTACTTCAGTGATTCTACCCCTTGCAAGCACAATGTTTCTACCATCAAGTTTAACGTGTTCTATGTTAATTGATTCGTCAACACGTGGTAAGTCACGAGATACAATCTTGTCGAGCTTTGATGTGATATAGCTACGTTCTTCTGGACGCTCTTCAATTATCATCTCAGCAAGATCTACAAGCGGAGCATACCCCGCACTCTTGTAGAAATGGTGTCGTGAAATTGTGGGTTTAATCTTGGCACGTTCTTTATCGAGGGCATCTTTGACACCTAGGGGAAATTCGATGTCGGCATTACTTGTTCCTTCAAAAAGAAGACCTGCAGTGTCAAGATCATTATACTTGTTGTAGACCTTCTGTGCAGTATCAAGAAGATCATCGACTTCATTACGCAGTTCATCCTCTGTGAGTCTCTCAGCAGCAGTTCTCCAGAGTATGCCCCAATTCTCAGTATGTTCGCGAATCTTTCGCCCAAGAGCTAGAAGATTATTCCTTGAGTCTTGACTCTTGATTTTAGTACTTAAGCGGACAACTGGTTCTGGTAGAAGAACTGCCGCTCGTCCTGGAATAGTTATGCTTGATGAGAGGACTGGAGCCTTTCTTCCATAATCATGAGCTCTGATCTGTACCATTATTTGTTGTCCTCTCTGAAAGCCCCTATCAGGAAGAAGCCCAGAGATAGTACCCAAATCCACCTTGGTTTGACCTGTTCTTTCATCCTTTCCAAGAACTACGCCTCGATATACAGAACTCTTGGCTACCCTTGGAGTTCTTGTAATAACACCTCCTAATCGCCTGCGTAAAACATCACTGAGACGCGTCAATACTGATTCATATGCTATTGCCACTATTCCTTGAAGGTCACTACGATCCCAAATATCAACATCAGGAATCTCACTTCGATAGGGCAGACCAAATCTTCTTGCCACTTCTGGAGTAGGTTGAACCATTTCGAAATGGTTCTGCAGCATGATCTGCGTCAACGACTGCGAATAGATTCCTCTTATCCTTGCCTTCATCATGAGCGAACACTGGCCCGGGCCATAAATGCCAATCAATCACTCTATAGAGTGCTAACTGGCGTCACGGTTCTTAGTTATGCACCAAACAGAGCTAGTCACGTATTGGTTCCAGCAAGCTGGACACGTGCCATATCTTGGTCCGAGCATGGTTCGGACAATTTGGGTCTTGACTTGGTTCATCCAACATTGAAATTGCGTTCTGAGCTCTCACTGCTGGAGAATCTGTTTCATTTTCAAGAACTGCAATTGCCTCGTTAGCAGCACGCCTTATGTTCCTAGGAACTGAGGAATCCTCCGAAATCTGTTTTAGGAGGTGTTTAGACTGGTCTATGCTCTTCTGTGTTTCGGGGTCCAAAGGACTCACCTCTGAATGGTCTTGACGCACAAACGGAGTGCGAACAACATTTGACTTTCATCGAATTAACCATATCAACGTTTTCATCAGACCTAATGAGCTGACGAGTATTTATCCTCCCCCAGTACCATCGAGAGTAATGCAGCTCCTCTTATATCACAACATACAGTCAATCAATGTGTGTAGATAATGAGTGATAAGAACGACTCCTCTGTCAGAAAGATGGCTGAACTTCTCCGCCAAGGAGCCACAATGCTTGCTGATGCCTGCCCACAATGCGGTTCACCTCTTTTCAAGGTGAAGGATGATGTATATTGTGCAAAATGCGATAGACGAATAGTCTATGCAAAATCTGACGAAGAAGTGGAATCTCATGCCGTGAAGACATTGATTCCTGAGCTTCGAGAAACACTGATTACCAAACTCAAATCTCTCACTGAGGTCATAGACGCAGAAACTGATACTGAAGCTCTTACTAAGCTTGCTAATCTCATGGTCCTTTTATTGCAAGCTCTACATAAGCTAGAAAGTATGAGTAAGTAGACTATGCTTCTTTCTCAGTAGCTGATCCTCTTCTGAGTCGAGCCCTTCGAATCTTCACTTCTTCTGGACCTTTGAGCACCTTACTCTTACGAATCTCACACTCACGGATAGGCATAATCTGCCTTACCTCTTCGTGGACATCTCCCGCCAAATCGCCAAGAATGACCTTTGTAACCAGCTCGTCGAAAGTGTGTTTTTTGGCATGTTTTCTAATAATCTTCTCAATGCCTTTTCTAACAGCATGTTCTTGACTCGTCTTTGAGCGTGTATTAGTGAACACTATGACTGAAATTCTCATCAAATAATCGTCTTTTGTTAGAATCGGTCCAATCCAATCTATTCTGGATGTTCCTCTCCTGACTAGACCTCTAAGATAGTCCGAGCTCCATTCATGTCCATAGAACACAGTCTTTGCCTGTGTTCCTGTTACTTCCAGTATCTTGAACTTAAGCTTGACATGAATCTTGTCAAAATCTCCAGTCAGGTCATAAAGAGTTGGTTGAACAGTTCTACCAATCAGCAGATCAGGACTACCCGCTGGAGTAGTGCCTATTTCCTTGTTATCGAAATAATCCGGAGCAAGGATTTGATACCAGACTTTATCTCTCCATTTGTCCTTGGTCCTTGCTGCTGCTTGTCTGCTTTTTGATGACATTTGAGTATCACACTCACACTGGAAGTCCAGAGAATCATGAATTGCTCTATAGCCATTGGCCACAGAAACGCGCCGACAACTAACGAGTCTAATAAAAACATTGTGACATAGTCTGATACAACAAGCAAAACTAGATATGACAATCATGTTCCAGAAAGGCTGAGATGCGTCACAATGGCTGAAGTGGTTTGTACTCGCTGTGGATTCAAAGAGGTCGCTCTTGTTAGGAAGGAAATGTTTGGGAGCGGCAAGTATAGGAAGAAGTGGCGTTGTCCACGCTGTAGCAACGCTTGGGAAACTGTAGAAGACTAACTGACACAAAACAGCTAACATGACTCTGAATTCGTTTCCTACTCGTTTTCGTTTCCATGGAATTTATTTTGAACATTATTTTGTATTTGGAAATAGTGGAAATCACAATGTTCATTTGTCAAAATAATTGAGAAACATGAATCTATATGATTAAAGATATCAAAACAATCATTTTTGGAGGATTTACTGGAAATTGCTACCTTCTTGAAACAGACAGCGGTTTTGTCTTAATTGACACAGGAAGGAAATCTGTAAGAAGCAAACTTGAACAAGAGCTTACAATTGCAGGATGTGACCCTGAAAATTTCAATCTAATACTCTTGACCCATGGTGACTTTGATCATACAGGAAATTGTGTGTATCTTCGAGAAAAATACGACGCTGAGATAGCCATGCATCATTATGATTCAGGAATGGTTGAATTTGGTGATATGTTTTGGAATAAGAAATCAGGCAACTGGATTCTCAAGAAGATGATTAACATTTTTTTCAACATAACTAGGTTCAGACCGGATATCTTGATTGATGAAGAATCAGACCTATCAAAATACGGACTTGATGCACAGGTCATCTATCTCCCAGGACACTCAAAAGGTTCGATAGGCATATTGACAGCCCGTGGTGACCTCTTTTGTGGCGATTTATTCACCAGTACAAAAAAGCCAGAACCAAATTCATTGGTAGACGATTTGAACGAATTCAATGAAAGCATCGCAAAAATCCAGAGCTTAAATGTAAGGATGGTCTATCCTGGTCATGGACGTCCTTTTTTGATGAATCTGTATAGAAATTCCAGCTAGACCTCAGAAAGATATCTTTCATGTTTTACAGAAACATGGGTTCTTTAGGTCGTAATTGGCAAAACCATTATATCCACTCACAGTTTCTCACATTTTACTCGTGCGGAGGTTGCCAAGCCAGGTCAAAGGCGCTGGGTTTAGGTCCCAGTCTTGTAGGAGTTCGCGAGTTCGAATCTCGCCCTCCGCACCAACCATTATTCCATTAGACTTCACTTTGCCAAAAAGTTCAGATCTCTCAATCTTTACCTTGAGCTCCATCATGGTCAGATACCTTACGTATTGGCTGCCCCTCGTTTTTTTTTCTTTTCAGACCTTTCTTCGTTGCCTTGATTGGTACTTGAAAGGTATGGCGTAATCCATCGACAGTTGAAACAGTTCTTACATTTCTTCTTGTTTCAGCTATTAGAGCATCAAGAACAATTCTTTCTTTGACCTCTCCAGGCTCTTTTACAAGTGCAATTCGATGCAGGGCATATATTCCAATGACAGTCGAAATTACAAATAGGAAATCAATTCCGGACAATCGATATGCTGGTATCATTGTGAAGAGTTCTCCACCGATAAGCCAAGATATCGACAAATCGATTGTATGTGGGGCAAAAAGATCTGCTAGAATTCCTGCAGTGATTGGCGCAATCGTTCCCATAATTGCTATAACTGATCCTCTAGCCGCAAGATACGATGCAGCTTGTCCACGTGGGGCTAATCTCATTCCAATATTGTTAGTACTTAGATTTACACCAGCCGCAGAAAATCCATTGACGATGTGAATTATGATTATCAGAGGAATGAGAAAACCATATTCTATTGCAATAGAGCTGAATGTCCAAAGAAATGTACCAATAACAAACAATGGAATGGTTACCTGTAAAATCGATTTATTGCTGAATTTATCCGTGAGTCGACCCCATAACCTGTAGAAAATGACACTTGTAAGCTGCGTAAGGGCAACTAATCCTGCAACAAACGCAACCTCAAATCCAAGGATGTTTGCATCCAATAAATAAACGGTGAAGAAAGGAGCTGAGAATGATGTGCTTAACGCCCATACTGCTGAGAATTTCAACAAGTTGCTATAATTTTCATCTTGGAACGGTTCTGCTAACAATTGGGAAAAGCTGATTTCTTCTTGGCGAGTTATCATTGGAGGTTCAGGAGCAGTCATTGTATAGTAGATTGCACTCAGTCCAAATAGAAATGCTACAAAGAAGATGATTGAATACCCATATGACTGAGATATTATGTCTGCGGGACTTGCGGTTGCCAACCAGCTGCTAATGAAGAACCCTCCAAGAAGTGATACGATGATTGCCATTATTCCCGTGAGAGCCATCCTTCTCGAGAAGAATTGACCTAGTCGATCTGGAGGTACTAGATCCGTCAACCACGAATTCCAGCTGGGTGCGCCAATCGCTGTAAAGGTGCTTTGGATAATCATGGCGCCAATTAGTAGAATTAACCCAATTTCACCAACCGCAATAAATGGGATTAATGCCATGAAAAGAATTCCAAGTCTGTTCCCTAGCTGAGTAAAAAAATTCAGTCGTCGTCTATTTCGAAGCTTCTCAACCAAAAATACTGCTGGAATTTGTAAGAGTTGAGTGACAGAAGGGATTGCAGCCAAAATTCCGATTACAGTGTTTGGAGCTTGGAGAAGAAGAGCAAAGCCTACAAGAAAGACGCTCTCAGTAAGCGTATTCTTAACTTGGACAGTGACTCCCTGTTTGACCATTTTGCTGAGAGCTGTTTCCGTTTCATCAGCTGTCAACTCACGACTTTTTTCTTCTGTCAAATTTCATATTAGCTCCAAATAACCAGTGAAATTCGAAAACAACTCAAGTTTCTAATGAAGCTTCTCATCTTGTTTGGCTACATAAAAAATAGATTGAGTAAAAAGAAGGAAATCGGGGAAGTATGATTAACTTCCCCTGACTTCGTTATACTACTTCTTCTTTTTCTTAGAAGGTGTTTCAGTTTTGGTTTTCTTTGCTGGTTTCTTTTTCGCCATAGCAATCACATCCATGTCTGGGAAGAGTCGGACGAATTGCTATTGGGAGATACTAGATGACAAGATCTTACCAATCTTCGTCGTCATCGTCGTCGTCCCAGTCATCATCGTCGTCATCAGCCCACACATCTTCATCATCGAAGTGCATAGATGTCACCTCACGACTAAGTTCTTCACATCATGAGTAAAGTATGTCTAGATTATTTTTCAAACATCATATCAGTTCAAACACTGAAAAAAGACCTCAATGACCCCAATTAACAGATTAGGGATATATCAACGTATTTTGATAAAATACGAGTTTTTAGACATATCAGACAAAGATATTAACAGTTATTGTAGTCGCCCACTTGTGTCACCAAGGAATCTTGAACACATGTTGTTCATGCCTGAGAAATCATTGATTGTTGAAAAATGACCGAAGCCAGTGTAGATGGAATCCTCGCAGCGCAATCCGAACTAAAGAGTGATTCAAAACTAGTAATTCTACTTGGTACCCCTGAGGGCTTGAAGGTGGTATCAAAAAAGCTCTCCAGTCTCCAAGGTGTATTAAGAATTAAGAGAGGTTTGTTTATCGTTCAAGAATATTCAGAAAGTCACGATGCAACCCTTCAGCAGCAATCATTTGTTTCATTTAGTAAAACAAAGGAGATACCCACAGTCAGAGAGAAGATGAAGGGTTCTTATTCCAATAGTGTTTATTCATTAGTTTCATTCAGTTTCAAGAACCCGACAGCGCAACAGAAGAAACGTGTTGAAAGACTCGTGAGAAAGACAACTGGAATTCGATTAAGACCTGGTGTGATTCTTTTTCCACTTCTCAGATCCAAGGAACGAAGACGAATTATAGGGAATGAAGATGAAAAGGTGTTGATCGACTCGAGTGAGTTCTCCAAGATTGTTCGTTCAATTGGGAGTAATACATTTCGCTGGTCTCGTCTCAAAATCGATAATTTTGATGGTACCAAACACATTAGTGATGCAGTTGAACAGACTTTCAATAGGGACCTAGATTCAATGCAGGTTAAAATCCACAAGCTTCGTGAACAATTGAACAGTTCCAATGCAGTGGTAGGACAATTGAAAAAGAACTACTCGATATTGTCACGGAGCTTTAAAGAAATCAAGATTAAATGGCTTATTGCAAGAACACTGTGGTTCTTTGACGCTGAAAAAGCGCTCAAGAGAACGTATAATATGCTAATCAGTACTAGGCGCGCAATTTCATCACTTGAAACGAAGCAGTCGAGCCAAGTCACCTAATACTAGTTTCTAGTGCACAACATGAAGTTCATGAGCTTAAATTCGTCCTTTTCCCTATTTTCAGGATGTTGCTCTGTGTTCAAAGCTTCTTCTTCTACAGACAAAAAGTCGAATAATCAGAGTTGCAACTAGCATCAAACCAATTGCTGATACAGACACTTGTAATCCCCATGGATGCATATTTGTTACCACTAATCTTCCTGTAAGAAAGAAACCAACTTCAGTTATAATCAACCATTTCAATAGAGTGCATGATACAATCCTTTCAAGACGGTAAGGCGAAAACAGGTAGATGATGCCGAGTGAAATCCAGAGAATCCAGAGTCCATAATGTATGAAAATCAAATAGAATATGTGGTCAATCATACTTCCCGGAGTAACTACAGTCATCTGTCCCGGTTCACTTGGTATAGGAATGAAACTTCCTGGACCTCCACTTGACCATATCAAGCCCTCTTCAAGACTCCATCCCCAAAGGTCAAACATATTCCAAGCTGAAATTAGAATCCAGACATAATAGATCAAAATCAAAACGATTGGTGAACGATAAAGCAACGCTCTCTTGCTAAGGGATTCTCTAATGAAGTATCTTGTTTTTACTTTGGCTTTGATTTGATCTCTTATTTCAGTCAATTCTCTTTTATCCTAGCCTATATCGAATTACAAAACCAACAATAGTATGGACCCCGTTTGATTAAATTCTTGTTGTCAATTTGTCAGTAATCCTCATATCCTGTTGATTTCTGTGCACTTTGAGATAGAAATGAAATACCTATTCTTAGCTACTGATGATAATAAGATGCAGCTGTATCACTTACTACTAAACGCAATCAACTTCAATGAGAATGGGCATGAAATTAAAACTGTGCTCGAGTGTGCTTCTCCAAAGCTGTTGATTGGAATAGTAGATGGCACTATCAAACTCCCACTCTTTGACAAGGCCATGGAGATAGGCATCATCGATCATGCCTGTAAGGCCTGTACATCTGCGTTCTCGGCAACCGAAGCAGCGCAAAAAATAGGAGTGCCACTAAAAGGCGAGCTCAATGGACATAGTGATCTACTGAAGTTTGCTGAAGCTGGCTACACCATTATTACATTCTGATAACAAAGACAATTAACGTTATATCTTAACATCAGTGAAATCAGACTAAGCCGGGGTCTCCTAGTGGCTATGGAGGCGGTCTCGAAATATCCACTTTACGAGGAAACCGCTGTGTTCGCACGCATGAGTTCGAGTCTCATCCCCGGCGCCATTTCATTTATTGAAGCTCGTCCAAAACCTGCCCCATTATTTTCTTTGCAGTTTCAGCAAGCTTATCCACAGTCTGCTGAGTTTTTGCACCAACATACACTCTGGCTTTAGGTTCAGTCCCCGAAACTCTGACCAACACGTAGGAACCATCTTTGTTCTCTATCCGAATTCCATCAACTTCAAGAACTTGTTCCACACCACTAATCTCAGGAACAA
The DNA here is from genome assembly GCA_048882385.1 of Candidatus Thorarchaeota archaeon. GTDB lineage: Archaea > Asgardarchaeota > Thorarchaeia > Thorarchaeales > Thorarchaeaceae > SMTZ1-45. The sequence continues at coordinate 25,718 of JBHLRQ010000001.1, read as the reverse complement.
GTAACTCCTTTACTCGTGGTAGAAATTGCTGTTTGATTTTATCAGGGCATGGAACAAAATCCCTTAGAATTGGATACTTTGGAATTGTCTTCATCAGCTTCAAACAACTACCATCACCTATCTCATCCACTAACTGTGCAAAGCGACCTGCTCCTGTTATACCATCCATCCACAAACCTAACTCCGTGAATATTGGTTTCCAAGGCTCAGAAGCAAGAATCACATCCTTTCCTTTCTCAGTTGCCAAATACTCTTGGAGAGACCCTAATGGCATCCTGACCACAGAACCTCCTGAAACGTTGACAATCTCATCAATCACACTAGATGTATCAATTGATGTTAGGACTATTCCGCCTCCTTTTCTCTCAACCTCATCCCTAGCAAACACAGCAATCACACGGTTCTGGTCGATAAACTCGCCCTCTTCATCAATTACTGCTAATCTGTCACCATCGCCATCATGACACATTGTCACAGCAAAGTCAGACTCGGCTGCCATTTTCATTGCGTCACCCAAATTCCGCGGTGATGGTTCAGGAGGTCTTCCGGGAAAATGCCCATCCTGATGAGAATTCATAGTAGTTACAGAAAATCCAAGATCTTCAAGTAATTCAGGAGTATAGTTTGTTGCTGCGCCATTTGCCAAATCCAACAAAACTCTCGTACCTTTACTTGACCCACCCCGATTCAATAGAAAGTTTTTCACTTTTGATAAGTACTCAGCCTTTACGTCAGTCTTAGAGATTTGACCAATTTTGTCCCAAGATGCAATCTTGTAGTCTTTATTGTATATTGAATTCTCTAAGAATTCCTCCTCAGATCTGATGAACTCCCGCCCAGAAATAAAGAACTTGAAGCCATTGTCTGTCGGTGGGTTGTGGCTAGCTGTGATAATTACGGAAGACGAAATTCCATCAATTGTACTACAATATGCCACCGTAGGCATTGGTGCTATCCCAAAATCCACTACATGAACACCAGTTGAAAGCACTCCTCCTATGAGAGCATCTCTTAACATCTCTCGAGAAGTTCGAGCATCTGTACCTACAGCCACAACTCCTTTTCCTTTTAGAAAAGAGCCAAGTGCCCTACCAAGTCCAAGGGCAAGATCTGGAGTTGACTTATCAACGATAGAACCACGAATACCGGATGTGCCAAAAAGTTTCTGTGTCATTTTCATTCCTCTAATCATGAAGCGGTAAAGCCAAGTCCACTATATCTTTTGCAGCCTCACCCATTCTCAGTAGACTATCTACTACTAAGACTTGGGTTTGTGGCTGTCCGTTTGGAGAGGCAACGATATGTTGTCTAAGCTTTGTGGTCTTGGATATTAGACGTTCCTCGGCACTGATTACAGAGCTCACTTTTTTCGGGTCAAATTTGAACAGGTTCTTCACAGCATCTGAGAGCATTTCAAGAACGTTGGTGACTATTGGCTCAATTTTCTTGATTAGAGCATTGTCTATTGGTTCATCAACTCGTCGTGCAATATCTACAGCCAAATCAGCAATTCGTTCAATGTATTGGACTGCCAAACGAAAGTCAAGAGCCTTTACAGGAGTAAGTTTCATGGCTTCACTCATTCTGGGATACTGTATTGCAGACCTTAGTTCTCTGACAATCAAAAAGAATAGTCGATCTACCTCTTCATCACGCTGAACTACTTCTTCTGCAGCTTCGCTATTTCCAGCAAAATATGCTTTCAATGAATCATCAATCATCCTGGAAGTAATTTGATGCATTCTTCGCATTGCAGTATTTACAGGAAGTGTTGATGGGTCAACAAGACACCGTAACACAATTTGGTCATCATCATCTTCAGTAATTTCCAAAGCGACAAACCGCTTGATTATGCGTTTCAGTTCATCTCGCTGATTATTTGTGATTGCATCCTTACTCACAATACGAATCTCATCAAAACCAAGCAAGTATCTACTTGTAATCTCCCAGCGAAGATTTTGTTCAATCTTTGCTGTAGTAATTCTTGGTTCTCCAGTTTTTGCAAAACGGGGATCTATAATCAAACACCCATCTTCACGTTCAGCAATAAACACAGGATCTCCTTTACTCAATTTCTGTTTGATTACCCAGTCCTTTGGTAATATTATCAGAAATGAACTTCCCGTTTTTCCACCGGTTTGCTGTAATGTCCTTGTGATAACCATAATCTCTTCACCTGGAGAAGGAAGTCGACAATTGGGTTCAGATGGATGCTTATTACATTTCCCGCGTATCCATTTTTCCAAGTGTGCAAGATGGCAGATGTTTAAAACGAGAAGTATGCTTCTCTTCATTCGGTGACCCATTGACATCCAGTGTTCGACGTGACGTACTCAGACTGTTAATAGAGTCTGGATTCCAAATAACGCCTGATGCATTAGAGTATATACTAAATCAAGAATCGCCAATGAATGCAGTCGAAACTGTTTTGCTAGTCGACACAGATGGAGAACTTCCTCAAGTATTATCAAAATCATATGTTGAATCTCTTATTGAAGGAATTACTTGGGATTATCGTGTGGAGAAAAATCCTGAGCAGGATTTGGTAGGTTCTGAGGGGACCGTTGAAGATTTTCTGAGTCTGTTCACAGACCGCTTCAACCGCATTAAACGTATCTACATGGGTCGTATTGATACTCAGAATGCAGTATCACCTTATATTGCAAAACTGAGAAAAGAATCAGCCAAAACAAGGAAAGCAATGAACAGGGAGGGAATGCGTACCACGGCTCGTGCATCTCAAGTAGTACTCGGTGTTGTTAGTAGCAAAAGCCTCTCCCGGTCCAAGAATGTAATAGTTGAGTTAGAGCACGTGGAGAAAGTAGAGATTAATGACCAGATTGAAGATCGTTACTCTACTATAATCTGTGTCATTCCTGCAACACGGGAAGGATTGAAAGGCCAACAACTTGCTGAGAAAGCAAACTCTCTTCTTTTGGATGAGGTTGTCTGTCTATCTGGTTTTGTTGATGAAGAGGCTAGGATGATTGCTGATGATGTGATTTTTCCTGATATACCAACTGCTCGACCTGTTGGAAGAGCCAAGCGTGAGGTATATGCTGCATTTATCTCAGACATTCATTGTGGAAGTAAAGAATTCCTAGAAGATGACTTTGACAGGTTCATTGACTGGATGAACGGTCGAGATGTGGAGGAATCTGACAAACACCTTGTACAAAACATCAGATACCTTTTCATTGCTGGGGATATGGTAGATGGGATCAGTGTATACCCAACTCAAAGATTCGACTTGGAAATTACTAGTATCTTTGACCAATACGCTCTTTTCGCAAGCAAAATCAAGAAATTGCCAAAGCGTGTCAAAATATTCTGCATTCCTGGAAATCACGATGCGTCTAGACAAGCACTTCCCAAACCTCCAATCTCCGCGGAATTTGCAGACCCGCTCTATAAACTTGGCAATCGTATCACCATGCTTGGGGACCCAAGCCAAGTAATTGTTGAAGGTGTGAATGTCTTAATGACACATGGTGATAGTATGGATGATTTGGTGACTAACGTTCCAGGAGCATCATATACTGAACCTGCGTCACCAATGAAAGAATTACTCAGAAAACGTCATTTGGTACCTTTATATGGTGGTAAGACTGAACTTGCTCCACTCCATAGAGATTGGATGGTCATTGATACACCACCTGATGTTGTACATTTTGGTCACGCACATCATAATGCAGTCGACAACTATCGAGGCGTTCAGATAATCAACTCTGGAACTTTCCAATCACAAACAGATTTCATGCGAAAACAAGGTATTGTACCCACTCCTGGTATTGTCACATTTCTTAATCTTCAAACAGGCGCACCTGAAATCAAGTTCTTCCATGACCTGTCAACTTGATTCGATGTCATGCGCCATCTTACTGAGTCGTACATCATCGTCAAGTATGACACCAATCTGTTTCTTACTCACTGCTAGCTTGATTTTCTTAGTTCTGCCATATCGACCTTTTGAAATTACAGTTGTATTGATCAATCCCAACATGTCAAGCTCAGAAATGAGATCCGATACTCTCCGCTGCGTTAGAGTATCTAATGAAAGTGATTTTGCTATGTCCGAATAGACATTATAGCACTCACCAGTGAATATGTCTTGCTGACCCTTGTTAGCCAGGATGTAGACAGCAAATAGAACAGCTTTCGATTGCATTGGGAGTGTTTTCACAGTTTCAGTAATTGTATCACGCTCAATTACTTTCTGTGCTTCTCGAACATGTTCCTGTGTGACCTTTTCATCACCCCGCCGCTCAGCAAGTTCTCCTGCAGTTCGAAGCAAATCCAGTGCTCTACGAGCATCACCATGTTCTTGCGCTGCCAAAGCTCCTACGAGGTTGATAACACCTTCATCACCTATTGCATTACTATTGAAAGCAAGTGCAACCCTCTGCTTCAAGATACCTCTCAATTCCACAGCATTGTAAGGTGAGAAAATCACCTCTTCCTCCCCAAGAGTTGACAAGACCCGTGGATCGAGCATCTCCTTGAACTTGAGGTCGTTGCTTATTCCAATAATCGATATTCTACTGTTCTCCAACTCTCCATTCATTCGCGTCAATCCATAGAGAATGTCGTTGCCCTGACCAGCATCACGTTTCAACAAGCTGTCGACTTCATCAAGTACAACAGTCAAAATGTTCGCTTCAGAGTCTAGTTTATTCTTTAACACCTCTCGAATTTCATCAGTAGGAAGTCCCGTGAAAGGGACTTCTGAACCATCGCCCATTGTAGCATCAATCTGATCACAAAGTCGTTTCAAAACCCTATAATTGGTTCCAACTATTCTGCAATTTACAAATGCTGTTAGAGGCGGATTCACACCACTTTCTTCTGCTTTGTTTACAAGCATATCCAATACATAGCGTGCCACAACAGTCTTTCCAGTTCCAGTCTTTCCATAACAGAGAATGTTGGAAGGAGGTGCACCTCTAAGAGCTGGACCCAATATTGCGCCAATTCTGTTCATCTGATCATCTCTATATGGAAGATTTTCTGGAACATATGTAGGCCTCAGAGCAGTTCTATCTCTGAAGATAGCCTGACCCTGCAGAAATTTGTCAAACAGTTTGTCGAGAGGTTTCTCCAACTTATCATCTACTCCCAGCAGAGAATATTATTTATGGCAGCTACCTTGAACTTAAACACTTCCATTCGAACTTGAGGCAAGTTCCAGTGGACTTCGACTGGAGCCTATGGAGCACATGGAACAGATAAGGATAGGTATTATCGAGGGCTGTATTAGCGAAATGAGGTACAAATCACATTATTCATCTGTATTGTTAACTCCAACCTTACTAACTCAGACAAATAGATGGTGAACTGATTGCGCCTTAGAGATCTAGAGATGGCACTCGAGTCAATGAAACGTCTTGACACATATGATGTTTCATTAGAACAATATCCGACTCCTGCCTCAATTGCCGCCTCTGTACTCTATGCAGCTCAAATGGAACACAATGACATTACAAACAAGATTGTTTGTGATCTTGGATGCGGTGATGGAATTTTTGCTATTGGGGCTGCTTTACTAGGGGCAAATCGTGTTATTGGAATTGATGTGCAAAGCAAAGCCTTAAAGGCGTCTCAAATGAACTCACGTTCACTCGGAACGGAAAACACTGTTGACTGGGTCTTGGGGGATGTAACCTCCATGCAGTTACGTTGTCCTGTCGATACCGTGGTGAGTAATCCGCCGTTCGGAGTGAAAAAGAGAGGTGCAGATCTAGGATTCCTGAAAATGGCGATCTCATTTGCTGGTGTGACATACAGCATGCATCTCGCGGGTGACAAGAATAGGGTCTTCCTGAAGAATGAGATTGAGAAGCTTGGTGCAAGAGTAGCACAGCTTGAAACGTTTCAGTTTCCAATTGGTCGACTGTTCGAGCATCACAAGAAACAGAAACACATGGTGAATGTGGATTTGTATCGCATATGCACCAACGAGTGTGAATAGAATGGCAGATGTAAAGAGTGGAGATATTGTAGTGCCTGGTGACCAGCTATGCGTCATCGAGGAATTGATGCCTAGTTATGGTACATACGAGAAGGAAGGCATTGTCTATGCTGCTGCACCCGGAACAGTTTCCATGGATCTTAAAGACCGCAGTATCAGTGTTGTAAGTCCCGACGGCACGATGAAGCTGGCACTCCCAATTGCAGGTGATGTTCTAATGGGCAAGGTTGTGCTTGCATTCGATCAGCGTGCTGAAGTCTTGATAGTAAGAAGAAACGACAAGGATATCCACAGTGGAATTTTGGGCGAATTACACATTAGCAATGTGACCCGGAGATATGTTAAGAGCATGTTAGATGTTCTAAAACATGGCGATATCATTCGTGCAGTAGCAACTAACACACATGAGATACCTGTAAAACTTTCTTTGGTTGGTCAAGAATTTGGTGTTGTTTTCGCTAACTGCTCAAGATGTGGTAACCCACTGACACTTACAACTCACAATAACATGTTCTGCCTTAGATGTGAGAATCGAGAAACACGAGAGGTCGCTAATGATTATGGACAAATCTTTGGATTAGAAGCAAGACCCGATTTAGCCCCTCGTAGAAGATCATACGAGGGCAGACGTTATGATCGTGATGACAGAGGAGGCCGTGGCGGAAGGCGCTTTGATGGTCCACGAGGAAGAAGTCGCAGCGACAGAGAAGGTGACAATCGACGCAGAGATAATAGGAGGCGCTAGATGTGAAGCCAAGAACAATTGAACATACAAAATATGAACTAAAGTTTGAGATTGGTGGAGAGGGACATTCATTCCCTAATTTACTTCGTAAGACACTCTTAGAAGAGTCATCAGTTGAATTTGCTGGTTACAATATCGAACATCCATTACTTGCCAGCCCAATTCTGACTCTTAAGACGAAAAGGCGCCAAGCGAATGTTGTTCTTAGGGAATCACTGGAGAAGATGCTTGCCAGAACTGAGGAATTCCGTAAAAAGTTCAAACAGGCAGTGTCAGACCACAGTGTCGATTAGTCCCGAAAATAGTTACAAGGAGGTCCCTTCTGTTGTGGGAAACCTTCGTGCATCATGAATCATTAGAGGCAATCATAAATGACAAAGGTCTCGCAAAAGTTGGAGACAATCTAGTGAATTTCGTATACTCTCTGACTAAATCACTAGTTCTCGGGCAAACAACAGGCGAGAAAGTAAGAGACAGCGTTCTTGCAAGAGCTATTCGAGCCACTACTATCTATACTCGAATCTCTCGAAGAACCGATGCTGGAAGAGCAGCTGACGCTTATGAGGCCATTATGGCTTATCTATGGATGTCCGGAAAAGTAACTGTAGATCAAGCAGTTGAAACTCTTAGGGAAACACTTCATATTGATTCCAGAACCAGCAGAAAGAAAGAAGGAGAGATAGCTGCAAAATCTTTCCAATATCTACTCGAGCAATACATTGACTCATTGCCTTAGTCGAGAACTTGGTGTTGTCATAACGCTTAATTGAAAACTGCAAGAACCGACGGAGAAGTTGATACGCTATGGAATTCTGTGAAAAATGCGGAGCAATGATGGTTCCAACAACTACAGATGATGGTTCTAGAGTTTTGAAATGCCGTAGTTGTGATTATACAAAGGAAATCAAAGGCAGATTGACAGTTTCTCAGAACCTTGAGAAGACACCCCGTGACAAAATAATCGTTGTTGAGGACGAATCTATTCCCATGCCCGTCACAAAAGCCTCATGTCCAAAATGTGGTAATACCGATGCTTACTATTGGACTGTCCAAACAAGACGAGGAGACGAAGGCGCTACAGAGTTCTACAGATGCACAGAGTGCAAACACACTTGGCGGAACTATGGTGGTTAGTATTGGGTCTACTCTCCAACTGACAGATTTATAGCCCTCAAATCAAAGCTCCCTGTGTGGCTCAAGTCCAATAAATCCTACTAATACAACTGGTGCAAAATCTTGGCTGAAGAGAAAAGCTATCCGCGTCGCAAACCGTCAAAACTCATGAGAATACGGGACTTGTCTTCAAAGACTACAGACCCAGTAAGGATCATGGGAATTGTTGTTGATTCCGGTCCAGGGTTTGCAGTTATCCAAGATATTTTCGACGATGTAAAGAAAGCTGAGAAGATTCAGGTTAGCATAGATGGGTCTCTTGAGATTAAACACAAATACATGCTAATTGGAGAAGTAACCGAAAAAACGGGTGATGATGGAAAAGAACTACGACTGAACGTCATAATTGCTCACAATATTGATACATTAGATTTAGCACTCTATAAAGAAGTACTTGAAATGGATGAACAGGTTACACGTGCATTGAGCGATTAGAAACTAGTAATAAAACATTGAACCAATTTTCCGAGAAGTACATTTTAAATGCAGAATTCCTTTTGAGAATCTAGTTCAAAGCTGGAGATAATGGAATGTTTCATGCGACACTCGATAGCACCAAGACATGGAAGCAAATTATAGATTCCTTAGCAACCCTCCTAACAGAGGCACATTTTCGTGTGTCAGAATCAGGAATATCACTACGTCAACTAGATTCATCAAAAGCTGCTATGGTCGACCTAGCTCTGCCATCAGATATCTTCCAAGAGTATTCATGTAAGGGTGAGCATGATATCTGCTTGGGGATTGATGAACTAACCAAAATCAGCAAGCGTATGGCTGGTGATGAGCATCTAGAATTCAATTTAGATGAATCAGAGAAACGCTTTGAGATTAAGATGATTGGCCAAGCAGACAGGGTGTTTAAATTACAGCTCTTGAGACCTCCTGAAGAACAAACGAAGAAACCTGGAATCCAATTCGATGTAAAAGCTGAGATGCTTTCTGATACCTTCAAACAGACAATCAAAGATATTGCAGTAGTCTCCAGCCATGTAAAAATTACTGCAGAATCTGAAAAACTCGCATTTGCTGGTGAAGGTGATACAGGTGAAGCAAGTGTTTCACTGACAACAAAAGGTGATGCACCAGCCCTCTTCCAATTAGAAGTTTCAGGAAAATCAGTAGCAATGTATGCACTGAATTATCTTTCTGAGATTTCAAAGGCGATAGCTAGCGATAGCCTGATGCTTCAGTTCACGTCGAACAAACCAATGCTGTTAGAATACTCAATTGCAGAAGCAGGAAGCATAAGCTTTGTTCTAGCACCTCGTGTAGAACGTAGGGTAGAACGTGGGTAGAAACCATGTCGAAACAGAATCAGGGTTTCACAAGTACAGTTCTGAAACTGCGATTCATGTTTCATGAATACTACAAATCTAATCCAGACTCTGTCGACACTCCTGAAAGAATTCACACTAAAGAATTTGGCATTCAAAGCTGGGAGCATAACTGGTTCTGCCCCAAAAGACCAATTCGTGATGAATCTGGCCAAAATACATGGTCCGGTTGCGGTCAATCAGGAAAATCTTTTGACCCTGTCAAGAAATGTCCCAATTGTGGGTCCTCTGAGATTCAGACAACGATGTGGAGACGACATATTGGCTATCTTAATCGCGATGAACTTTTGAAAGATTTAGCAGCTGTAGCACCTCATAGTATCTATCACTCCGCAGCATTCTACAAGATACCTGTGGCCCGTCATATGGATGAAAAGGAATGGATTGGTGCAGAACTTGTATTTGATATAGATGCTGATCATCTTGATATTCCATGTGCCAAAGACCATGATGTTTGGAGATGCAACAACGATAGTTGTCACAAAACTGGTTCAGGACCTACACCAGAAAGCTGCCCGGACTGTGATGGAAAAAGTTTCAGTACAAGAAAATGGGTCTGTGAAAAATGTCTTGATGAAGCCAAGAAGCACACAGTGAAACTATACGATGATTTTCTTCTCAATGACTTTGGATTTGATCCCAATACAATCCAACTCAATTATAGTGGTCATCGAGGATATCATGTAAGGGTTCATGACCCCCGCGTCTACTTACTTGATTCGAATAGTAGAATTCAGATAGTGCATTATATCATGGGTCTTGGTCTTAACACAGAGAAAGTAATCTTCCCACAAGGCAGCGTGAACAGAATCACAGACAGGTCTTTTCCTGGTTGGTCTGGAAAGATGGCAGATGCAATTGTCGAATTTGTTAGAAACATTGACAACTACTCAGGAAATGAACGCTGGGTGAAACCTCTCAGAGAAGGAAAGGTTGCAGCTCTGGATGGTCTTCTTAGAAAACCTCCGATTCTGAGTAAAGAAGCAAAATCTATTGGAATAAAGTCATGGCAAGAAATCGCGGAAAAAGCTGCCGAGTTCTATGGAGGAGAGATAGACCGTCCAGTGACCCATGACATCCATAGAGTCATCCGATTAATTGGAAGTCTAAATGGTAAGACTGGCTTTTCTGTTACTGAACTGACGCGAGATCAGCTTGATGATTTTGACCCATTTAGAGATGCCATCGCATTCAATGATGGACATATGAAGGTTAAATTTCTACAAAAGAGTCCAGGAGTTCCACGTTTCAAGATTAATGACGAACACTATGGGCCATTCCATGGTGAATCTGTTGAGCTACCATTAGCAGCCGCAGCATTCGTTCTTTGTAAAGGAGTTGCTACCATTGAGTGATTTAGAATATTCTGACATAGTATCTGCATGGAAAAACGAATTAGAAAACGAAGGTCTTCAAAATATGGGTGATCTCCGGCTCAGCAAAATGGTATCATATCTATCTGGCTTGCGGCTTTCATTAGCCTCCATTGATGCAGAAGAACGCATTCAAGCAGACATTTTGACACAGGAGGCTCTTAATATTGAATTCATGATAGAGGATCTTCTTGAGCTCAGAAGACAGAAGATTCTGAAATCGGCAATATCCGGCCATAGACCTAGAGGGGACATGACCCTTGCCGAGGAAGAATTCTATAACAGATTCCAGAGGGCTCTCGATGGACATACAGAGTTCATCAAGGATTCTCTAGCTGGAATACCTTCACCGGTTAAGAAGAAAAAGAAGAAGAAAAAGGAAACGAAAAAAGACGTCCCTGAAATGCCATCTGATTCTGAGGCAATTGACTACATTACAGTCAGGTTTCTACGTGCAATTAAAGAGCCATTCATGGGACTTGATGAGAAGACATACGGTCCTTTCAAGAAGGAAGATATTGTAATGATTCCTTCAGCCAATGCAAGTCTTTGGCTTCGAGATGGCACTGTAGTTCGATTCATCCCAGAGGAGGATAAGGGATGACAAAGGAAGCCATTATTTCTGAACTCATATCGTTAATTGAGTTTATCGAAGAGTCTAGCAGCAAAATAGGTATGGAATATGACAAGTACCAAGTAGCTCTCACAAACACATTGCGCCTTCTGACTGATGCTAGTCCCACTCTTGTCAAAATGAAAGGTGATGCTGATGATCTCAAAGGATACCTTGTAAAAGCAACCACAGAGATTCGGGATATCGCACTTCAACCTTATAGACTATTGAAAGGAAGAATGGAAAAAGTATTAGACTTAATCCAACCCTCCTAGGACAGAAAGTCCTAAGTGCTCATTGGAGGTTGTTGAGTCATGTCAATTCCCCGATCATGGTTTTTCTTCATTGTCGGCTTTTTCTGTATTGCACTAGCTGTCTCTGGATTATTGATGAACCTCCCGAGCTCTTGGGGGTTGCTTGAAATCGCGCTCTATTTGGGTTTTATCACGTTTGGACTAGCCGGTATTCTCCGTTTGATATATCAAAAAGGATTACCAGACTAGTCATCTAGGTCTAAAATAGAAAAACACGCCGCGTCTGCAAACTTTTAATATGGGCTGACAAATTGCCCTGCCATCTCTGCCAAAAACAAAGAATGCTTGTGGTGTTTACCATGGCTGAAACTGATGAACCGGCTGGACCCCCAATCACATTGATTGATCCAATTGATGTGTCGAAACTTGATAAAAAATTCCGAGAGGAAATTCAAAGCATGCCAGAGGGTGAAGAACTTTCTGCCTGCTTTGCCTGCTCGACTTGCACAGCTGCATGTCCTATTGCAAATATCTGGGAATACAAACCCCATCAGCTTATTCGAATGATACTATTAGGAATGCGTGATGAGGTCTTGTCTTCCAATGAAATTTGGCTCTGTCTGACATGTTTTCAGTGCCAAGAACGCTGTCCGCAAAAAGTACGAGTCACTGACATCTTCTTTGACTGTAAGAACTTGGCTGCCGAAGAAGGCAAAGTGCCGCCTAACATTGTCGCTCTTGCCAAGGAACTACTTGAGAAAGGACAGCTCTACACAGTCACTGCTGATTGGGAACGTGAAGATATGGGCCTTGAACCAGACGTACCTGGTCTTTCTGTTGATCCAGTGAAGGAGATTCTAGCAGAAACTCGAACTAAGAAACTCGTGGAGGGCGGTGAATAAGGTGCCAGTATACAACTTCTACGTGGGTTGCAGTGTACCTGCAAACTATCCCAACTATGAAGCAGCCACGATTAAGGTTGCAGAAGCATTTGATATACAACTAGAATACATGGAAGGTGTAGCATGTTGTGGCAGTCCAAATCTTCGCGCTATCGATTATACGGGCTGGTTAACAGTAAATGCAAGAACTTTGGCTATTGCAGAGAAAAACGGCTATGATATTGTTACACCTTGTAATGGTTGCTTTGCATCACTCAAGGATGTACATCATTTTCTCAAACATAATGATGATTATAGAAAGAAGGTCAACGCTGTCCTAAAGAAGGAAGGTCTTGAGTTTAAGGGTACTATAACTCCTCGACATTTTGTCGAAGCCCTGTACACAGATATCGGTGTTGAAGAAATACGAAAGAAGGTTGTAAAACCATTGGATGGTGTAGGAATAGCAATCCATTACGGATGCCATCTTCTCCGTCCTGCTGATGTTACAGAATTCAAGCCCGAATATTTGAATGAGTTAGTAGAAGCTACTGGAGCAGCAGTAGTAGAATACCCTCTGTGGAAACAATGTTGTGGGGCAACAGTTCTCCCAGTGGATGAATCTCTAGCAATACGTCTAGCACGTGACAAATTGAAATCAATGAAAGAATTTGGTGCAGTGTTCATCACAGTAGTTTGTCCAGCTTGTGGAAATCAACTTGATCTCCAGCAGCTTGGATTGAAAGATTCCTACGGTGAAGAATACAATCTGCCTGTTGTTCTATATCCTCAAATTCTTGGACTATCTATGGGATTGAATGAGGAAGAAGTTGGGCTTAGTATGAACAGGGTTCCCGCAGACCCAATTCTTGATCATCTGACTGGTTGAGGTGAAAAAAGGAGTGTCTGATCCGGTCCTCATAATCGGAGCCGGCGTTGCAGGGATGACTGCTGCCGTAGAGCTAGCAGACTCTGGAATCAAAACAATACTAGTAGAGCGTCTGTCCACAGTTGGTGGCAACGCACTCGATCTTTACAAAGCATTTCCAACTGACGACTGCTTTTATTGTTTCGAGGGAAATCGCTGGCGCCCAGGGATACGCAAGTGCTTCTACAGAAGCGCATTGATTGAACAACCAAACATCGATCTGAAGATGAACAGTGAGGTAGAAGAAATATCGGGTACCCCTGGCCACTTCTCAGTAAAGATCAAAGTTGGTTCACAATATGTAGACCCAAGAAAGTGCACAATGTGCGGTCTCTGTCTAGAGAAGTCTGATGCCTTTCAATTTTTATCGCCACAATGTCAGCCCCAAGCCGTGGTCTATGATCCTACAAAAGAAGATGACAAGTCCAAACTGGCTGAAGAAGAATGTCCAACAAAGGCAATTGATTTGAGTGCTCAACCCACTGAGGAAACAGTCAAAGTTTCAGATATTGTCATTGCGACAGGCTACCATGAACTACGACCATCAAACATTGAAGAATACAACTATGGCAAACATCCCAACATTGTGACGCAGCTTGAACTGGCAAAGATACTTGATCCCCTGGGAGAGTCTGGTGGGGCGCTTGTAAAACCGTCTGATGGAAAGCCTGCAAAACGTGTGATGATGGTTCAGTGTGTTGGAAGTCGAGATGAGAACTACTACCCCTATTGCTCAAAGATCTGCTGTATCTTTGCACTCAAGCATGCAAACATTATGACACAGGAAAGAGATGCCACCCAAGTTAGCGTCGTATATATGGACATTCGGACGTATGATAGGTACGAGAGGTACTATCGCGAAGCTCGTGAATCAGGTGTTGAATTTGTAAGAGGAAGGGTTTCTCTGATTACCCCACGCGATGATGACACGCTTGATATCGTGGTTTATGACTCATTACTAAACAAGTACCTCCAATTCTCGGTAGATCTCTTTGTATTGTCGTCAGCCCTAGAACCTCCAGCTGATGGAAACAAGATTATCGAAACCCTGGGACTGAAGTCTGCAAGTGGCTTTGTTGGTGCTGCAGACCCTGTTGCAGAGAATGAAGTTGTAGTTGGTGACCACGTCTATGCGTGTGGAACAGCTTTGGGACCTGCAGAGGTTCCTGAGAGTGTTACTCAAGCACGTGCTGTAGTTTCCAAGATACTACAAGGCAGGAAGTGAAACTGACATGAATGACAGTAAATCATCAGTACTCATCTGCACCTGTGGGAAACAGCTCCAGCTTAAATATGACATCTTGGAAACCAAGGTTGGTAAGATGGATCTCACATCTTCTGTTTATGTCCACGATCTTGTCTGTCAAGATGACGGATTATCAAAGATAGCAGATCTTCTCAAAGCAAACAACGGACATCTAGTAATTGCAGCCTGTACGAGCCAGAAGATACAACCCCGAATCAATCAGTATCTTGATTCGAAGGGAATTGATACATCTCAGATCCAGTATGTAAATATTCGTGAGCATTCTGCATGGGTTCACAAAGAAACTGAAGAGGCGACTCAGAAATCAATTGATATGATACGTGGAGCGCTGGCACGGTCCGCAAAATCAACGCCCTATGTTTTAGAGAAGAAAGAGATACCCGCTCATGTCACTGTAATCGGAGGTGGGATTGCCGGTATAGAGTCCGCACTCAGCCTCTCAAATCTTGGATACAAGATTACATTGTTCGAGATTGAAGAAGAGCTCGGAGGTCATGTGAAAGACCTTCCAAAAGTGGCTCCCACAGGAATATCTGGATTAGAAATTCTCAGTGGTCGATTAGAAGCGATTCAAAAGGATGAGAAGATCACAATCATATCAAAGAGCAAAGTCAAATACGTCACTGGAGAAATGGGCAGTTTTTCCATTCACTACATCTCAGATGACGGGAACGAACATACACTGCCAACATCAGGAGTTGTCTTGGCAACAGGATTCAAAGAATTCAAACCCATAGGAATGGAGGAATACCGATACGGTAAGAACCCTGATGTCCTCACACAGTTTGAGCTCTCATGTATGTTGTCTGAAGGAAGTCTGGTCCGGCCATCTAACGGTGAATCTGTGAAAGAAGTTGTTATGGTTCAGTGTGTTGGAAGTCGTTCAGAGGATTACAAAAAGGACTGTAGCAAACTCTGCTGCACGTTTGCCATTGATAATTCACTTGAGATACTTGAGAAGGTCCCAGATGCTAATGTACGAATAGTGTACATGGACATTCGCGTACCATTCGAGAACGAGATGATCTACAAGGAGTCCCGAGAGAAAGGTGTTGACTATATACGGGGTCGTGTGAGTATGACTTGGGAGCACGAGGGTCAGACTTTCGTCAGAATCTATGATTCTCTATTGAACAAGTATCTAGAGGTACCTGCAGATCTACTAGTTCTTTCCTCAGCTATTCTCCCACCTGATGGGGTCTCTGAGCTTTCTGAAACCTTGGGATATGATATTGAAGAAGATGGTCATGTGAAAGAGCTGTATGGGAAGCTGCGAAGAAACGAAACTCGACGTCGAGGAGTAGTTGCGGTTGGCGGTGTCACAAGACCTCAGTTCGTCTTTGAGGCAGTCACAGACGCACAAGCGGCAGCACTCATGATACACAATGAACTCCAAGGAGGCAGCATCGAGAAACTAGCGCGTGGGGCAATTCTAGATGTTGATGACTGTGTAGGATGTAGTCTATGCGCTCAACAGTGCCCTCGTGGAGTCCCTATAATGATTGAGCAGTCCGAAGCCGAGGAAGCTGATGAAGAACAGAAGATTCTATTCAAAGCAGCTATTGACACACTCAACTGTCATTCCTGCGGAGTCTGTCAAAGCCTGTGTCCATCTGGAGCCACCCAGCTCAATTTTCTCTCAAATGATCAACTCTGGTCTGAGATTGAATATCTACTCAAAGATGCAGGATCAGAGTATCCAATCACACTCTGTTTCTACTGTGAGGAATGTTCTGTTTCAACAATCGATATTGTTGGCACTCGAAGAATGCAGTATCCTGCAAGCACCCGATTTATTCCAGTTCCTTGTGCAGGCCGAGTCAGTATAATAGACATTCTAAAAGGTTTTGAACACGGAGCAAGCACAGTCATGATTGCAGCTTGTGAGAAGGATCGTTGTCACATTGGAGGGACTGGAAACGAGATTGCACAGGTACAAGTTGACGTGGCTCGTGACATTCTGAATGCCATTGGCTGGAAGGGTGAACGAGTCGATATGTTCAGGATGTTCAGTGCTGAACCTGAACGATTCACTAATGCAATCAATGAGATGGTAAAACGCGCGAAGAAATTAGGACCAACACCAGTTCACCAAGGAACTGCAGGTAAGTGGATGGAGGTGAGCAAGTGAGTCATTCCCAGGAAAAGAAGACTATTGCTCCCAAGAGACAGCGTATGCTTGATATGGTCCTAGCACTAGGAGGTCTAAAAGAGGAGTCAGTAATACCTCTCAGTAAGGTCAAGGAAGAACTAGAAACTCTGAAAACAGAATTGACACCACTTACTGAATCAATTCTTGCTTTGCCAGACTCATACTTTTCCAAGTTCTTTTCAGCCATCGAAAAGGCCAATCTCACGTCGGAGATAAAGGACAAGGGAATTCTTCAGGAAGCCATTAACAATCTCGAAAAATCACAATCAGTAGCAGAGTCAGAACCTCTGAAAAGACTACTCAAGCTGCTTTCAGAAACTCTCTCAAAGATGACAGTAGTTGAAGAAACTCAGACCAGTGTTGAAGTTGATATGAGTAAGATCCTCGTCACTGTATCAGAATTAACAACAGAGATTGAGTCGATTATTAATCAATTTGAAGAAAATGCCAAGGCAGAGGCTGAATCTGCAAGGTCTGAATTAATTTCCCTGATTGAAACCCTTGAGCTGGCTAATTCAAAAACAACAACTGACCCTGACGTTGCACTGGATGAACTTCAGAAGATTGGGACAAAGACTCGATATGGACCAGGCCTCAGATCCACCGCACAGGTGAAGAGAGGGAAGCGAGAGGAACGAATAGATGATGATCGTTTCGCCAGATTGGTTGCAGAGAATATACTCACCGAAGCACATCGTGGAATAATCATGTTCATTCTGGGTAAAATGGGTTCAAAGACCGTCATCCAAATTGGAGAACTCATGAAAGTTCCACCAAGAAATGTGCAGACAGCAATTATTACCATGATTCAACGAGGAGAGGTGGAGATGATCAGCCTTGAGGGAGATTCGCCAGTCTTCTCAAAAGTACTCACAGAAACTCCCAACTCGACGCTAGTAATGAAGAGAATGGTCCAACAGGTTCGTGGAATGATCAAAACCCTAGACGGTAAAGAAGCCAACAATGCAAGTACTTCCTTGGAATCATTACAGTCACTTCTTGAAAGGTTGCAGATACTTGGGACATATGATGAAACAGCTCTCTCTGAAAGTCTGACCAAGTTAAGAGGGGCTGTTGATAGTGCCACAGAGGCTCTTCTTACTTCACAGACATCAGATGACTCGGAAACTCTTAGACTTCTTGTGTCTGCTGGCCTTGAGGCATTTGCCAGATTCAGATTGAAGATCACCCTAGAGAAGGGTCCTAATCTTGTATCTGGCACAAATGTCTATGGAGAAAAATTGGACCCTGAATTCTATCAGACTATGATGGATACTTATCTCGATAACGAACTAGAAAGGGGTACAATTTTGATTTTAATCAGAGAACTCGGATCACTTACGGCGAAAGATCTTGCTGAAAGAACAAAAATACCCCAGGATAGAATTCTCAGACATCTTCTTCGAATGAAGCGAGATGAGCTTTTGACAATTGCTGGAGAGAGTCATGGCTACATACTATACGATGTTCCTAGAACTCCTTCTGAAGCAGAGATCACAATACAAACTGCATGCAGCCTCGCCCTTCAACTCTCTGAAGCCAAAGTTGAACTCGTTAGGATTCTTGGTGATTTCAAAGCACAGGACATTGGAAAACTTGCAACCTCGCTAGAAACATTCGATAAAGCCCGTGACAAACTAATCACAATAAGAGTGGGTGGGGTCGTTGTTGATGAGTCCACACTTGTAGAAGTCGAGGACAAGATACGATCTGCAGTACTATTAGCATATCGTACCCGTGCTAAGATACCAAGTACAAGACCTAAAGTGACACTTGAGGACCTTGTTGATGTAGATGTACCATCAGTTCTTGATGAGTACAGAAGTCAGATGGGCTATGCACCTCTTCTAGGATTTGGAACCGTGAACTGGGACCACTCAAAATGTCTTGGTTGCAAATCCTGCGAACTCGCTTGTCCAGAAGATGCTATAGAACTCAGACATCGAATTGAGATTCCTAAGTTCTTTGAAATCTCTGATGAGGCACTTTCTGAGCTACCAACAAATCGTTCACTATTCTACAAAACAATTCAAAATCTAGCTACAGTGAAGCCATCCAAGGACATTAAACTTGAGAAAGAATCACCTGGTTTTGGCACAGTAGAGGTGGATCTCTGGCTATGTGTTGCATGTCGTACCTGTGTTAGGCGATGTCCTGGTCCTGAAGGTGGAGCTTTAGAGTTGGAATTGAAATGGAACCTGCCTGAGGTTGTGAAACATATCACGTCATCCCCCTAGAATAGAACAGTCACTTCGCAACTGACTTATACGACATAGTGGAATTTCTGGATCTGCACAAACCCATAATGAGGAACCGCAATGATTGACTTCAGATTGACAGATGAACAGTTAGCGCTTCAAAAAAGAGCGAGGATTTTTGCTCAGGAGTACATGATTCCCTATGCTCATTATTACGACAAGAGTGGAGAATTCCCACGTTCCATAATCCAGAAGTGCTGGGAAGAAGGATTGATGAACCTCTCCATTCCAAAAGAGTTTGGAGGTCCAGGTCTAGGGTCAATTGAACAGTGCATCACTGTTGAAGAGATGGCTGCTGGCTGTGCTGGAATGACCACGAGTATCTATGTCAATACACTAGGTGCAGAACCAATCCTTATAGCAGGTACTGATGACCAAAAGGAGAAATACCTTCGACCGCTCACCGAAGAGCTAAAGTTTGTCAGTTTTGCTTGCTCGGAACCTGGAATGGGTTCGGATGTTGCTGGTATCCAAACACGTGTGAAGAAAGAAGGAAGTAACTATATCCTAAACGGCTCCAAGTTCTGGATTACAAATGCTCCACATGCAGACTATTTCACTGTCTTTGCAAGTCTTGATCCAAGTAAGCGTCACAAGGCACTCTGTGCATTTATTGTCGATGCCGATACGCCTGGTGTCAAAACTGGTCGTCCAGTAGAGAAAATGGGTCATAGGGCATCTACCACATCATCCGTCATATTCCGTGATGCTAAGATTCCAGAAGAGAACATCTTGGGATCTGAAGGGAAAGGATTCGGGATTGCAATGAAGACGTTTGCAATGACCAGACCATCAATAGCAGCCTTTGCAACAGGTCTCGCACGTGCAGCCATGGAATACGCACGGGACTACGTCAATAAGAGAGAGGTGTTCGGTGAGAAACTACGTGAGTTTGAAGTGATTCAATTCAAACTAGCCGAGATGTTCATGAAGATTGAAGCTTCAAGAATGATGTACCTGAAGGCTGCATGGACTACTGACAATGTTGGTGATGCAACTGTTCCTGCGAGTGCAGCAAAAGCATACGCCACCGATGCTGCAATGGAGGTTGTAAGTGAAGCACTTCAGATTCATGGAGGTTATGGTTACATTGATCAGTACCCCCTTGAGAAACTCTTCAGGGACGCAAAGCTCTACCAGATTTACGAGGGTACTAGCGAGGTGCAAAGATTGATTCTCGGTCGACATGTCCTCAGCGGATATGAACCAGCCATGGAGAAGATACCCAAATGGTACAACAAGAAACCTCCTGAGCTGTAGGAGACGTTAGGATGATTGTGAAGAAACTGAAGGACCTCAAAGAGATAGTTGCTCTTGATGATACAATCATTCGAGAGATGTTGAATCCAAAACACGAATCAACACCACTTCATCTTGGATACAGTCTAGCACATGCAACCCTTCCTCCCAAGAAGACTTCGTTGCCTCATCGTTTCAAGACTGCCTCAGAGGTGTACTATATTCTCAAGGGAGAGGGAATAATGCATATCGATGATGAAACGGAGCACGTTGTCCCAGGTGACACTGTCTACATACCTCCACAAGGTGTACAAAAGATAGAGAACATTGGCGATAGCGATCTAGAGTTTCTCTGTATAGTGTATCCCGAGTGGCAACCTGATTCTGAGGAACTGGTTTAGGAATAAATCCAAACACAGAGTATGTACACAAGAAGATTCATGACCTACCCCTCTACAATAATGATTGGAGGGAATTTCAATCGCTGAAGAAAGCTTCAAAGCAATTACCGTTGCAACCATTATCGTTGTAGCAGTAGCAGCCACTGCTTTCCTGTACTTCTCTCTCACTGATAGTTCAAACACAACACACTCACTTGATATTGCATCATTGAAGATATGTGGAAATAGCACGGATATTCTATACCCCGAACTCATGGATGCTTCTTTCGTATTCCAAGAAACTGGACTGCTGATTATGGCAAGTTTTGTGGACGACTCTGAAAGTATTGAAAACCCATTACTCTACGAGAGGGAATTCACAGTTACTCCAGGAGAGATTGAGAATATCAGTCTGAGTCTTAATGAAGGAATGAACCAAACACATCCTTCCGAGATGTCGTCATCTCTACTACTAGAGTCCAGTTTCAACATGGGTTTTGAAATTGAAATCATCTATTCCGATGGTTCATGGGTATATGTCATAACATTCCAAGTAGGTGATGGATACATTATGTTCAATAATGGCACTGGTACTCCTAACCGGGGTTTGGAGAGTTGCACTGTTTTAGAACCAGTATCTGCTTTGGATGATCTTGTTGAAACCATTTATACAATATTCTCAAATCACCTAGATTGAACATAGATTAGAAACTCTACGCATCATCTTGGGCCATCTCAGGAAACCGCCAGAGTATTGATGCAATAGTTTCACTCAAGACGCATAGATATCCAAAACGCAGGAAAGCCACCCAAGTCTCAGATATGACAGTGGTCCGATTCCTCTCATCCAAAGGGACTGTCTTTGTCGTGTCTTATATAATCGAACAGATAGTCCGACACTCAGCCCTTTCGTTTGTCAACCTGTTTCTGTGCTGTGTCTGTCGCAGGATCAATATTGGTTGAGTTCATGATCTCGCTCAACACAGAATTCCCAGACGTTGTCATCTGGCGCCTCTTGAGTGGCTTAACAATTGTTATGTATTGAATGCTAATAAAACCTGAGGTGGATGCACATCCTAGATACTTTTCCATAATTTCTTCTGGTCTAGTTAAAGACTGGAATGAATAAAGCCAGTCATGTTACCATAGATATATTGCAACTGAAGAAATATATGGCTTATCGAGTCCGCCTATATACCCCACTTGGAGTGATTGATCAAAAGATGCCTCCCAAGGATATGAATATCATCGTCTATGGATGTATGCAGTGCATGTACGCTGCGTCCGACCTTGCAGGGACCATGAAGTATCAGTATGACATCACGAGCAGGATCATCAGAATGCCATGCACGGCTCGACTGGACATCAACTTTCTTCTGAAAGCGTTGCAGGAAGGAGCGGACGGGGTGCTAGTCATTGGCTGTCATCCTGGAGATTGTGCCTACAAGACTGGGAACCTAGGAGCAGAGAGGCGAGTACGATTCGCTAGGAAGTTAGTTGGTCAACTTGGACTGAACGAAGATAGAGTCAAGATGGTGTTTGTGTCAGCTGCTGAGGGTGACAAATTTGCGGCTGAGGTCAACAAGTTCGCTGACGAAATCAGGAAGATTGGACCCAACCCAATTCGACTATAGAAGAAGCTCTGTTGAAATGAGTAATAACTTTCTATAATTAAATGTGTAATTAAGTATGAGATGTCCAGCCAGAATTACGAACTCGATTAAGATTAATTATTGCGTTGATTAAATGATTTATTACAAATAATTGAATTGGCGAAGATGTGCTGTAGCAAATGACCTTTGAAGAGCCATCAAAGATAAGGATACTATTGAAGAAGTATGACATCCTGATATTCTACATTATCGCCTTCTCGATTACTTGGAGCGGGTGGCTGGTAATGGATATCATACTTACTCCCTTTGGGCCGGAAAAAAATTTTGTCGAACTAATCTTTGAGGGACATTACTACATGATATTCTATCCCTTTATTGCTATCGGGTCAGTATGGGGACCTCTCCTCTCTGCGTTCATTGTTTATCGAGTTAATTATGGAAAAGCTGGTACAAGAGGATTGTTGAAGAAGGTCTTCAACTGGCGAGTAGCAATTCCATGGTACGCTATTGCTTTCGGCGTGCCAATTCTCATCAAGTACGGCACCTTCTATCTGAATGTCTGGTTTCTTGGAGGTACATTTGTTTCAGATTTTGAGAGAGCATCAGTTCTGGCAATCTTGGTGACATTTTTTGGAGAACTTGTTCCAACGGGAGGTCAAGAAGAAGTAGGGTGGACTGGTTTTGCTCAACTCAGATTGCAGCAACAACTTCCTGTTATTCCTGCAACTCTGACGAAGGCTCTAATGGGTTGGATTTGGCATCTTCCATTATATCTTGTCTTTACCTGGAGTGGCGTATTCGACACTGATATTTGGTTCTTCTTAGCCTTTTATATCGCCGTCGCGTTCATCTACACTTGGATATTCAATAATACGGACAGTGTTCTCCTCCCAGCCCTTTTCCATGCAACTTTCAATACCATCGGGACTTTTGCAATGGCAACCTCCACCTCTTTGGAAAATGCAGCGATCTGTCTGATTATACTTTGTGCAATAGCTTACCTTGTTGTCTTCATAGCATTCATCAGATATGGAAAGAATTTGACAAGAAAGGAACTCCCAACATTAATATCAGCACGACTCCAAGAACCAGAGGATTCAGAAACAGTGACTAATTCGTCAGTCGGAAAGCAGAATTCAGAAGAAAAATGAATTAGAGGAAGAATAATAGCTGAGTATGTGTCCTCAATACCTCACTTTGAGAATCAGCACCAAATATATTGCCCTGAAGGTGGATCCACCAAGTTCTTCATATAATGAGCCGAGGAGAATTCAGGACATATTTTAGAAGGATGTGAATTCGATTAGAATTCCTTTCATCCTATTGAGAGCTCATATGCAGTACATGTACGCAGCGTCAGACCTTGCAGGAACGATGAAGTTGCAGTACGACATCACGAGCAGGATAATCAGGATGCCGTGTACAGCTAGACTTGACATCAACTTTCTTCTGAAAGCATTGCAGGAAGGGGCTGACGGAGTGTTGGTTGTAGGATGTCATCCTGGAGATATTGCCTACAAGACTGGAAATTTGGGGGCTGAGAGAAGGGTTCGATTTGCCAAGAGGTTGATCGGACAGTTAGGACTCAATGAGGACCGTGTGAAAATGGTGTTCGTGAGTGCTGCTGAAGGTGACAAGTTCGCGGCTGAGATCAACAAGTTCGCTGACGAGATAAGGAAGATTGGTCCTAATCCAATCAGACTATAAACTCCCTATGATCTTAATCTATTGTCATAGGTATTCTATTTCCACCCAATGACAATAGCCTTTTCCTCAGTTGCCAAACATGCCGGTTACAATCAGTTCATATGAGAATTTGTGTTGATATCAATAACAAAAAGATTGAATCTGAATAGCTTGTCAGTTTAGTAGGTTGAGGGGAACCTGAATAATTACCTACTAGAATAGAGTTACAACCAGTATCTCATTTATTACTGAATTCGCATTAATCAGAGTTGAATAAGAAAGAAGAAATTAGGGGCATTAAGAAAATGACAAAAAGCCCAAAACAAAGAAGTACATTGAAAGACAGAGTCCGAAGAGCATTCAAGAATAATGAGCTCTGTCAAATTGCATTTGATGCATTAGAGAGTGATGCCGAGGTACAGACTGTATTAGAAGACAGCAATCGTATGGCAATAGATCGAATGGGCTACTCAGATCATGGTCATACACACTCGTTAATTGTAACACTTAGTGGAATCCGGCTTTTGAGAGAGCTGAGTAAAGGCATACAGACCACAATTGTTCAGGAAGAAACCGGTACAATCAAAGATTCTGAACTAGTTGTGTTGTTAGGTTGCTATCTTCATGACATCGGAATGGCTGTAGGTCGCGCTAACCACGATGAATTTTCAGTAGTGATAGCTATGCCCATATTGGACAGAATCTTAGCCAAGGTCTATCCTAAAGACAGACGGAAACAAGTACACATCAGAGGTCATGTGATGCATTCTATCTACTGTCATGACAAAGTGGCTGTTCCCTTGACTATCGAAGCAGGAGTGGTTGGTATTGCTGATGCACTGGATATGACCAAAGGGCGAGCTAGGATTCCATTTGAAGCAGGAAGTGTCAATATTCACTCAGCCTCAGCAATGGCCATAGAGCGTGTGAATATCCGAAAGGGTGACTCCAAGACTGTAAGAATAGAGGTAATTATGAATAACGCATCCGGGATCTTTCAGATACAGGAACTGCTTGAAGAGAAGATTCGTAATGCCAAAGCATTGATTGATCATATAGAGCTCTATGCAGTTATGTCTCCTAATGAGGACAAAATCATTGAAGAAGAGCTTAAAGTGCTCTAATTAGCAAATGCTTAGATGAGTGAAATCAATCCTAACGAGTTCGTACATAACAGTTAATATATATGAACGATATCGAACACCTGCAGCATCTCGGAGAGATTGGTGAATTATCATGAAGAATTTGGATCCAATTGATGCTCAAATCGTCACAATGCTTCAAAAAGACGGTAGACGGTCTTTTAGTGAGATTGCAGATACTGTTGGCAGGACTGAAGTCACTATTCGACGACGCGTGAAGAGATTGCAGGATGAGGGATACATCAAGCGTTTCACTGTAGTATTGGATCCTCTTAAAATTGGAAAGAAGATACGTGCAGTCATCCGTGTTAAGACAGCTATGAAAGAAGCCAAAGAAATCTCCAAGAAGCTCAGGAGCTTTGAAGAGGTCAATGAAGCATACTATTTAGATGGTGCTTGTGGGCTAATGTTGATGGTTACAGTGGATGATCTCACAGAATTGAAAACATTCCTCGAAACTCGTCTTGGTGGCATAACTGGAGTTGGGGATGCTGAAACTTGTATTGTACTAGAGGAAATCAAATCTGCCTTGGACTAGCGGAGGGTTATTGATGCAGTACACTCTGCATCTATCTTTTGACAACTTGTATAATCTTCATGAGCATGCGGAAACAAATCTCCCCAATGAAGCGGCAGCGTTGATTTTTGGGAATGTATCAGGGAGCTCAATTATCGTCAAACACATCGAGCTGGTCTCGAACGAGTCTGA